>CAZNDN010000036.1:0-31361 GCA_964571815.1 uncultured Fibrobacterota bacterium | reverse complement strand
CAATCGTGAAAGAGCGTACTTTGAGAGCAACCTGCAGCGCATGCAGTATGCACGAACTCGTAAAAGTAGACTGCCGGTCGGTGGGATGATCTCCACTGGCTTGCAACTTCTGTAAATATCGGACCACATGTTAACAAATAGAGGCCACAAAATGGGAATGCCCCCCGCCCGGTATCGAAACGCATTTACATTGGTCTGGTTGTCCTTCTCGTGATCCATATTGTGTACTTCATAGACCGTGTACCCGAGGCGTCTGCCCAGTGAAGGGATTGCCGAGTTGAGTTCGCAGGACGACTACGAACTGTTCGAAGACCTCGATCAACGCTTGAGCGAGACCACGTTTTTCCCGGGCGAGCGCTCTCTTTTCAATCTCCGGGGAACCATGCTCAACGATCTACTCACTGGGCTTGTCACCAGGCGGAAAGTCGCGACGGATTACCGCGGGAGCGCCAAAGACAAGCCCGTGCCGCGCACGATATGTCCGGTGAAACTGATAGTGTACAAAGGTGAGTTGTACTTCATCTGCATTTCCGAGCGTCACACGAACCGCGACTACTACATCAAGCTCTCCCGGATCGTGACGGCAACACTTCTTGACGAGCAGTTTGTGGTACCGAAAGCGCGTCGGGAGAGAATCGAGAAGCGTCTGTCGTCGAGTTTCGGCATGCTGGACGAAGACGATCCCCGGCCGCGGAACGTGACCCTGAAATTCCCCGGGTACATGAAGCTGCTGCTCTCGGAGCGACAATTCCACCCATCACAAAAACTGCGCGAGGACACCGAAGGCAGTGTGATACTCACCATGAGGGCCCCGGTGGACAAGGACCTTCTGCAATGGGTACTTGGATGGAGCAATACGGTCCAGGTGCTCAAACCCGTGTCGCTTCGTCGGGACCTCGCCGGCATGGGAGCGTTTCTTCGGAGAACGTATGGGGAAGGATGATCGATTTTGTGGCCCGCAAGGCCATCCTTCCGGTGGATGCTTATGGATTACGACAACCAGCCGAGTATGCCGGATCGAGGGTCGCTCCAGAAGAATGTGCGAAGGATGGGGAAGAAATACAAGACGAAAATACGAGGACGAGGACGACGGACGAGGACGAAGTCCATCAGTCTGTCTCCGATACCGCGCTCGCGGGTCTCAAATGAATGCGGGATTCAACTGAATACGCCGGTGCCATTACCTCAGTCCACTTGCCGCCACTCTTGTCCTCGGCTCTTGCCTTGACCACAACTCACCACCAGGATCCACAACCACAAAACCAGGTGAGAATCTGGTCCTGGTCCGATCCCGGCAACTACACACGCCTCTCAGAGGGTCAGCTCGAAACCCGTTCCTATGGCGAAGCACTCAACATCCGAACGTCGTTTCTCCGCAATTCTCCGGGCATCGTCGACAATACCGTCAATTTCGGCATCGGTGCGTTCGCGGTTGTGGTGGAACAGACCCAGCCTCCGCGCCCCGGCTTTCACAGCCAGCTTGACCGTATCGGGGTATCGCGAATGGCCGAAGAAGCGATGAGCACGGTAGTCTTTCGCCGTGTACTCCGCATCGTGGATCAGCAAATCGGCATCACGGGAGAACGCCGCGTATTCATCGAACGACAGGCCTCCGTTGTGGCGGTTGGCGAGTTCATTGTCGGTAAGGAACACGAAAACCTTGCCTTGTTCCTCAAACCGCAGTCCTACGCCGCCGTTGGGGTGACTGAGGGGAATCGTGCGTACCAGCATGGAACCCACGGTGAAACGAGGAGAGGTGATGGTCCGAACGGATAGACGCGCCTTGAACACTTCGGGTCCGACGGGAAAATAGGGTGCTTTCAGCGACCCCGTGAGCACGTCCCTGAACCCCCGCCTGCCGTGGGCGCATCCTCTGATCGTGACGGCCATGCCTTTTTGAAACAGGGGGCTCAGGAATGGAAAGCCCATGACATGATCTCTATGCACATGGGTGAATACCATGTCGAAATTCTTGATGTTACGCTCGACGAGCTGATTGCCCAGGGCACGGATTCCCGTTCCGGCATCGATCACCACCACGTGGCCGCCGGCGCTTCGCACCTCCACGCAGGTGGTATCGCCCCCGTACTTCAGATACTGGGGGCCGCTGACCGGAAGCGAGCCGCGGGAGCCCCAACAGCGTACCTGCATACACTGTTCTCCTCGCAGAAAGTACCAGAAAAGAAACGTGACTCCTCACCGGCGTCCACGGGTCGCTCACATCGGACCGCATGAACCCTTCCCGCAACTGCCCCGATCCCGTCACTGTCGCCGCGGCCTGAGTCGAGCCGTCCATGCGCGCCGTCACACCGCCGCAATGGTAACCCTCGCACCCGGCCGGGCACGGGCAAGTGGGGCGGCGACGACTATCCGAGTAGCTGCGTGAATCTTATTATATCAATTCGGCACGGAATATGCGAGAGAAAAAGTATTTTGCTCACGGGAAGGAAGATCATGGGCGGAGGTGCCGCAAGAGGCCCTTCCGCCGTTGGGGAGGGGAAGCTCAAGGAGGTCGATGCCGCGGGGTCGGGTGTCGAATCCTTTCAAGAGTCCTTTCAATACGAAAGACACGCCACCGTTTGTCGATTGGAGCCGCTCCCCCAACCTCCGAGGAAACAATGCCCGTCCTTCGACGTTTCGTTTTCTGCTATGCCGTTGGTATTCTTGTCCTGCCGGCCTGCATCACGCCGCCGGCCGCGGCCCGGGAGTTGTATGTCGAGCCGGGAAGCGGCACACAGGGCAGCGGCAGCATCGGCAATCCCTTCAGAAGCATCCACCGTGCGGTCGAGCAGGTGCGCGCGGTCAACGATGGAACCGAAGATATCGTCGTGTATCTTCGGGGAGGATACCATTTTCTCGACTCATCGCTTGTGCTGCGCGAGGAAGACGGGGGGAACAACGGTCATACCGTCACGTATCGAGCGTACGAGGATGAGTTCCCGGTTATCAGCGGTGCGAAGGTGGTGACGGGATGGGAGCCCGTTGGCGCCGGCGATTCCCTCCAATGGCGTGCCCGATGCACTCTGGACAAGAAAATCCGGGCTGCCTGGATTTTCGATAAACCGGCCTACATGGCGTGCGGGCCCACGGTGGAGGCTGCCGGTGGGTGGGGTGACTACAACGGGAAACCGGAGGGTTTTCATACCGACAGGGCCGACCTGCTGTTTTCGAACCCGCGCGATGCCGAAGTGTTGCGGACTTCGAACTGGACCGTACACCAGATCTGTATTGAGGATCTCAATCCGGAGGGAGCACAGGGTGTCCTGAAAATGCAGCAGCCGATCTGGTATGTCGCCCAGAGCCTGAGGGGGGGAGGTTCTCCCGCTTCGGCCGTGTCGGGGCACTCCTATCTGCTCCGCAATGCCCGGGAGTTTCTTGACTCGCCGGGTGAATTCTATTTCGACCGGGCGGAACACTACCTGTACTACATCCCCCACGAGGATGTCGACATGCATCGCGACGCCGTCCTCTTTGCCGCGCGCGTTGAAGGACTGCTGAAATGCACGGGAACATCATCGGCCGACAAGGTGTCGCATGTCGTTTTCGAGGGAATTGCGTTTCAGCACGATTCGTACCTGCTTCCGCGGCTCGGCGATTCCCGCGGGTACATGACACTGCAGGGGCCCGAGGCCGTGGTCACTCCGCCCATCTCAAAAAACTCCGACAACGGCCTGCTCATTCAGGGCTCGTGCGAACTGATGTTTGCCGAGCACATACGCTTTGAACGATGCCGGTTTGAGCACTGCGGCGGCACGGGCGTCAATCTTGTCAACGGGGTCACGGAGTGCGACATTGTCGGCAACATATTCAGGGATCTCGGCGCCTGCGCGGTTATCGTGGGCCACCCCGAGCATGTCGATCTCAGTTCGATAAATGCCGACATTCCCCTGCCGTTCCTCGAAGGCGGCGAAGAGCTGTGCCGGAACAACCGGATCACCGACAACCTCATTCGTGAAGTGTCACTGGATCTTGCCCACTGCCCCCCGCTGAGCCTTTTTTCGACCGAAGCAATCGAGGTCTCGCACAACGACATCGGGACGGCGGGCTATACCGCCGTCTCACTGGGATGGGGATGGAGTAAAGAAATCACCACGCAGAAGAACAACACAATTCATGCCAATCGAACCAATGCACCGGTTCAGTATTTCAACGACGGCGGGCACATTTATTCGCTTTCACCCAATCCGGGAACGGTCGTAGACAGTAACTTCAATTACGATTCCGGAATGTCGGTAGTACCCCTCTACCTTCGGGCAGCGGGGAAAGAGCCCCATGCGGTCTTCTGCCCCGGCCACGGGGGGTTGTATCCCGATGAAGCGACAAGCGGGGTAACGTACCGGGGGAATGTCTACGAGGGGCTGTGCAGGCAGTGGGGAAGCTGGTGTTGCGCCGAAGAGAACACGTTCGTCGGAAACCGGGCCGTCGAAGGTCGCGGGCTGGGTGATATCGGCACCAACAACGGCGCCTACCCTCTCGGGGAGCGCCCTGAAGCGGTCCGGAACATCATTTCCCGCTCGGGGCTACGGGAGCCTTACCGGGACCTGCACGAGAGCCTCACACGCCGGCCGCCGTCAACCGCGATCTCGATCCTTGACAATCGAACCAGGAACGCCTCCCGCACTACGGTACGAATCGAGAACGCCGGCTCATCTTCACCAACGGTATCCCTGACCCTGCCCGCGGCGGCCCGGGTTCATATCGACCTGCTTGACCCGCTGGGACGGGTGCGGGCGGTGGTGCATGATGATCGCCTGCCGGCGGGTTTTCACCGCACGACGCCGCGGATGAAGCCCGCTCGCGGCGGGTTCTTTCTCCTTCGGATCCGGACAGGCGAACACCGCACGGTTATGCCGATGGTGCTTGTCGGGCGGCGACGATAGTTGCACTGCACTGTGCCCGACAGGTTGCCTTCACAGCCACCGTTTCTTCTTGAAATAGGTCAGAAACCCGATTGCGGTCAGCAGCATGATTCCCCACAGGACCGGGTAGGACCACGGCCACTGCAGCTCGGGCATGTGTTGAAAGTTCATGCCGTACACGCCGACAAGAAAACTCAGGGGGATGAACAGCGTAGCGATGATCGTGAGCACTTTCATCACTTCGTTGGTGCGATTGCTCATGCTTGAAAGGTAGATGTCGAGCATTCCCGAGAGGAAATCTCGAGACAGCTCGAGGTTATCGATTATCTGAATGGTGTGATCGTACAGGTCTCTGAAAAAGGGGCGTACCGGCCTGGTAACGAGGCCGGATTCGGACTGGACCAGGCTGTTGACCACTTCGCGCAGAGGCCTGACAGACCGACGCAGCAACAGTATCCTTCTGCGCAGCTCGTGGATTCGCGCCGACGTCTCGGCATCGGGCTGCCGGATTACGCTCTCCTCCAGCGCCTCGATCCGGTCCCCTATCCGTTCCATGACAACGAAATAGTTGTCCACGATTGCATCCATCAGCGAATACGCCAGGTAATCGGATTTCATCCGGCGAATCCTGCCCCTGCCGTCCCGTATTCGTGTACGTACGGTATCGAAGACATCACCCGCTCGTTCCTGAAAGGAGAGTACTCCTCCATCCTTGAGAATGAGTACGACCTGTTCCATTTGTATGTCGTCGCCGGCGGGATCCGGGTAGATCATTTTCAGAACAATGAAGAGGTAGTCACCATGGTCTTCCACCTTGGGGCGCTGATCGGTATGGCATATATCCTCGAGGACGAGATCATGGATTCCCCAGCGGCGGCCGATACTCTCGATCACCGTCACGTCCCCCGGGCCGTCACAGTTCAACCACATGACACCCTGCCCCGTTTCCGTGTGCGCGATTTTCTCTTTGTCGACCCTTTCCTCGGAGCAGCCGTCCGCCGCGGAATACCGCACCACGTTTACCGAAGATGGCTCGGCTTTCTTCTCCCCCGCCGGCGCCAGGGTACCCGGCGGCAACCCTGCTCGCGCGGCGTTTCTTCTGAATAATCTCATGCTTCCGGTCTCCCTTGAGCGAACCCGGGGCGGACACATCGCCGCAACAGGTTCTCGTGCGTGTGAATATACTATTTCGTCTTCCTTTCCGCTGTGATACGGGATACGAGGCGACGTGCGGTGTATTTATATTATCCGTTTCACACGGTCATTGAGAAAGCGGATCTTTCCACGAACCAGGAGGAGAAGCGTGCAAGCCGGACCCGACAAGAAGAAAACCGGCCGCAGGCGCGGCAGTCTCGGCCACTGGTCGACTCGGTACAAGGGCGTAACCCCGAACGCACTCAGGCGATCTTTCCTGAGCAACCTCGAATACAGCCTCGCAAAGGACGAGTTCACCTGGACTTCGCACGACGAGTTCCTCAGCCTCGCCTGCACAATTCGCGAACGACTGATCGAGCGCTGGATTCTCACGCAGCAGCAGTATCACCGACGCAACGTGAAGCGTGTCAACTACTTTTCGCTGGAGTACCTCCCGGGCAGGCTCCTCGAAAGCAACGCACTGAATCTCGGGCTGCGCGATGCGTGCCGAACGGTCTGTGCCCGACAGGGTATGAGCCTTGAAGAGATTCTCGGTCAGGAGCCGGACCAGGGGCTGGGCAACGGGGGGCTGGGACGGCTTGCCTCGTGTTTCATGGATTCGATGGCCACACTCCAGCTTCCGTCCATCGGGTACGGGATTCGTTATCAATACGGCATTTTCAAGCAGCTTATCAAGGATCATGTGCAGCATGAAGTACCCGAGGGGTGGCTTCGGTTCGGCAATCCATGGGAGATAGAACGGCCCGAGTATCGCTTCACGATTCGGTTCTACGGCCGTACGGTGCACCCCCGCGGCAGTACCCATCGTGCCCCCACACAATGGCTCGATCCCGAAATCGTAATTGCCGTACCCTACGACACGCCGGTCTCCGGGTACCGGAACGACACCGTCAACACCCTGCGACTCTGGTCGGCTCATTCCACCAACGAGCTGGACTTACAGGACTTCAATCGCGGCGACTATATCGGCGCCTGTGAAAAGCATCTCACCAGCGAGACGATATCCAAGGTGCTCTATCCCAGCGACAACACGCAGGCCGGCAAGGAACTCCGGCTGAAGCAGCAGTTTTTCTTCACCTCCGCCTCACTCCAGGACATCATCCGACGGTTCCGCAAGGACAACGGCGACGACTTCTCTCGTTTCTCCGGGAAGACGGCGATCCATCTCAACGAAACGCATCCGGCCATTGCGATACCCGAGTTGATGAGGCTGCTGGTCGATGAGTACCTGATCGACTGGGACACGGCATGGAAGACGGTTACGGAGGTTTTCGCGTATACAAACCACACCCTTATGCCCGAAGCGCTTGAGAAGTGGCCCGTTCCCCTGATACAGAGGCTCCTTCCGCGGCACATGGAGATTATCTTTGAAATCAACCAGGCATTTCTCGAGCTGGTGTCACGCCGTCTCGGCGGGGATCCGGACCTCATGCGACGCATGTCGATTATCGAGGAAGGAAGCGATAAGTTCGTTCGTATGGCCCACCTGGCTATCGTCGGGAGCCACTCGGTCAACGGCGTGGCGAACCTGCACACCGAGTTGCTCAAGAGTGGTCTTTTCGGCGATTTTCACCGCCTCTGGCCGGCAAAGATACGGAACAAAACCAACGGGATAACACCGAGGAGATGGCTGTACAAGTGCAACACTTCGCTGTCGGCGCTGATCACGAAAGCCGTCGGAGAGGGGTGGACGACCGACCTTTCGCGTCTCGAGGGACTCTGCGCGCTCAAGGACGATGCCGCTTTCCAGAGAAGATGGCGCGCGGCCAGGCGTCGAAACAAGATTCGCCTGGCGGAGGAGCTACTGAAACGAGACGGCATTTCCCTGAATCCCGAAACGCTCATCGATGTCCAGATAAAGAGGATTCATGAATACAAGCGTCAGTTGCTCAACATCTTCGGGTGTATTGCCGATTACAACGCTCTGCGGTCGGGGAAAGCCCCGAAATACGTTCCGCGGACCGTTCTGATTGCCGGCAAGGCGGCGCCGGGCTATGCCGCGGCAAAACTGATCATCGAGCTGATCGGAAACGTATCGGCCGTCATCAACGAAGACCGTCGGTGCGCCGACAAGCTCAAGGTTCATTTCGTTCCCAACTACTGCGTGACCCTGGCTGAGTTTATCATTCCGGCTGCCGATCTCTCGCAGCAGATCTCCACGGCGGGCACCGAAGCGTCGGGTACGGGGAACATGAAGCTTGCGCTCAACGGCGCGCTGACCATCGGCACCCTCGACGGCGCGACGGTGGAAATGCGGGACCGTATCGGCGAACAGAACATGTTCATTTTCGGACTCACCGCCGACCAGGTCCAACAGAGCCGACAACGGGGCTATGACCCGCGGAGCCGTTACGAAACCTGTGCTCCGTTGAAAGAAGCTATCGACATGGTAGGTTCGGGATATTTCAGTCCCGAAGAGCCCCGGCGTTTCGCGCCGATCGTGGATTCGCTTCTCGAGGGCGGGGACCCCTTCATGATCATGGCTGATTTCCAATCCTATCTTGATTGCCGCAAACGTGTTCAGCGCGCATACCGCGACCGGAGAGCGTGGGCGGAGATGTCGATTCTGAACACGGCGCGGATGGGATGGTTTTCATCCGACCGGGCGGTCGGGCAGTATGCCGAAGATGTCTGGAAGGTAGGGCCCGAGCAGGCGGCGTAGGCCTGCTCCTCATCGTTGGGCGGCTCTCACCCTGCTTCCTTTTCCAGCGCGACCACCGCAAGAGGAGGCAGGGTCAGCGACAGCGAGTGGTATCTGCCGTGCACCGTTACGGGAGCGGCCTCCACGCAGCCGAGGTTCCCCTGACCGCTCCCGCCGTACGTCTTTGCGTCGCTGTTGAGCACTTCCCGCCAGGTACCGCCCCACGGGACTCCCACCTTGTAATTGTGACGGGGCACCGGAGTGAAATTGCAGACCACCACCGTCAGGTCCTCGGCCCCCGTGCCCCACCTGTTGAAGGCAATCAGACTCTTCTCGATATCGGTGCAGTCGATCCATTCGAACCCCTCGGCCGTAAACTCCTTCTCGTACAGAGACGGACGGGTCCTGTAGAAATCGTTGCAGTCCCGCACCCACCGCCTCAACCCGTCATGCGGCGGATAGCTCAGCAGATGCCAGTCGAGGCTCTTTTCATGGTTCCACTCGTCCCACTGGCCGAACTCACCCCCCATGAACAGCAGTTTCTTGCCCGGGTGCAGGAACAGGTAGCCCAGCAGCAGGCGCAGATTCGCCATTTTCCGCCACTCGTCGCCCGGCATCTTGCGCAGCAGCGAACCCTTCCCGTACACCACCTCGTCGTGGGACAGCGGCAGCACGAAATTCTCGGAGAAGGCATACAGAAGGCTGAATGTCAGTTGATTGTGATGATGTTTCCGATGGACGGGATCCCTTGAGACGTAGTCGAGCGTGTCGTGCATCCACCCCATGTTCCATTTCATCCCGAATCCGAGCCCGCCCGTATAGACCGGCCGCGATACGCCGGGCCACGCAGTGGACTCTTCGGCAATCGTCTGCACATCGGGATACTCCGCATACACCGCCTCGTTGAATCGCCTGAGGAATTCGATAGCTTCGATATTCTCCCGCCCTCCGTATTTGTTGGGGATCCACTCCCCTTCCTCGCGTGCGTAGTCCAGGTAAAGCATCGAGGCGACGGCGTCGACCCGCAGACCGTCAATATGGTACTTGTCGAGCCAGAACATGGCGTTGCTGATCAGAAAATTCCTGACTTCGTTTCTCCCGAAGTTGAAGATGTATGTCTTCCACTCGGGGTGGAACCCCTGCCGCGGGTCGGCATGTTCGTAAAGGTGAGTACCGTCGAAATAGACCAGACCGTTTTCGTTGTTCGGGAAATGGGAAGGGACCCAGTCGAGAATGACACCGATACCGCTTTGATGAAGCGTATCGACAAGGTGCATGAAATCCCGGGGAGTTCCGTAGCGGCTTGTGGGAGCGAAGTATCCGACGATCTGGTATCCCCATGAGCCGTAGAAGGGGTGCTCCATTACGGGGAGAAACTCCACGTGCGTGAAGCCGGTTTCCTTGACATAGTTCACGAGACTCACGGCGAGTTCCCGGTACGTAAGCGACCGGTCGGCTTCTTCGATCTTTCGCTGCCACGAGCCGAGGTGGACCTCGTAGACCGAGATTGGAGAATCGAGTGCATTGCGGGATTTTCTGCTCTCCATCCACTCCCGATCGTCCCACTCGTAGCCCAGATCCCGGACAACGGAGGCGGTCTCGGGCGCGGTTTCCCAGAAAAACCCGAACGGGTCTCCCTTGTCGGCTTCGTACCCGCGGTGGCGCGATACGACATGATATTTATACAGGGTTCCCTGCTTGACTCCGGGCACAAACCCCTCCCATATTCCGGAAGCGTCCCGGCGGCACTCGAGCGGGTGTGCCCCGGGATCCCACCGGTTGAAATTCCCGACAACCGACACGGATCGGGCGTTGGGCGCCCAGACGGCGAAGTGCGTCCCGAGCTTCCTCCCCGCCCGCATCGTGTGCGCTCCCAGTTTTTCGTAGAGCCGGAAGTGGTTCCCTTCCTTGAACAGGTGAACGTCGTAGTCACCAATCGGTGACGTGGTGGATTTCACTGATCGTGTCTGTTTCTTTCGTGTTCCCGTCATAATACCCACCTGTTCTAAGCACGTTTTTCCAGAAGTTTGAGGATCCCCCGCAGTGGTATCACGGTCCAAAGCGGACGGTTGTTGAGTTCGTACGCCAGTTCATACACCGACTTCTCAAGAAGGAAGGCCTTGAGGAGAACGGCTCGATCGACCGGATCGTGAGGAACGATATCGGAGTCGCCCATGGAATCGAAATACGAGGTGAGAAAGGTTGTGGAGACGTAGCGATGCCACGGACGAAGCCATTGCTCGAGATCGGGGCGATCTTCGGGCCGAAACTGGTTGTTGAGCAGAAGCACGGCATATCCCGCGTAGTCGAAGGAACGGATCATGCCCGCGATGTCTCTGAGAGCGCAGTAGCGCAGTTTCCGCTCGCTCAGCGATCGGGCCGGCTCGCCTTCGAAGTCCATGATGATGCAGTCTTTGCCCGTATACAGGACCTGTCCGAGGTGATAATCTCCGTGAATCCGTATTTTCCTCGCGGTATACTTCTTTTTCGTGATGCGCCGCATCAGCTCAAGCATTTCCTTTTCGGAACCAAGGACCTGTTGCGCATCGTCCCGCAAGGTGGCATCGAGGCCGCCGAGGTTCTTCTTCAACGTCTGCATCGCGCGTCGGCAGAGGCTCTGCATGGATTGATACAACGACCGCTGATAGAGTACCGAGAAGGGTTCCGCCGCAAACCCCGGCGCATCGGCCGAAGAGCCCAGGGCCTTGTGCATTTCGGCGGTACGCTTACCCAGCAGTTCGGTCATTTCCAGATACACTCCTCCGATAAGCTCCCGCACGATCCGGGGGACCTCGCTCTCCCCCGACTTCAGAACGCTCTCGACCTCTTCCGGGGGCAGTTCGGGTCTGCTCGCGAGAACACCCTCGAAGTAATGCTTGACAACATCGATAGTCGCCGACCAGGCATCGCCGCGGTTTTCCACAAATCCCTGCAGCAGCGCAAGCGTAACCGGCTCTCCCCCACCCTTCTGACGGTATTCGATTGCGCCGGCAAACGGCGGCATATTCGAAAAGCCGGTCCTGTCGGTGAGAAACCGGACGATATCGAGTTCGGGATTCACCCCGGCGTCGAGCTTCCGGTACAGCTTCATAAAGAACGCATTGCCGAACTTCAGCGAGGTATTACTCTGCTCGGCCTTGAACAGCCGCGGAGAAAGCTCCCCACTCTCCTTCACCATATTTTTCAGTTTTTTCCCCTGGACACCGACGATCTCACCACGCCGGCCCCTGAGTCTTTTCTTCTGAACGACCACGTTCAGCAGTTTTCGCTGTACCGGTTCGTGTGACAGGGCGTCGTAGAGAATCCCCTCTTTCCCATCGGCCACGAGCGGGCAGATCACCGCTTGCGGGTTCTCCTCCCTGATCGCGGCGCCGTGCCGGTTCTCGGCGAAGGCGACGGGGAGCAGATAGGATTCATCACCGCCCTGCCGGTACGAGACCTCGAAGATCAGCATAATCGCGTCTTCGACGGGGATGCTCTCCACCACGGTCGTGGCCTTGATCTCCCTGGCCTTGGAGCCGAACCACCGGCACGACTTCAGGTAGTACGGCAGGACGTCCCGTTGAAACTCATCGTACGTCTTTCCCTTGAACACGCTGCTCCATTGTCCGGCGACTTTCAATGGTGACGCGGCTTTCCGGTTTCTGTCCCCGTTCTTTTTTTTCTTAAGAAGAAGAAGCCAGAAATGGCTGTGGGGCGCAAGCGTAAGCATATACGGATTCCTGCGGATCGGCGGAAGGGCGTTTCTGCTGAAGACCTCCCGCGGGACCCGCCCCGCGTACTCTTCGAGTTCAAGGGAGACGACCTGCAGATGATGCGACAAGTTGGCCACGACCAGCATCTGCTCGTCCTCGTACGAGCGCACGAACGCAAGCACCTTGAGGTTGTCGCAGGAGACGAATCCGATGTCGCCTCGACTGAGGCTCTTGAAAAGCTTACGCTGCGCAATCACGGACTTCATCCACCACAACAGCGACGAGTAGCTTTCGCTCTGATTCTCCACGTTGACCGCTTCGTAATGGTACTGCGGGTCAATGATTGTCGGCGAGTAGAGCTTCTGGGGATTGGCGCTGGAAAACCCGGCGTTCTTTCCGGCGCTCCACTGCATGGGCGTGCGGACACCGTTGCGGTCGCCGAGATAGTAGTTGTCGCCCATGCCGATTTCGTCGCCGTAGTAGATGACGGGCGTGCCGGGCAGGGAGAACAGCAGCATGTTCATCAGCTCGATTCGCGGACGATTGTTGCCCAGAAGCGGCGCCAGCCGGCGTCGAATCCCCAGGTTGATTCTCATGCGGGTATCGCTCGCATACGTTCTGCTCATGTAATCCCGTTCTTCGTCGGTAACCATCTCCAGCGTAAGCTCGTCATGATTACGCAGAAACATGGCCCACTGGCATGAATCGGGTATCGCCGGCGTCGAGCGGACAATGTCGATCACCGGAAAGCTGTCCTCCATCTGCACCGCCATGAACAGTCGCGGCATGAGTGGAAAGTGAAACGCCATGTGACACTCATCACCCATCCCGAAATAATCAACGGCGTCCTCGGGCCACTGGTTCGCTTCGGCCAGGAGCATCCTGTCCCGGTGATGCGCATCAACGTAGGCCCGCAGTTGCTTCAGGAACCCGTGCGTTTCCGGGAGGTTCTCGCAATTTGTTCCTTCCCGCTCGAAGAGATAGGGTACGGCATCGAGCCGCAACCCGTCGACCCCGAGTCCGAACCAGAAATCGATCACCTTGAACACCGCTTTCCGGACTTCGGGTTTTTCGAAATTGAGGTCGGGCTGGTGGGAATAGAACCGGTGCCAGTAGTAGGACTGCGCCACCGGATCCCATGCCCAGTTGGAGGTCTCGAAATCCTTGAAAATGATGCGCGTGTCCCCGTACTTCTCCGGAGAATCGCTCCACACGTAGTAGTCGCGCGCCTTGGAGCCCTTCTTTGCCGTCCGTGCCCGCTGAAACCAACGGTGCTCGTTGGACGTGTGGTTGAGCACAAGCTCGGCAATCACCCGAATCCCTCGACTGTGGGCGGCATCCACGCATCTTCTGAAGTCCCGGATCGAGCCGTATTCGGGATGCACTTTGAAATAGTCGGCGATATCGTAGCCGTCGTCACGCAAGGGCGAGGGAAAAAACGGCAGCATCCATATCGCCGTAATCCCCAGATCGCGCAGATAGTCAAGCTTGGTCAGCAGCCCTTTGAAATCACCGATCCCGTCGCCGTTGCCGTCGCAGAAAGCCCGAACATGCAATTCGTAGATCACGGCATCCTTGTACCACAGCGAGTCACCAATCGAAGCAGTTGTGCCTGTCATTTTGTTCCCTGCTACAGGTAGTAGTCGAAGTCGGTTTCCCGTCGCAGCCGCCTGTTCAGCCGAAACAGGTGTACGGGGATTATCGACGGGTCAAGCTCTACGTAGTTATGTTCGCCCTGCCATACATATTTGTCGTCGGTAATCAGGTCGTGAACAAGGTAGCCCTCGTCCGGGGCTATCCCCAGCTCGTGCACCGGAACGCTCACCCATCCGGATTGCCGGTGAAACGGATCGAGGTTTGCCGCAACCAGCAGTACGTTGGAAAGATCGGTCGTCTTCTTGACAAAAAAGACCATGAGGTCGTTATCGATCTCACAGAATGAGCAGTTGAGCGTTGTCTGGAGCGCGGGATTCTCCTTCCGAATCCGGTTGATGCGGGCAATCAGCTCCGTGAGCCGGTCGGGCCGCCGGCGGTCCCACTGCTTCAGTTCGTACTTCTCCGACGCGGCGTACTCCTCCTTGCCGGGGAAGGCTTCGCGGACGCACAGTTCGAAGGCCGGGCCGTAGATGCCGTAGTTGGAGGAAAGCGTGGCGGCAAGCATCAATCGAAGAACAAACGCGGGGCGACCGCCGTACTGAAGAAACTCGGGAAGGATATCGGGTGTGTTGGGCCAGAAATTCGGTCTGAAATACTCCCGCATCGGCCCCCGCGTCAGCTCCGTGAGGTATTCCACTATTTCATGTTTGGTGTTTCGCCACGTGAAGTAGGTGTACGACTGCGAAAAGCCGATCTTCGCAAGCCTCTGCATGACCTTCGGACGCGTGAACGCTTCGGCAAGGAACAGAATGTCGAGATTCTCCCGCCGAATCTCCTCCATCAACCACCGCCAGAACGGGAACGCCTTGGTGTGCGGATTGTCGACCCGAAAGATCCGCACGCCGTGGTTCATCCAGAACTGGACGACACTTTTCAACTCGTTCCAGAGTTCCCGCCAGTTGGCGCACTCGAAATCAAGCGGCACGATATCTTCGTACTTCTTGGGCGGATTCTCGGCATACTTGATGGTCCCGTCGGGCCTTTTCCTGAACCATTCGGGATGCTCCCGAATATAGGGGTGGTCGGGAGAGCACTGGAACGCAAGGTCGAGGGCGATCTCCATACCGTGCTCCCGGGCCGTTGACACAAGCGCATCGAAGTCGTCGAGCGTACCCAGCTTCGGATGAACCGATTTGTGGCCTCCCTCCCGGGAGCCGATTGCCCACGGGCTTCCGGGATCGTCCGGTCCCGCCGCCGGCGCATTGTCCTTTCCCTTGCGGTTCGTTGCGCCGATCGGGTGAATCGGGGGCAGGTAGAGGACGTCGAAGCCCGTCTTTGCTATTTCGGGCACCATCTCGGCGCAGTCGCTCAGGGTTCCATGCCCGGAGAGCGCGCAGGAGCGCGGGAAAAGTTCATACCAGGAACTGAACCGGGCCTTCGCACGGTCCACCGAAACGTGGTATTCGCGTTCGTGACGGGTTGCAAGCCCCCGATCGGGATACATGTCCATCAGCGAGCCGAGGTCCCGGGCGCATACTCTCGAAACAGCAGCGGAATAATCCCGTTCGCCCGCGACCTCATCGGCAATATCTCTCAGACGCTTCCCGTCGTCACCGCCGGCTCGCCCGGCCGCCCCGCGAATCCGTTCAACGCCTTCCCGCAGTTCCACGGCTATGTCCTGTCCGGCCTGCATCTTCTTCACCAGCGCCTTGCGCCACGTACCGAAACAGTCTATCCAGGCCACAACGGTATAGGAGTATGTGCAGAGCTTGTCAATCCGGAATGAGGCCCGCCACCGGTCGTTGTCCACGTGACTCATGGGCACTTCGCGCCACCGGTCGGGGTCGCCGCCGGTACAGGCAAGCACCGCCGAGATCTCGTCGTGACCGTCGGCAAATACATCCGCCTCCACCACCACGTCGTCCCCCACGATCCGTTTGACCGGAAACGCCCCGTCGTCGACCCGGGGCGTCACATTCTCGATTACCACCCGTCTTCTTCCGTCATCGCCCATATTCTCCGTCTCCATGGTGGACATTCCCTTCACACTCCCTCACAACCTCCGGACCAATCCGTATCTTCCCGCGGTTTTACGACACGGTTACCTGCAGTCCTTCCCGGTTCAGTCCAAATTCTACAATCCTGGCGCGGTGATCTTCGAAATCCCGCCGCAGGCATTCGCGAAGTCTGTCGGCCTCCTCCACACCGGCCGAGGCGAACAGTGCGTATCCCCCTCCACCGGCGCCCGGAAGCTTGACGGCATCGTAGTGGGCCGCCGTTTCCCGGAAGAGCCGCTCAACCTGCTCGTTGGTGCTGCCGGAGTGGATCCGCTTGTTTGCTTCCCATGAGCGACGAAGGATCGAGGTGACGGCCCGATAGTTTCGCAGACCGAGCGCATCACGTGCTTCGAGGGCCAGTTGGCGCACGAGATTGAGCGTGAAGAGGTACGCCGGCGTATTCCGGTTGACCTCCCTGATCACATCGCGCAGAATATGTTTGGCCAGTCGGGTAATACCGGTATAGAAAAGCGTGAAACGCCGGTGAAAGGCCGGGTCCTCAAAGAGGTGCGCATCGAGGCGATGCACCATGGGAACCACGCTGACACCGGGCTTGCTCTCGATGTATTTCACGCCCCCGGCAACTCCTCCGATCTGGTCCTGCCAGCCCCCGCCCGTGGTCAGCATCTGTTCCATCTGCAGCACCTGGCGGAAAAGCTCGGTGTCGGTGTGCCTGCGCCCGAAAAACCGGTGGAGGGCCGCAAGAATGACCGCTCCCAGTATCGACGACGTTCCAACACCGGAACCCTTCGGCACGGCACACAGGAGCGAGATTTCGAGGCCGCCGCCGATCTCGGTCAGACACTGCCCAAGGGAAGCGTCGGGCCGTGAGGTCCTGTTGAGACCCATCAGCGAGAGGGCGGCCCGGGGAAGGCCGAAAGGCGACAGGGGATCGCGGAAATCATCCAGCGGGCCGAAGTCGGTGATCGTTTCGGTCATTCCCAGGTCGATCGAATGGATCCGCACGTGCGGCTCGGTGGTCCTTCGGCAAAACACCTGTACCGGCGGCTGGCCGTTGAGGTTCACGGCAACGTTAACGACCTGTCCGCCGTGACGAAGCGTGTAGGGGGGCGTATCCGACCACCCTCCGGCCAGATCGAGCCGCACCGGGCACCGGGCCCACACGATCTGATCTTCCTTGACGGCCGGACGCAGCGGTTCCGCCTGAGCACGCGGTCCCAGGAAATCGACTTCGAGCACCGGTTCATGAATCTCAAAATCGGTCGCGCCTTTCAGCTCGTCCAGCAGCGTTTCGCGGTACGACTTGAGCACCTGATCGTCGGTCCTCCCGCAGGTCTTTTCAAGCTTTTCCTCCAAACCGGCCTTATCGACTACGCGGCGAAAATCGGGCGCGCTCATGCTTTTCCACCCGAGCCCGTTCGCGAGGCGCTCACGCAGGACCCGGGCCCGTATGGCACAGCGGCGCTCGTCACGACGGAGGGGGTCATCCGCGGCATGTATCTCGGAGAGGGAGTATCGACGCATGCCCCGGAACTGTTCCACCCATTCGGGATCGGGCGGTCTTTGCCAGTAGCCGGGCAAGGACGTTGCCGGAAGGTCGGCGGGAAAGAGGCGGGCCCGCGGAAGGTCGCCGGCATCGGGCTCATCCCAGACATCCTCGGGCCGCAACTCGTGCGTGCGCAGCCATTCATCCATGGGCATTCCACAGAAAACCAGGTCCGCAATCTCCTCCCGCGGCTTGAATGTGTCATAGATCGAGTACACCAGCCGGACGGGCCTGCCGTCAATCTCTCTGAAGTCGATGCATATTCCTTCCGGGACGAGCCATTCGGCCGAGAAACCCTCCAGGCCGAAAAAGAGATTGTTTCCCAGGGCGGTATGTACCGTGGAGTCCCGCACCGCCTCCGCCACGACACCTTTGTGCGCCCCCAGCGGGGCGCCGAACGCCACGCTGTTGTATTCCACCTGTTCGGTGGTGACGGTTACTTCGACCTCCTCTTCTTCCCCGACATAAAACGGTCGCAATCCCCGGCTGAACAGTTCGCGACATGAGTTGTGAAATTCCGACAGGGAGCCGAAATGAAGGAAGGTGGTTGACCTGGTCAGGACCGCCGAAAGGGTAAATCGCGAGAACTCGTCGAAAACCACCCGAAGCAGCGACTCTTCCATGCGGGTGGAACCTCTCACCCTTTCGTGGAACGCTTCAAAGGTGATCCCCGCGAGGCACGCGGTAAGTATTTCAAGGTACAGGTCGAAACCGCATTGACCCTGCATGAGCGTACTCGTGACGGACCCGGCTCCGGAGGGAGCGGCATTTCCCAGGGCAATGAATGCGGCGGCCGCCGCCGGGCTCAACGACACGATACCGATATCCAGGGCGCAATCTCTCGTTCCCTCAAAAGCCGCCCGGGAGAGGAGCACGTCCACCGGCGCCTTCTGAAGGAAGTCTTCGACGCGCACGTGATCCCGCTCCAGCTTGTACACGCCGTGACGCGAACCCTGCTCACAGGAGGCGCGCGCCGCAAAACCGCAGATATCTCCCCTGGCGCGCGGGACCAGAGAGATATCGAAATCGATAACGACATCCCCGGAGCAAATCACCACTTCTCCGGCGCGCCACGGGTATTTCAGAAAAAGGGTAAGCTGGAGGTCCAGGATCACCGGCGGGAAAACCGAACTCGCGGCAACGGGAACGGGTGAAAAGATCTTCCCTTCGGGAACGTATGCGGGCATGCGCCGGCTTTCGCCGCCCGCATGGACGATCAATACGCGGCGGCCGTCAAAGAAGTCCGCGTCCGCGGCGTTGCCGCAATCCTCCATTAGGCTCTTCAGCGCCAGCAGTGTACCACCCCCGCTGCCGACTCGTCCCGATTCGGGGTCGGAATAGACGCGGAAGTCGATTTCGCGCGGATAGAGTCCATGGTCGACACGCCGACGGATAAGTGTCCTGAACTGTTCCGCCTGCCGCGGCGTCGAAGCGGTAATGATGCATGTGTCAAGTATTGACATACGTTTTTCGACTCCCCTGCGAGGAAAACCGGCGGCCCCGGAGCACGATCGATCGGACCGCGGGTCCGGCGGTTCGACTGTCTCCGCGTGGTGAAGGCAGTTCCGCACGGAACCGGCGCCGGTAATGGAATTATTGAAGATATATTTTAGCAAAGCCGGCCGGGACGGGACGGTCGAGGAGTCTCGCGTTCTGATGAGGGGCAGGGAGTCTGTGTGCGAAGTTGTCGTGAACAACGGCACGGGGAGCGGGAGAACCGAGAGCGGTTCACATTCTCCGGAACCACTCGAAAACCTCGTCGAGGGAGCGATCGAAATCCCGGAAAAAGCCCTCTGAGGATGCACACGGCGACCGTCTGCGGTCCGGCCCCGGCGGTTCCACCACCGGGCGACGCCCGATTTTCTCGTCCGTTACATCACGGAACAGTCCGCCGCGGCGCCGCGGGGGCGGCGGAGGGGGACGGAGCGATCGATCGTAGGAGCGCCGGCTCCGGGGATCGCTCAGTACGGAGTAGGCATGGCGTATCCTCCGGAACGTTTCACCGTCCCCCCCGTGATGATCGGGATGGTACTTTTTGGCAAGCCCGCGGAACGCGGTGCGTATCTCCTCCGGTGAAGCATCGGGGTCCACACCGAGGACAACGTAGTGGTTCTCAGTCATGGAGGGGCTCCGCTCACAAGTGCAGGGGATTGCCATGGTTACGGAAATCCATTTCGTATACGTACGAAGGACCCGAATTATTGCCGCTCCCGGCCACCATTTCGGAGACATGTCGACTCCCGGATCCTGACCCCTTTCGTGCGGTGTTTCAAAAAGCAACACCGCTCATTCAAATTTCGAACACCCCTTCACCTTTCATCCTGCTCTCGTCCCCGCCCCGGGACCATTTTTGCCGCTTCAGCATCGGTTTGCGGGCGTGCACGGTCTCGGCACGGCTTTTGCTAATTACCCAGGTCGAAGTCGAAAAGCGCAACTCAACCAAAGGAGGTGTCGTATGAGGAGCTTGATCCCGTGGGGCAAGGGTCGGCGCACCGCGGCGCCGGCACAAAAGTTGGGAGACTGGCTGGACAGAGTATGGGACGATCCGTGGGAGGCCGTGCTTTCGCCGGCACGCAGTTTCCCGGGAACCCGTCTGCCGTCGGTGGATGTCTCGGAGGACAACAAGGAAGTCACGGTGCGTGCCGAGATACCGGGCATGACCGAGAAGGACATCGACCTGAGCTGGCAGGACGGGGTGCTGAGGATTCAGGGCGAGAAGAAGGAGGAGAAGGAAGAGAAGAAAAAGGGGCGTCACTACAGTGAGTGCAGCTACGGCAGCTTCCGAAGGGACATTCCGCTGGGTGAGAATGTGGATTTCGAGAAAGCGAAAGCGAAATACCGTCACGGGGTACTGACGGTTGCGCTGCCGAAGGCTGCAAGCCGAAGGGAAGCGGTGCAGATCGAGGTCGAATGATGTTCAACTCAACTTAAGGGAGGTGATCGGTATGTTGTGGGACGTAGATTTGTGGCGAGAGATGGATCGGATGCGCAGGGAGATGGACAGTCTGCTGGGTGACTCGGGAAGGTCGTACGCCGCTGCATCGTATCCGCTGGTGAACATGTACGAAGACAACGACAACCTGGTCGTGACCGCCGAGGTGCCCGGCACGGGCAAGGACGATGTGTCGGTGACATACTCCGACGGCGTTCTCACCATTGCCGGCAGGCGAGCGGTGCCCGAGCGGGTGAAAGACATGACCGAAATCCGGCGTGAACGCGCAACCGGCGAATTTCAGAAGACAATCAGGGTGCCGTCGAAGGTGGCATCGGACGCCATGCGCGCTTCATTCACCAACGGGGTCCTTACCGTGACGATGCCCAAGGCGGAAGAGGCGAAACCCAGAACGATCTCAATCGAGGCCAAATAGGGAAGGGAGGTGAACACCATGGCAGGCGAAGTCGAAAAGCGCGAGAAGCAGGAAGTCAGCACGACCGCGGCGGAGCAGATGAATCACAGCGGTCAGGCCTATAGACCCGATGTAGATATTTACGCATCGGACGACGAGGTGGTCTTTGCGGTTGACCTTCCCGGGGTGGCGAAGGGCGATGTGTCGATTCAGGTCGACGAGACGGACAGCCTGGTGATCAGGGCGAAGAACTCTCAGGCCGAACGGGAAGGCGCCGTACTGCGTCAGTACCGGATCGGAGACTACTACCGGGCGTTTCAGATCTCCGAAGACTACGACAAGGACAAGGTCAACGCCAAACTGGAAAACGGTCTTCTGGAGATCACGATCCCGAAGAAGGAGTCGGCGAAGCCGCGGAAGATCGAGATATCGGCATAGAGTGCACGAAAGGAGACGATCGGCAGGGACGGGCAGGGATATCCGTCCCTGCTTTTTTTGCAACCGGACCGACCGCGGCGAAGTCGGCCACCTGAAGCAGATCCATGTTTGAGTGAGCTGACCGGGCGTCACCCCTCAGCCGATCAACGTTTCTTTGATTCGGCCCGTCTCGAGGCTGAAAGCGGTCCTTTTCAGGGGCCGGTCAACCGACTTTGTGAAGCCCAGAATCGCAAGCACGACACCGGGGTACGTGCTGCCGGCAACCGCGAGCCTGGGGGTGCGATACACACCCTTGTCGTGCTCCAGCTTTTTCAATCGAGCCTGGAGCGTTCGAAGCTGGTCATCGACGGCGGTCTTCTCTTCCATCACGGTTTCCATCTTCTCGATGAGCTTTTCGAAGAGTTGTTTGCTTTTCTTCTTTGCGTTCTCGATCTCGGTGAGCTGGTTGTGGTAAAGGGCACTCTTTTTCTTCAGGACGGCAATGCGTTCCTCCCACTGTGTTATGGACTTCCAGGTTTCGGCATCACACCCCAGTTCAACGACCGTTTTTACTTCGGCTTCGGTGCCCAGGTTTGAAAGCTCCATGCCCCGCGCGGCGAATGCCCGGCCGCCGCGCAGGCCCATGCCTTTGCCGTTGATCAGCAGCCTGCGCTGCGTGGTGAGAGTGCTGTTGAATGCTTCACCGCCCACAAGGATATCACCACCGGCGCGCACCGTCTGATTCCGCACAAACCCGACACGTACACAGCGGCCCGCCTCGACTACCCCTTTGCCCGAGCCGACGAAACCGCACGTGACCGTCACATCCCCCCCACCCTTGACCACCGCATCTTCCACCGTCCCCCCCACCTCGATATCGCCGGTGGCTTCAACCGTGAATCCGGCCTTGACATCTCCGCCGATTTTCACGGTGCCCTGGAACCGGATGTTGCCCGTAGCGTAGTCGACATGGCCCGCCACGCAATGACATGCGCTCACCCGCATCTCCCCGCCCGCAAACACGACGCTGCCGTCGATAGCCGCCACGAGCACACCGGGGTCGCCGCGATGGCAAGTGGTGTTTTCGGTCTGCGGGACGGTTGCCGGCGTACCGGATTTGGCTTTGAGCACGTTGCCGTACACATCATGCCCATCCTCCCCCTTCCCGGGTGGAATGATTCGCACAAGCGGGCGGCCTTTCTTGACGGGAACGATTGTTCCGGTCTCACGAAAATCAATTGTTCCGTTCTTGTTCTGTTTCGGCCCGGCCGACGGTACGGTTACCAGGCGTTCCACCCTCCCGTCGGCCCCGTTCTTCGGCGGCGTTCCGCGGGCTATTTCCGCACCCTCTTCTCCCTCGCCGAATTCGTTAAAAAACTCTATCGTCGCATCGATAATGTCCCGCTGGATGCCTTCGGTCACGCCCAGGCGCGCCAATGCATCCAGAACGTGACCCACACTGAGTTCTCCCGGTGTATCGATATCGTTTCGTATCTCCAGATAAGCAGCCATGCGGTCGGGTGCGATATGTACCCTGACACGTTCGCGTACGTCGGTAGTTTGCGCCATCATCAACCTCCTCGCCGTTGTCGGGCTCAAGCGCCTTTCATCCCGGGTTTTACATTCGGCTCTTACTATGCCGACCGGCATGGACCAGTGTGGTTCTCACCAATTCTGCGTTCCTTTGCACCAAACCCTCCACCTCTGCTCAGTATGGGCGGAGACGGTTCCGTATTCACCGGCCCCTCACCCCTGCGCCGCGTATCCAAGCGCCTTCTCCGCAACCGCATCGAGCGGCAGGACGTCTTCGGCGGCCCCCATCTTCACCGCCTCGCCCGGCATGCCCCAGACAATACTGGTTTTCTTATCCTGCGCGATCGTATGCGCACCCGCTTCACGCATTGCCTTGAGCCCCGCGGCGCCGTCGGCCCCCATACCGGTCAGGATCACCCCCACCGCGTTTGCGCCCACGTAGCGGGCGACGGAGTTGAACATGACTTCGACGCTGGGACGCTGGTGATGCACCTGCGGCCCACCCTTGACCTCTACGTAATAGCGGGCCCCGCTCCTTCTCACCACTGTATGAAAATTCCCCGGCGCAATCAGGGCCGTGCCCGGTGACACCGAATCCCCGTCGGAGGCTTCACGCACACCGCATTCGCATTCTCTGTCGAGCCGCTCGGCGAAGGAGCGGGTGAATTTTTCGGGCATGTGCTGCACCACAACGATACCCGGGCAGTTTCGCGGCATGCGTCTGAGCACCGCTTCAATGGCCATGGTGCCGCCCGTCGACGCGCCCACGGCGATGATTTTGTTGGTAGTTCTTGTCATGGCGAGGCGTCGCGGCGGTTCCGAGCGAAGCTCGCGCCGCATCCGGCTCATCCCCGCGGAATCGACCCGCGCCGCGGCCCGGATCTGATCGATCAACACACCGGTGACATCACCGACCGTGTACGCGGCTCCCGGCTTGCAAATGACATCGACCGCACCGATCTCCAGGGCCTCCATTGCCATGGTACCGCCCTTCGGGGTGAGTGAACTGACCACGATCGCAGGGATCGGATGGTACTTCATTATCTTCCGCAAGAACGTCAATCCATCCATTCGAGGCATCTCGATATCCAGCGTCATGACATCCGGATGAAGCCGCAGAATTTTGTCGCGGGCAATGTAGGGGTCCGGCGCGGTTGCGGCCACATGGATACCGGGAGCTTTGGCTATTTCACGCGAGAGGATCTGCCGCACCACCGCCGAATCATCCACTACCAGAAGTTCGATCATCGCAGCGCTCCCCGGTCCTTTCGGAAATTCAGTTACTCAGGAAAACAAACGGTCAGCCTTCGTCCACCGTGAACACGACGGCATTGCCTTCGGCCTCCAGCCAGACACCC
Organism: uncultured Fibrobacterota bacterium; assembly: GCA_964571815.1. Classification (GTDB taxonomy): domain Bacteria; phylum Fibrobacterota; class Chitinivibrionia; order Chitinivibrionales; family WJKA01; genus CAZNDN01. The sequence goes on along the minus strand of CAZNDN010000036.1, from coordinate 7,196 downwards.
GCGGGGTCGTTCATGTCCTGCACCAGCCTCTCCGGAGGCAGTTTCCGCGGCAGTCCAAGCTCGAACACCGGTTTGTCGCCGTAGACCTCCGGAAGGTAGTTGCCGACCACGATGTTAAGCAGCTCCTTCAGCGCATCCATCCCTTTCTCCCGCGCCCCCTCGACCTCTTCATCGATCCCCAGCATGTTGGCCGCGGCATAGCAGGCAAATCCCCTGCCGGCCCACATGCGCAACGTACCCGTGCAGTGTCCCGAAAAGGTCAGCTCCACGCCTTCGGCGTCCCACTCACCCGCCGCGGGTTTGTCCGACTCATCGAGCACGTCCGTGAACACAAAAGCGGCATCCTCGAACACGCGGCCGATCACTCCGGCCAGGGTTGTCTTTTTGTCGACATCATTCATCCCAACCTCCCAGGTTTTCCAGTATGACATCACGAATCGCTTCGGGCGTAAACGGCTTGTGCAGGTAGCCCTTGATTCCTTTCTTTCGCAGCTCCTCGATTCTGGTGGTGCTTCCCTCAGTGGAGACGATCACCACCGGGATTTCGCTCATCTCGGCGTCGGCGTTCATGCTGTCGACCAGCCGCACGCCGTCAACCTCCGGCATGTTGATATCCGTGAACACGATATCAACCCACTTGCCCCGGAGTTTCTCCAGAGCATCGCGACCGTTTTCCGCATGGATCACCTCTTCAATGGGAAGACCGGTCATGCCCAGCGTCCTCTCCACCACAGCCCTGATCGTCTCAGAGTCGTCTACCACCATGATTGTGTACGCCATAACTCCCCCACCGGTAACGTCCGGAGTGCGGTTTTCGGAAAACTATTCAAATACGGAACGTGCTCCTTTTCTTCGGCCGACTGATCCAACTTTTCGCCCGCGGCACCGGCTGAATTCGAACTTCGTCTCATTCCCGTCATACTCCCGAACCGTACGATTGCAATACTTCATTGAACTTCACCGCCGTGGCGGCGCAGAGTTTTTCAAGGGTGTCCCGTGAAAGGCGCAGCCGCTGGGCAACCGCGCCGTCAATTGCCAGCCCCATGCCTTCGTGGCCGATACCCGCTCCCACGGCACGGGCCATGAAATTGGCGGCCTTGACACCGTCGGTAACGCGGTCGCCTTCCCCGCCGGCGTCGTGATGATGACGGATGGCTTCAACAATCTCTTCGGGAAGCCGCCAGGCCGATACCACTTCGGCGCCGACGTCGACATGAGAAAAACCCAACACCTCCCGTTCCGCCTGTTCGCAGGTCCGTGCGCCGGCGTCGGCGTTGACCAGCCGCCACACATTCTCCATCTCAGCCGCGGGCGCTCCCGTGCCGAGAAACAGCTTGCCGATATCGTGCAACAACGCCGCCGTGAACAGCAGCCCGTCGGAGGAGCCGGGCACATGACGAGCCAGATCCCCGGCCGCGACACCCGCCGCCACACTGTGGCGCCAGAGGTCCTGCCCGGCGTAGCCGTACACGGGCAGAGCCCTGTTCATGGTTCCCCGCACATGGCGCGCGATCAGATGCTCCAGGATTCTCACGCCGCCCAGTCGAATCACGGCCTCCCGAATCGTGGCTATCTTCCTGGTCGAGCCCGACGATGCGCTGTTGGCCCACTTCAGGACATCGGCGGTGACGGCCTGATCATACTCAATGGCCGCAACCGCATCCTTGACCGAACCCTTCTCCGACCAGACCGCCGCGGCAAGCTTCGTCGCGGTGGCGGGAAACGCCCGCGGGACGCCCGCCCCGCGAACAAGTTGCTGGAGACTGATCATAAGTCCACTCTTTCACCGTGACTGGTGAACCACGTCGTACCGCTGCCGATCTCCAAAAACAGCGTACGGGGTATGTGATCACCGACATGTTCGGCGGCAATCATGACTTTGTTCTTCCAGAATATTTTCCGGGCGATGACCGTGTTGCGTTTGCCGATATCGAAAAAATCCTTCTGCGCGAAGACCTGGGCGCCCCCGGCGATCACCACGCGCAGGTTTTCCTTTGCCGCCCCGAGCCGGTACGCTTCCTGAAACAGGAGGGGAATCCCCGTGTCGCCGAACATGCACGGCTTCTGCCGCGCCTTCTCCGGATCGACGTTGGAGCGGGGGAGCATGTAGTGCAAAATCCCGCCGACACAGGCTACGGGATCGTGAATGGCCACTCCGATACACGAGCCGAGTGCATGGGTCACAATCACTTCGCCCGAAGTCCTGCTCAGCTTCATATCGGAGACACCGACGATATGTTTCATAAGATTTGTCGCTTGCATTGGTGCAGCCGCCGGAACCTGTTCAATTGTCTTCTGTTCCCCCCGGAGTTCATCGTGAACCTGCGGCGGCGTTCCGGGGTTGCCGGCCCGGGCAACACCGCCGCATCAACAGGACTCCGTTCCCGCCCTGCCGGCGCGGCCGGGGCCGGCACCGCAGGCGTTGTCCCGTTTCCCCGCTCCACGGGCCGGCTCTATATGCCCAGTTTCTCCTTCAACGCCTCGGGCTGAAAGGGCTTGACCAGGTAGTTATTTGCCCCGGCTTTCAAAGCCTCGACAACCTTGGGCTTCTCCGACTCCGATGTACACATGATGATCTTCACCTTCGAGTAGGAGTCGTCTTCCCGCACCTTCTTCAGGAACGTCATACCGTCCATGACCGGCATGTTCCAGTCCAGAAGGACGAGGTCGACCGGCATGTTCTCCTGCAACCGCCCCATCGCCTCCTCGCCGTTTCCGGCCTCGACAACATCGGTCACGCCCATTCCACTCAACTGCGTCTTCTGGATCCTGCGCATCGTAGCACTGTCATCGACAAGCATGATTTTCATTGGTTCACCTCCCTGCTGATCCTGTCGGTCATTTTGTCTTTAACGTAACCTCCATGGCAAACTCTCCCAGCACCGATTCAAACGGCACCACCATCGTGGGAATGCCTTTCTGTACCCCCAGGACATGACCCTTGCCGACCACCACGTTGGGCAGGGATATCGAGAGATTCATTCCGTTGAAATGCTGCTTGGCGTTACCGGCTATGATATTGGCCAGCTCCCCGATACCGTCGGTCAACTCCGGTCCCATGACCTTGATTGGCGTCTGAAGCATTTTCGAGACGAGCTTGAACGACAGCGCACGCGGGAAACTGATCGCGATACTTCCCTGGGCGTCGCCGCTGAGCCCGATAATCCCCGACACATCGTGCGACGGGTAGGGCTCGGTTTTCAGGTGCGGCCTGCCGGGTTTGGCGCCGGTGCCTATCATGGTCGAAAACGTGTCGACCGTGGCGCGGATGAACGGGTTTACGTATGAGACATCCATCCTGCACTCCTCCTTCCGCACAGGCCCGCCGTGCCGCCACTGCCCGGCCCGGACTCGAACCTATCTGGTGTAAATTGACGTATGCACCTTCTTGAAATCGCTGTTGAGCAACCCCGCAAGGCTCTCCGCGTGTCCCACGATAAGAAAGCCCCCGGGAGCCAGGAGTCGATAAGCCTCCCGCAGAACTCTCGTTCTCATTGCATTATCGAAGTAAATCATGACGTTGCGAATGAAGATCATGTCGAAAGGGCCCGCCATGGGAAAAGGAGGCTCGGAGAGGTTGAGCCTGGCGAACCGCACCATCCGCTTCACCGCGGGCCGCACTTCATACTCCGTCTCTCCCCCATTTGTTCGCGCAGTGAAATACGTGGAGCGCATCTTCGCCGGAACATCCCCCAGCTTCTTCTTCGGATACACGCCGGCCTTCCCCTGCTCCAGCACCCGGCGGCAGATATCGGTGGCCAGAATCCTGATATCGCAGTTGTAGCCGGCACTCGCCTCGCACAGTGTGAAGGCAATGCTGTACGGTTCCTCACCGCTTGAGGAAGCGGCGCACCAGAAGCGCAGACTGCGTCGCCCCGACGACATCCACTGCGTTGCGGTTTCTCCCAGAAACTCGAAATGCTTCGATTCGCGGAAGAAGTGCGTGACGTTGGTCGACACCACATCCAGGAGGTTGTTGAGTTCCTCCACGTTATCATCGCGGCGAACCATTTCGAGGTAGTCCCTGTGCTTCTCCATTCTTAGGGCGCGCATGCGCTTGCCCATGCGGTTAAGCACCAGGGCTTCCTTCTTCTCGGTAATTCGAATACCGCTCTTCTCATATATCAAGTCGCAGATACCCCGGAAGGTTCGCGAATCCATGGCCGCCGTCTCCATCATTGCCCCCGCCCCGCGTACGGCGCCTCGCAACGCACTTTGCCTTGTTCCAGCGCGCCCCGAAACGCTGTTCGCCGAATCCTCTCGAGAGCATCAGGCATACGCCCCTCCCCGTGCCGGCATGCTCCGGCCTTCCGTAACCCTGTGAACGGTTTGTGCCAGCTCTCCCACGGTAAAGGGCTTGGTGATTACATCCTTCACACCCGGCACCAGCATCTCCGCCGTATGTTGCCGATCGACAAACCCCGAGGTCATGATCACCTTGACATCGGGATCGATCTCGATCAGCTTCGCAACACACTGCCGGCCGTCGTAGCCCGGCATAACCAGGTCGACCAGCACCAGGTCGATCCCGCCGTGATGCTTCTCGAAGTGCTCCACCGCCGTTTCCGAGTCGGTCATGATCTCCGCCGTGCAGCCGATGCTCTTGAGCATTTCGGCCGCTACCAGCCCCGCGTTCTCTTCATCGTCAACAACCAGTACGTGCCCCCGGCATTGCGGGATCTCCCTTTGCCGGCGCCCGCCTCCTTCAGAAGCGCCATCGCTTTCGGCAAGCGGCAGCAGGACTCGGAATATGGTTCCCCGCCCCGGTTCGCTTTCCGCCTCGATGGAGCCTCCGTGGTTCTTGACAATACCGTATGCACCGGCAAGTCCGAGTCCCGTTCCCTTGCCGGGCGGCTTGGTGGTGAAAAAGGGATTGAAAACTCTGCTGAGCACATCCTCACTCATGCCCACGCCCGTGTCGGAGATGCTCACCTCCAGAAACCCGGTCTCCCCGGCGACAGAGCCGTCCGGCTCGGAGAGCCCCGCCGGCGAATCCACGGTCCGCGTACCGAAATGCATCCCGCCTCCCTCGGGCATGGCGTCACGCGCATTCAAGGCCAGGTTCAGGACGACGTTCTGCAACTGCGACGGATCGCCGCGCACGATATGTTCCGACGCTTCACAGGAGCAGGTGATTCTGATACGCTTGTCGATCGTGTGCTCCAGCAGGGTCTTCATCTCCCGCAGCATCTCGTGCATGTTTACGTTTTCTTCGTGAATAAGTCCTTCCCGGGCAAACGCAAGAAGCTGTTTCACCAGGCCCGCCGCCCGGTGCGCACTGGCGGTAATGGTATCGACACGCTTCTGGAGAACCGGGTCTTTCGGCGCCGTGCCTCCATTGGCGTTGCTCGATGAAATCATATCGGCATACCCGACAATAACCCCGAGCATGTTGTTGAAATCGTGGGCCACACCGCCGGCGAGCCGGCCGATCGACTCCAGTCTCTGGGCCTGCGCGGTACGCCGAAGGGCGTCCCTGGTCCCGGTTATGTCCCGCATGACCGCCATGGCGCTCACACTGCCGTCGGGCCGGGGAATCGGGCTGTAGCCGACATGATAATTCCGGCCGTACAACTTCTCCTCAGGTTCGTACTGCGCGCGCCGACCCTGCTGCACATGCTTCATCGGACACCATCCGCACGGAGCCTTGAGTCCGTATATGCGGGCAAAACACTGCTTCTGCAGCGCATCGGCGCCCACTTTTTCCGTAAGCGCGCGATTGGTGTATTCGAGGCGAAATTCCGGTGAGACCACGTATACCATATCGTCGGTTGCCGCCAGAATATTCTGGTACCACTGTTCCCGCTCGCGTACCTCGCACGTGCGCCGGTTGAGCAGCCGTTCCATATCCCTGAGCGCCTGTTCCCGGCGGGATTTTTCGCAGACGAGCCGAAGGTAGTCCGCATGCACGGGCAGAGGCACGCAGGCCTCGACGCCCTGCCGGAGAAGACGCGCGGTGCCTTGCTGGTCGAAGTTCTGGAGGGCCGCAATGACGACCGGCTTGATCTGAAGCTCCTCGATCCATGCCAGACAGCGCGTGATATCATCATTCTCCTCACACGCCTCCATAATGACAAGGTCGGGGCTGAACGAAGACAATGTCGTCCGGGAAAACGCCGAATGGATCATCGGGCTCGTTTCGTACTCTCCCTCGGGCAGGGCAGCCGCAAGTTCGTCCGCCTGAGATCGGCCTGCGGCAACCACGATGCTTCGTACGACGGAGCAGGCGGGCGATTCCCCCGAAAGAACCGATTCGACCGTCTCCATCAGCCGCGGCCCGCTGAAAGGCACCTGCAGGAAAGCGTTGGCGCCCAGCGCCCCGCAAATACTCCGCGTCTTTCCACCGGAATACACCGCCGACACCACCACAATCGGAACACTGTTGAACTCGGGATACTCCGAAGAGCGCAGGATCCGGCACAGCTCCCAACCGTCCATACGCGGCATCTCGACGTCCGTAACAATGACTGCCGGCGGGCCCTGCTCAACCAGGATACTGAGGGCGCCGGGAGCCGACGGACTCGTCAGCACGGTGAAACCCTTCTTCTGCAACACTCCCGAAATGAACACCAGTTGCGTGATATCGTCGTTGACAACTACCGCCGTCTTTTTCCGCGCTCCGCTCATGACTGCCCTCTCCCTCCGGCCGCTACGCTGTTTTCTTCAACGAGGGACCCGCCCCCGACCAAAGCCGCAACGGCCTCATGTGTTCTGTGTACATCATTGTCCACCTGTGCAATCATCCCCTCGAAAGCTTCCTCGCGCCCCTGCTTCACCGCTTCACCGAGAGCAACCACGGCGCCGCAGAGCGCCGATGCGCCAACTGCCGCGCAGGAGCCTTTCAGTTTGTGAACCTGCTTTCTCACCCTCGCTGCATCCCGGGCATCAAGCGCTTCCCGCAGCGCCGCAATCTGCCCGTTAATATCACGATCGAATGCGCGCAGCACCTCTCCCATCAGATCCCGATCGCCGTCGAACTTCTCCAGCAGCGCCTCGCGGTCAATGATCATATCGTTACCGGGACCGGACGGCCGGCGCCGCACATGCTCCCGTGAAGAGCCCAGCCAGGTATCCAGTACCCGCGCAAAACTCCCCCGGTCAACCGGTTTCGCCACGCACCCATTCATCCCGGCCCGCGCGCACAACTCTTCGGTACGACGGGAGACGTCGGCGGTCAGCGCAATAATAGGAACACT
>CAZNDN010000035.1:0-31405 GCA_964571815.1 uncultured Fibrobacterota bacterium | reverse complement strand
TCTGGTCGTTAATGAAGCGCGCTTCCTGCGAAGCCATGAGAACGGCTTTGTACCGGTTGATCCCTCGTAGCTCAATCTTGTCCAGCTCCAGCTCCTGCAAACCCTGCTTGCTCATACGAAGTCTCCTTGAAAACGGCTGCCCGATCGCGACACGACCGCGAAACCACTCCGGTCGGCCGCTACTCGATGTTCTGAATCTGTTCCCGGATCTTCTCCACTTCTTCCTTGAGGACAACCGAGCTATGGGCAATCTCGGTGTCGTATGCCTTTGATCCTATTGTATTAGCCTCGCGGTTCATTTCCTGGAGCAGGAAATTCATCCGCTTTCCGACCGGCTCCTTTGCCTCGAACGCCTTCTCGAATTTCATCAGATGAGCCTCAAGCCGCGTGCACTCTTCGGAGATATCGAGCCGCTCCGCCATGAGTGCCACTTCGGTGGCCATTCGTTGAGGATCGGCATCGGTTCCGAGGATCTGCTCGATCCTGCGGTGCAGTTCCCGGACATAAGCTTTCGTTCTGGCGGGGGCTCGCCCGCTGATTCGTTTCAAGGTCCTGCGAATCGCGTTCAGCCGCTTTCGCAGGTCTTTCTCGATGTGTGCTCCCTCCAGCTCTCGTGACTTCCGGAAATCCGCCAGCGCATTATCGAGCACCGGCCGCAGCTTCTTCCAGACTTTCCGATCGTCGGCGGGCTCCGTCTCCGTCTGATGGACAAAATCTCCGAACTGCAGCAGCTCCGGCAGCCTCACTTCGCCCGGGAGGTTAAGCACGGTCTTGATTTCTCTGAACATGCCGAGGTATGCCTCGGCTGCCGCACGGTCCCATGACGGTTTGCCCGTTCGGGCGATCTCGTCACCGGAAGCAACAACCGATACCGATCCTCTGGCTATTTTTTCGGCAACATACTTCCTGAGCTTTGATTCGACCCCGGCCAGTGAGCGGGACAGACGCAGTTGAATATCCAGAAAGCGGCCGTTCACCGAGCGGACCTCGACTCGAAGCGAGCCGTCGGGCGTGGAGTCGCGCGCCCGGCCGAAACCGGTCATGGATGAAAGAGGCATACTTTTTCCGGGCGGACAGAGTGTTCGGTGAGGGTCCTCGGGACTCCGCACGGTTACATCCGGACATTTCGTGGAAAACTTGTATAATATACATAATAATCGTGAAAGCCGACAATCGATTCCGGTCCACCCTCCACGGGATGTGAGGGGCGAACTCCGGAACGCCATGTATTATCTTGCCTGAGATGAAGAAAACACGAGCCACGGGCACGTGGGGGCTTGCCGCCTTCGTGGGAGCAACGATCCTCCTGGGACTCGTTGTCGTGCTCAGTTTCAGATACGACCGGCCGTGGTTCGACTCGGTCCATCGTATCGTTCCGTGGCTTGGTCTGGCTCTCTCTCTCCTCTCCTTCTTCGTGGGTCATCTTTCCTACCCGCGCGTCCAGAACCTCAAAGTGTATCTCCTGGGATATGTGTGCGGGGTGACGGGACTCGGCTACTTTCTTCTACACATTTCGACAATCAACGTCATTCCCCGCGGGCCTTCGGCCTTTCCCCTCGCACTCCTGACGCTGGTCTTCATCAACCTTCTCGTGTGCACCTTCGTTCCCTCGTTCGTCAAATATCGAACAACGCGTCGGGTTACCCTTACCGCGGTAGCCGTCGAGGCGCTTCTTGTTGTCGCGCTCCGGTTTGCGCCCGGCGCCGCCGAGTGGATGCGGGTCCTGCGGTTCGGAGGACCCGCCGATATCGCCTTCTGGGCGGGGGCGGCATGTACCGGGCTCGTGGCCGCCGGCAGCGTGTGGCTGGTGCGCGGCGAGTTTTCCCTGGGAGGGGTGCTCACCGGCACGGCGATGCTGTACGGTGCCGCATGGACGGGCAGTGCGCTTCATGCCGATGTCACGGGATGGCGGATGGTGTGCTTTGCCGCCGCTCTTCTCTACCTCGAAACCGGCATCATGCTGCACTGGCTTGCCCGTATGGAACACCGTGTTGCGTACGACCCGCTGCTGCACATTTATAATCGGTCCTATTGCAGTCGTATCATCTCCGAACAATCTTCGGTCAATACGGCACCGCCCCTTGCCGTGGCGATGATTGACATTGATCATTTCAAGAAAGTGAACGACACCCACGGGCACCAGGTGGGCGACCAGGTATTGTACAACACGGCACAGGCGGTATGCCGGGAGGTTGTTCCCGACGGGGTGGTCTGCCGTTACGGAGGAGAGGAGCTGATCGTCTTTTTTCCGAGGAAGACCGCGAAGGAGATTGTCAATATTATGGAACGCGTTCGTTCCTCGGTTGAGAAGGTCAAGACAGCCGCCCCCCGCCGCAAGATCAAGGTTACGCTTTCCTGCGGGATTTCCTGCCGCACCGACATGTCACAGAGCGTTATCGACGTCATTCATACGGCGGACAAAGCGCTGTACCGCGCAAAGAAGGGAGGAAGGAACCGGACAAAGAGCGCCAGGACCCGGGCCGGCGCCACAAAGCGTGGTGCGCAGAGGCGAGGCTCTTGAGAATCACTTGGCTTGCGGGAGGCGTTAACTTATTTTGTAGGAGTTTCCAGCCAGTGCGGAGGATTTTTGTTTCCCGATATACTTCCAGGAACCACCTTTTTTCCCCGTTTTGTGTTCGTTTTTTCGGCTTTGGTGGGGGCGGCGATGCTGCTGACCGCCGTATTGGCCCTGTTCTATCGCCGTTTCTGGTACGAGCGCTTCATGCGGCCGACGTTTGAGACGAACTACCGCCCACGCTGTGCCGTCGTCGTTCCCTGCAAGGGGATAGTCAAACATTTCCGGAAGAGTGTCCGGGCCTACCTGGGCATGGATTACGCCGACTACGAAGTTATCTTCGCGGTTGAGAGCGAGACCGATCCCGCCGCGGAGGTGGTCCGGGAGGTTATTCGCGACAATCCTCGCGCCCGGCTGGTCGTGGCGGGCCTGTCCGACTCCTGCGCTCAGAAAAACTGGAACATGCTCTGCGCCGTGCGCAGCGCGCCCGATGCCGAGGTGTACGTGTTCGCCGACGGCGATATCATCCCGGAGAGCGGATGGCTTCGGGAGCTGGTGCTGCCGCTGTCCAGGTCCGGAATCGCGGCCACAACCGGTTTCCGGTGGCTTCAGGTTGCGCGCGGGGGCGTTGCGGAACAGGTGCATGTCTGCTTCAACAGTTTTCTCTACGGTATCTTCTGTCTGGCCTCCTGGATCGGCAGTGCCGGCCTGTGGGGCGGGTCGATGGCTATTCGGAAAAAGGATTTTGAGCGGCTCGAGGTTGCCCGCCGGTGGTCGGAGACGGCGGTTGACGATCTCAGTCTGGCCGAGCTGATCATGGATCGGAAAGAGAGATCGTTGTTCGTGCCGGCCTGCGTAACACCGACCGACGATGCCCTGAGGAGCGTGCCGAAGGTCTTCGGCTGGATTGAGCGCCAGATGATGTTCTTGAAGATGTATCATACGCACCTGTGGTCCCTGGCCATGCCTTTGGTGTGCGGGACGGTGGCGGTGCTGACAGGGGGTCCGGTGGCGGCCCTGCTCAGCGGAGGCTCCTGGGAGAAGTTCGTCGAGTACGGCGGAGCGGGAACGCTGGCTTTTGTGGCCCTGGACCTGCTTTCCGTGTCGACCTATCCTCTGCTCGGGCGCATGCACCGTTTCGGCTCGCTGGTCCTCATGCTGCCCCTTCTTCGCCTTATTCTGCTTCTCAGCCTGATGAAGACGCTTTTTACCAATACCATTACCTGGAGCGGTGTACAATACCGCATCAAGGTTTCGACCGGAACGGTGAAGACCCTTCGGCGCGAGAGTTCCTGAACAACGTTCGATTCAAGGAGGAGCATGTGAGACGGTGCGCGGTGTTGGCTTCCGGCGGAGGGACCAATTTTCAGGCACTCCTGGACCGCCGTCGCTGTGGCGACCTCCATGTCGAGTTCGTAGTGCTCATCAGTAACAACAGCTCGGCCGGGGCCTGCCGGCGAGCCGGAGCACACGGCATACCGGTGCAGCACCTTCCGCCCTCGGGGTTTGCCGATGAGAGCAGCTACTGCGCACGGTTGCTTGAAGTCCTCGAGGAACACCGTGTGGAGTTGATCGCCCTGGCCGGATACATGAAGAAGATCCCGGTCGAGGTGGTTCGGCGGTACCGCAACGCCATGATCAATATTCACCCCGGACTCCTCCCGGCTTTCGGAGGAAAGGGAATGTACGGCATGCACGTGCACGAGGCCGTGATCGACTACGGCGCCAAGGTCACCGGCATCACCGTGCATTTCGTGGACGAACACTACGACCACGGACCGGTGATACTGCAGGAGCCGGTTCGCGTCCTGGAAGGCGATACGGCGGAGTCGCTGGCCGGGCGGGTCCTGGAGGTGGAGCATTCGCACTACTGGCGTGCTCTGGAGGCTCTTGCGGCCGGCCGCCTGCGAGTGGAGGGGAGAACGGTAACCGGCAATGTATGACGGCTGGAGGGAACTCTACGCATTCGATCGCCGGGTTGCCGCGGAATGCGGTGGGCCGGTGGCGGGTGTGGATGAGGCCGGGCGGGGCCCCCTTGCGGGACCGGTTGTCGCCGCGGCGGTATGTCTGGATCTGCACACTCCTCTTGAGGGTCTGGACGATTCGAAACGGTTGAGCGCCTCAAGGCGGGAGAAGCTCTTCGCAACAATCGAAGCGCGGGCTCACGCCCACGGCATAGGGATGGCCGATGTGGCGGAAATCGACACGCTGAATATTCTGCGGGCCTCTCTGCTGGCCATGTCCCGGGCTGTGGGGAACCTGCGCCGACAGGCGTCGGTGGTGCTGGTCGACGGGCGGGAGTGTATTCCCGGCGTGACGCGCTGCCCGCAACGGGCCGTGATCGGGGGAGACCGCCGGAGTGCGTCCGTTGCCGCCGCGTCAATACTGGCGAAAGTAACGCGCGATCGACTCATGGTGGACTATGACGGCCGGTATCCGGGGTACGCTTTCGACCGGCACAAGGGGTATCCCACGAAGCAGCACCGGGTCCTTCTGGCCCGTCTGGGCATGTGTCCGATTCACCGCCGCAGTTTCTCCCGGAAATTCGTGGGCGGAATTCACTTCGACGCGGCGTGAGCCGGCTGAAAGGACGGTGCACCCATGGAACTGGACTTGCGAGAGGAGCACGGCACAACACGCTTTGTCGTTACCAACGACGAGCCATGGGTCCCGGCCACCTTCTTTGCCCAACTCGATCGAATGTCGGCCAAGCTCATGAAAGCTCTGCGTAATCCGGACACGAAGCTGCTGTTCGATTTCTCCAGGGCCGAGCATTTGGACAGCTCTATCATTTCGCTGCTCGTGCAAGCCGTTCGGATGGCGGGGAGTCGCAGGGTCTCGATTGTTACACCCCATTCGGAAACCGCCAACCTTCTGCATCTGATGGGTATCGACAAGCTGGCCGACGTTCATGACAGTCTTGAGGACTATCGTGAGTCAGTCTGATTCGGCAATGCCGGAGAAATCAGAACTCGACAACGGCGTGAGCGTGGACCTGCGATGATGTGAAATCGACATGTGTGCGGGGTGCGTTTGTGTTTCGAACAGTGAACCCAACCGCCCCGGCAGCAACTTCAACGGAGAATTCAGTGGCCCGAATCAGACCTTTTCGAGGATATCGCTACCGGTTGCAGTCGTCCGATGAACTCGGGCGGTACGCGGCGCCTCCGTACGACATGATAGGATCGCGGCGCCGGGACAAGTTGTACGAACAGAGTCCGTACAATGTGGTACGCATCATTCAAAACCGCCCGGAGCCGGGAGATCGTGTCAATCGGGATCGCCACGTGCGGGCCCGGGAGCTGCTTTCGCAATGGCTCTCGGCCGGGAGGCTTGTCCGGGAATCGCAACCCTCTCTGTACGTGTATCGACAGATCTTCACTCCCCCCGGCGATGCATCGTCGAAACCGCTTGTGCGCACGGGCCTCATTGCCGGAGTGCAGTTGACCGACTTTTCGGAAGGAACCGTTATTCCGCACGAAAACACCCTGTCGGCGCCCAAGGAGGATCGGTACGAGCTGCTGGAGACACTGCGGTGTCACACGGGGCAGATATTCGGGATCGTGCCCGATGAGGGGGATCTGGTAGAAGTAATTCACGCATGCTCCGAAGGGCCGCCGGCCGGTTCTTTTACCGACGAACGGGGAGTGCGGCACGAACTGCGCCTGACTTCGGATACGGCGCTTATCGATCGGGCCGCCGAAGTTATGGCGGAGAAGCGGGTGGTTATCGCCGACGGCCATCATCGGTACGAGACGGCGCTTGGATACGCTCGCCGGAGCGGAGACCCCGCAAGCGCCTATGTGATGATGACCCTTGTTTCCATGGCGGATCCCGGCCTGCGAATCCGGCCGTTCCACCGATTGGTGCGGGTCCGCAAGGAGGTCGCTTCGGCCGATGCACTGCGGCGCCTCCAGGAACTTTTCGAGTGCCGTGATGCGGGCGAGGCCTCGTACGATGTGGTACGGGAATTCATGGCGCGGCCCGAAGAGGCGGGAATGTTGTACCTGGACCGTGCCGGCGGATGCCTGTATCGTCTCGTTCCGAATGAAACCGGCGAGCGTTTTCTGGCTGATGAGTATCCCGAGCATTCCGCCGCCTGGAGACACCTCAATGTGTCACAGATCAATGCAATTTTTGTGGGCGGGATTCTCGGTCTGCCGCTGGACGGCACCACGCTTCACGATGTCATGGAGTACGAGAACGATGCGTTCGAAGCGTGGAACAGGGTACGGGGGTCCGAGGAGTTCTACGGGGCGTTTTTCATACATCCGCTTGCCGTCCGGACGGTTGAGGAGATTGTGGCCGGCGGCGAGAGGATGCCGCAGAAGTCGACCAATTTCTTTCCCAAGTGTTATTCCGGACTTGTGCTCTGTCCTATGGAGAATGCATGAAGCGCTCCACGGGGGTTCAGTACCTGGCCGGAACGGCAATTGCCGCGGCAAGCCTCGTAATTTTCTTCCGCGGGGTAGACTTCGCTCAGCTCAAGCGGGAACTTGTCCAGGGGCGTGTGGTTACACTGGCGGCCTGCGCCTTTCTCTCGGTGTTCGCACTGGTATTTCGTGCGATGCGATGGAAGGTGATGCTTCCGGAGAGGGACGACGCCCACCGCGGGGGGTTGTTCCCCTATGTCATGGTCGGGTTCATGGTCAACAATGTGCTGCCCGCTCGTATCGGCGAAGCCGCGAGGGCGCTTCTGCTGTGGCGCAAGAACGGCTATCCCGCATTCGTGAGCATCGGCTCGCTCGTTCTGGAGCGGTTCCTCGACGTTGTCCTGTTCATCTCATTTTTCGTCGTGCCGGTCTACGTGCTCGGCTACACGCGCCCGCCTATTCGAAGCGCGGCGGTGGCCATGGGGGCGATTTTCATTTGTTCGCTAATCGCGCTGGTCCTCTACGGTCTGTATCCTTCGCGGGCACGCAGACTCGGTTCCGCGGGCCTTCGGGTCGTTCCCGGACGATTTCGGGAGCGCGCCGAGAAGGTTGCCCGCGAGCTGGCCTCCAATCTGCACTGGATATCGCGTCCCCGGAAAGTTCTGCAGACGACCGTGCTTTCGTTCGCAATTCTCCTGTGCTACGTCGTGGCGATAATGTTTTTTCTGGATGATTTCGGGCACACCGGGCTTTTCAGGGGAATGTTCGTTATCGCCTTCGCGGCGATGGGCGCCGCCATCCCTCTTGCGCCCGGCTATGTGGGGACCATGCACGCCATGCTGCTGCAGGGGCTTGTGATCGCCGGTGTCGGCGAGGAGCGTGCTCGTGCGGTGGCCATTTTGTACCACGCTTTTTCCTATTCCCCCGTCACCCTGCTGGGGCTCTATTATTTTTTCAGAACCGACATCACGTTCAAAGACATTTCGCAAGCCAGGAGCACACTGGACGCTTGAGAAGCCGGCGGAGTGGCTCGTGGGGGAAGGTACCGCGTCATGGATACCAGCGGAGGCGACATTGCCCTTGCGGAGGGGCTGAAGGAGACGACGGAGAATATCCGGGGCGAACTGGCAAAACGAATCGTCGGGCAGCGGAAGGTTATCGACGATCTTCTTGCCTGTTTCCTCGCCGGGGGCCATTGTCTCCTTATCGGCGTTCCCGGACTGGCCAAGACGATGATGGTTCAGAGCCTGGCCCAGTGTCTGGACTGCGCATTCAACCGGATCCAGTTTACGCCCGACTTGATGCCGGGGGATATCACGGGCTCCGAGATTCTTTTCGAAGATCGTTCCTCCGGTCGCCGTGAATTTCGCTTTGTCAAGGGGCCTCTTTTCAGTAACATTGTGCTGGCCGACGAGGTCAACCGCACGCCGCCCAAGACGCAGTCGGCCCTGCTGCAGGCAATGCAGGAGCGGGAAGTGACCTCCTCGGGTCATACGTATCCCTTGCCGAGGCCTTTCTGGGTCCTGGCGACACAGAATCCTATCGAGCAGGAAGGCACCTATCCTCTGCCGGAAGCGCAGCAGGACCGGTTCATGTTCTCGGTGGAAATCGACTATCCCGACCGGGCGTCGGAGTTGGAGATTGTGAAGAAGACGACCGTGCCGCGGGAGACCGAACTGCGTCCGCGGGCGCGTGCCGAAGAGCTGTCCGGGTACCGGGAGCTTGTGTGGCGGGTCCCCGTCGCCGATTCGGTCGTGGAGTATGCGGTCGACCTTGTTCGCCTCACCCGACCGTCGGATACCCGAAGCCTGGAGCGTGCCGGCGAGCTGCTTACGTGGGGAGCCGGGCCCCGGGCGTCGCAGTATCTTATTCTTGCCGCCAAGGCGTACGCGCTGCTGGAGGGCCGTCCCAGCCCCGATATCGGCGATGTGCGCCGTGCCGCGCACGCCGTGCTTCGACACCGGCTGGTGAGGTCGTTCTATGCCGAGACCGAAAACGTCTCGTCAAACGATATCGTTACCATGCTTCTGGAGAAGATGCAGTCCGAGGCGTAGGCGTCGCCGCCCGCACGGCATGTGCGCGGCGGGTCAATCCTTGTCGACCATCCTGAGAATCATCTGGTGTGAGGTGCTGTCGAAGAAGCACTTGGCGCAGAGACGTTCGGTATCCGAACAGGAAAGCTCCAGCGTGTCAACCGGTGTTTCGATGCCCTGTTTTGTCCGGATGAGGAGGGCGTCTTTCCCGATGAAGGCGTCGTAGAAAACGCCGTGGGGCGAGGAGGAATCGTCGGGACTTACCCACCGGAACATCAGCAACAGCACTCCGTCGTCGCGTCCCTTCAGCCGCGCCAGGGTCGCGTACTGGATCGAGCGGGGGAGGAAGTTGCCGATTGCGGCCAGTTTCCATGTCGTGTCCGTCACCCCCCCGGTCTTCATGCGGAAGGAAACATTGTCCCCGTTGAGAAGTTCGAATTCGCCGAATTGGCCCCTGATGTATTCATGGTCGTGTTCCCAGAGATCCACTATACCGCCGTTGCGCATGGGGGGGACCGGAAGCGAGCCTTTTTCCGTGCCGCCTCCCCGGGCGTCGGCGGCGACGATACGTGCGGCCGTCGCGAGGGCGATCAGGAGGAAAACACGTGCCCACACATTTCTCATGAAAGCGGAACTCCCGTTTCGGAACGAGCCGGGCGGCCGACTCACGCTATCTTGCGGTCCTTTTTGAGGCCGTAGGTTGCTTCGCGTTTTTTGCGCACCACATCTCTGGTGATAAGGCATTCCTTGACATCATTGCGCGACGGGATGTCGAACATCACCGGCATCAACACGTCTTCGAGCACATTACGCAGGCCGCGGGCGCCGGTTTTTTTCGCCCGGGCGGTCTTCACTACTTCCCGGAGCGCGTCTCTCGCAAATGTCAACCGGACATCCTGCAGGGCAAAGAGTTTCTGATACTGTTTGACAAGAGCGTTCTTCGGTTCGGTAAGGATTTTCAGCAGGGCATCGTCGTCGAGTTCATCCATGGCGAACGTTGCGGGAACGCGGCCTACCAGCTCGGGTATCAAACCGTACTGGATGAGGTCGTCGGGTTCCACCTTCTTGAGGATATCCCCAACCGTCCGTTCCTTCTTCCGGCGCACTTCGGCATTGAATCCCATGCGGCTTTCTCCGATCCGCTGTTCGATGATGTCTTCGAGGCCGACGAACGCGCCGCCGCAGATGAAGAGGACGTCGCGGGTGTCGATCTGCACCAGGTTCTGCTCAGGGTGCTTTCGACCTCCCTTGGGAGGCACCGACGCGACCGTTCCTTCGAGAATTTTCAGCATTGCCTGCTGTACTCCTTCGCCCGACACATCGCGGGTAATGGAAGGATTTGCCGATTTTCGTGCAATCTTATCGAACTCATCGATATAGATTATCCCCCGTTCCGCCTTTGCCCGATCGTAGTTTGCCGCCTGCAGCAGGCGCACGAGCATGTTCTCCACGTCTTCGCCGACATAGCCTGCCTCGGTGAAGATTGTTGCATCGACAATCGTGAAAGGCACCTGCAGCATTTTCGCCAGTGTCTGGGCCACAAGCGTTTTGCCGGTGCCGGTGGGGCCGACCATGAGAATGTTGGTTTTCTCGATTTCCACCCCGTCGTCATCGTGCCCGGCGCGAGAGAGGATTCGCTTGAAATGGTTGTGTGCGGCAACGCTGATGCCTCTCTTGACCGATTCCTGGCCGATGACGTACTGATCGAGGTATTCCTTGATCTGTGCGGGAGTGGAGATGTCCGTCTCGCTGCCCGCGGCCGTGCGGCCGCTGCGCTCCTCCCGCAGTATCTCGTTGCACATCTCCACGCATTCATTGCAGATGTGCACCGAGGGGCCGGTGATCATTTTGTCGACATGATTGGTTGCCTTGCCGCAGAAGGAGCAGCGTATCTGGGAGTATTTCGAACGGGAGGACACGGGGACATCTCCTTTGTGCCGGGGACGAGAGGCTCGGGTGCGCGCCGGTGGGGGAAGGTTATTCCCTCGACGTCAGTATTTCGTCGATAATCCCGTACTCTTTTGCCTCCACGGCATCCATGTAAAAGTTGCGGTCGGTGTCTCTCTTAATTATATCAGCTTTCTGGCCGGTGTGCTTGACCAGGATCTCGTTGATGGTGTCTTTGATTCGAACGATCTCGCGCGCATGGATTGCGATATCGGCCGCCTGCCCTCCGGCGCCGCCGAGAGGCTGATGCAGCATAACCCGTGAGTGCGGCAGCGCGTAACGCTTGCCCTTGGTGCCGGCGGACAGAAGTACCGCCGCAAGAGAGGAGGCCTGCCCGATACAGATCGTGGAAATATCGCATTTCAGGAACTGCATCGTGTCGTAGATGGCCAGCCCCGAAGAGACGTAGCCGCCGGCGGAATTGATGTAGATGGTGATATCCTTTTCGGCATCTTCGTATTCCAGGAAGATAAGCTGCGCCATGATGAGGTCCGAGATCACATCGTTGATATCGGAGCCCAGAAAGATGATTCTCTCCCGCAACAGTCGTGAGTAAATGTCGTAGGAGCGCTCGCCGCGCCCCGTCTGTTCTATCACTACAGGCACCAGGGACATGTTGTTCCGTCCTTTGCTGAGATGGTCCGGTTCACGCCGCGGTCTCAGGCGGGAGCCTGGACCCCGATCAAAAAGTCAAGGGTTTTCTTTTCTTTGATATCCGCACGAATTCGATTGGTCGTACCGCTGCTTCGGAGCTGCTGCTTCACGGTCTCAAACGGTTGCCCGTACCGCTGGGCCAGGTTCCTGATGTTCCGGTCGACCTCTTCCTGCGTGGCCTTGATGTTCTCTTTTCGTGCGACGTAATCGACAATCCGGTAACGTTTCAGGGCACGGATCGCGGTGTCTCGATAACGCCGCGAGAGTTCTTCCCTCTCCGGCGCCGGTTGGCCCGGGCGCTCGTACCGTTTCGATTGCTCGTGCATGTAGTCCAGATACTGCTCGATCGTCGACGGGGCCACATCGAAGGGGTTCTTGTCAATCAGGACGTCGATCGCCTTGTTGCACGCTTCGTTCCGTGCCCGCTCGGCTTCCTGCTGCTGAAGATCTTCTTCGATTCGCGCGCGCAGGGCTTCTTCGTCGGCGAAATCCCCCAGTTTCTTCAGGAACTCCTCGTCAACCTCCGGGAGTCGTTTTTCCAGAACCTTCTTCACCGTGATCTCGAACTCTCCCTTGCGACCGGCCAGGTCCGCGTCGCCGTAATCCGAAGGGAACTTGAAGGAGGCAGTGACGGTTTCTCCGGCCGGGACACCGATCAATGCCTTGTCGAATTCCTTTATCTTGCCGGCGCCCAGTTCAACCGGCTGCTGCGGACTCGACACATCGCTCTTCTCTTCACCGTCGACCTTGACCCTTTGATACTCAAGGGATACGAAGTCGCCTTTCTTCGAGGAGCGGTCCACTTCTTCAAACGTCGCCATTCGCTCCCGCAGATTGTCCAGGGCTTCGGTCACGTCGGACTTTTTGATCTTTCTCGGCGACGGTCGAATCTTGAGCTTATCGTAGCCCTTGATCTCAACCTCGGGCTCGACTTCCAACTCCACCGAGAAGCGCAGCGGCCCGCCGTCGTCGGCATCCATCTTGCTGACCTTGCCCTGCGAGACGGGAGTGATACTGTGTTCTTTGCAGGCATCCTTGTACGAACGCTGCACCAGCTCGTCGACAACCTCGGCCTTGATCGCATCGCCGTATCGGGTCCGAACGATATCTTCGGGTACTTTCCCGGGTCGGAATCCGGGCACCTTGATACGCTTTCGATAAGACTGCAGTTTCTTGCGGAACGAATCACCAACATCCTCGGGCGGCAGTTCAATATCGATAACCCGTTTCCAGCTTTCGGGAGAGGCAACGGTGGTTTTCACGCACTATTCTCCTTGTGGCTAACTACTTCGACGGCGCCTGCGAGAAGGGGGACTCGAACCCCCACAGGTTTCCCTACTAGATCCTAAATCTAGCGCGTCTGCCAATTCCGCCATCCTCGCACGAAACCATGCCGCCGGCATCGAAAAGAATGTAGAAAAATAAGTGTTTCGGGCCTGGAACACAACCGAGCGGTACCGGGAAAAGCCGAAGCCGGTCACACTGCCGCCTCGGAGCACCGGCGGAAACGCCGGCAGCAGCGCACCGGTTTCCAACACGGATGTCTCCGAGCCGACCACGATTTTCGCATGGAGGCGGTGTTGCTTCGTCAGTGCCTGCAAGGTTCAGAGGAGGCGCTGTGGAGATAGAGATAGATATGGAGAATTTGTGGTGGCGTGGTGTCGTGGGGATTACCGGCCGGGGCGCGCGGTTCGCCGATCCGGCGGCACGGTAACGAAATCCGGAGAGCCGGTTTCAAGCTTTCCCGCACAAAAAAAGGCCTGCTCCGCCGTGCGCCGCCTTTTTTGAACCCTCATTCCAACACAGTGGTTGTTCCCTTGAATAGCTCGCGAGTTCGCTCGAAGCGGTTCAACTTACTACCCAAAGAAGAATTCCCTGAATGACGGTGTTCGGTCAAAAAATGCGTAAAACGCAGACAAAACAGGCCTTACTACATAATATAATCAAAAATCGGCTAAATGCAGCAAAAATATTCATTTCTCCCGAATTTTTTGAGATTCCCCGTGTGCAGCCCCCGGCGTGCTCAATCTATGTATATTTACACTCGATGGCGCAACCGCGGTACCAGGCAGCGATTCGGCCGGGTGATTCCGACGGTATGCACGGAGAGCAGGCAAGGGAGGGTGATGATCGGCCGTCCGGATGAGCCCCGAGCCCCGCACGTCGTTTGCCGGCCCCGACACGGCAAGGTATACGGCAGACAACCGAGGAGTCGGGCATGAGCGAGTTTGTGGTCGAGGGGCGGCACACGCTGAGCGGCTCCGTGAACGTCACGGGCAACAAGAACGAGGCGCTCCCTCTGGTTGCCGCGGCACTTCTTACCGACAAGCCCGTAACGCTGCACAACATTCCCGACATTGAAGATTTCCGAACGATGCTCCGGATCGCACGCCACCTCGGTGCGCACGTGTCGCGCGAAGAGGGGCAGACGACGATCACGGCGGAGCGAATAACGACCTCCACGATT
Source organism: uncultured Fibrobacterota bacterium (assembly GCA_964571815.1). Taxonomy (GTDB): domain Bacteria; phylum Fibrobacterota; class Chitinivibrionia; order Chitinivibrionales; family WJKA01; genus CAZNDN01. The sequence continues at coordinate 17,416 of CAZNDN010000035.1, read as the reverse complement.
CCCCTGGAGCTTTCGGGCCGCATTCGCGCCTCCATCCTTTTCGCCTCGGCCCTGCTGGCACGCACCGGCAAGGCGGTAATTCCCCAACCGGGAGGCGATGCGATCGGACGGAGGAGGCTGGACACGCACTTTCTGGTTCTTGAGGCGCTGGGGGCACGGGTGAAGGTTACGCGCACGCACCCGCGCGGAGGAAGCACCCGCACCGTATTTACGCTCTCGGCCCCGCGCGGCCTGCGCGGAGCGCCCATCCTGCTGGACGAGGCTTCGGTTACCGCTACGGAGAATGCGGTTATCGCGGCCGCGGCCGCGCGAGGGAAATCCGAGATTGCCAATGCGGCTTCGGAGCCCCACGTGCAGGGGTTGTGCCGCTTTCTCTGCAAGGCCGGGGCGCACATCACGGGTATCGGCTCCAATATGCTTACGGTGGAAGGAACCGATGCTCCGGGCGGAGCCGAGCATGTCGTATCGGGAGACTACATCGAAGCAGGCTCTTTCATTGGGCTTGCGGCGGCTACGGGCTCCGAGATCGAGATCACGAATATCGACCCGCGTACCATGCGCATGATTCTCTTTCAGTTTTCCCGGGTCGGCGTTGCGGTGGAGCCCGATACGGAACGGCGCAGGATAAAGGTTCCCGCTCGCGGGCAGCTTACCATGCGCACCGACCTTGGCGGGGCTATTGCCGCTTTTGAAGACAGCCCGTGGCCGGGATTTCCCGCCGACCTGGTCTCGATTCTTCTGGTTGTGGCTACGCAATCGAAGGGAACCTGCCTGATTCATGAGAAGATGTTTGAAGCACGGTTGTTTTTTGTCGACAAGCTGCTTGCCATGGGGGCGCGAATTGTGCTGTGCGACCCGCACCGGGCCGTGGTAGTAGGTCCTTCCCCGCTGCACGCATCGACCCTCAGCTCGCCGGATATCCGGGCGGGCATGGCACTGCTGATCGCATCGCTTGCCGCCGAAGGAGAGAGTGTGATCCAGAATATCGGTCAGATCGATCGGGGGTACGAAAATATCGACGGGAGGCTGCGGGCTCTGGGGGCCCGCATCACACGACGTTCCAATCGGGGAGATTGCCATGACCACTGTTGATTCCTCCCTGCTTCGGGTTCTCAGGGACGTGACCATCTTCGGCGGCGTTTCCGAACGTCACCTGCGATGGATTGCCGATCAGTGCGCATTCGTCACGCGTACCACCGGCGACGTGATCATCAGGGAAAAGGAGCCCGGCACCGATATCTTTATCATGCTCAGAGGGCGCGTCAAGATCGTGCTGGATCTTGATAAGGACCCCTTCGAAGTAGTCGAGTTCGGCCCCGGCAGTTGTCTCGGTGAAGTGTCGGTTATCGGCATCCTCAACCACAGTGCTTCCGCCGTGGCCACCGAAGATTGTGATCTCATGGTGCTGTCCAAGAGAGTACTTCTGGAAGTGGTTCGTCAGGACAAGGAACTCTTCTCTCTGCTGATCCTGAATATCGCCCGCGAACTCGCCCGCCGACTTCATTACACCGACGCGATCCTTCTTCACTACGGCAAGCTGAAGCAGGGCGGACGTCGACACCAGCCGGCGTAGGCCCCCGCCCGATACGGTCGTCGAGCCGACCCGCCGGGCCATACGTGCCGCGGGCCGGCAATGGTATACCGATCACGAGGCATGCGCGAACCATTCACGCGACCGCACAGCGCGCCCTCAAAACGTATTTTAGGTTTTTCGCGGGAAACCGCACCACCGAGAGGTCAAGGCGACAACGATGTTGTTGGAGTTCTTCTATCAGAAGACCGGTCTTTTTCTTTTAAACAGCCGTCTTTTCAGCACGGCGTTTGCCACGCTCGCGTCTTTCCTGGTGGCCATGCTTGCGTTTCCCCCCTACATACGCTTCCTGCGAACAGCCGGATTCAGCTCGGAGTTTGATGTCAACAAGGGCAAGGGCGAGCCGGTCATGCCGGCGGGACTGCTGTTTCTGGCAATCATGGTCTTCATTACGCTCATCACGGCCCGGTTCAATTCGTATGTGATTTCTGCCCTGGTTATCTACACGTTTTTCAGTGTGATCGGGGGGCTCGACGATATCGCCAAGGTGCTCAACAAGCGACGTCTTGCCAGGGGAGAAATCACGCGGGAAGACTACCAGTACAAGGCCGACGGTATCTCTACCAGCCTTCGACTCACGCTGTACATTCTCATTTCATTCGGTGTCGCGATCGCATCGTACAAGTATATCCCCAATATCAACGGGCGCATCACCATCCCGTTTCTCAGCACCGAGAAGACGTTTCCGTACATGCCGTTCTGGCTGTTCATTCCGCTGATGACCCTGACGATAGCGGTGCTGGCCAACGGCGTGAATTTCACCGACGGGATCGATACCCTGGCGGCCGTGCCTCTGGTGACCTCCTTTACCTTTGTGGGGCTGGTTGCCTACATATCCAGCAACGAAGTATGGACCCGGTACCTGCTGATTCCCCATATACCGGGAGTCGAAGAGATCTTGCCGCTGGCAGGGTGTGTCATTGGAGTGCTTCTGGCATTTCTCTGGTTCAATTCTCCTCCGTCTACCATTATCATGGGGGACTCCGGATCGGTGGGGCTCGGCGGCATGATGGCGATCATGTTCGTTTTTATCAAGGCGGAGTTCTATCTTCCGCTGGTGGGGTTTGTGTTCATGCTGGAGTTCATGTCGGATATCATCCAGATAGGGTGGTTCAAGGCCACGGGGAAAAGGTTTTTTCTCATGGCCCCGATCCACCATCATTTTCACCTCACGATGCGGCAGAATCCATTCTACGGGAAGAACGATTTTTTCATTCGATCAAAGATCCGGTGGCGGTATCACATTATTTCGGTGATTTTTCTCGTAATCGGGTTAATTTTGTTCCTGAAGGTCCGGTAGTATTGTGAGGCGAAGTTCGGGGCGGAGATTTTTGCCCGAAGCCGGGCATTCCCGGGCCGCGGAGCGGGACAGTTCATGGTGACCGATATCATGTCCAACTATACATCTCCGGCGGGTCGTGAGTTCACGCTTCTTGCGGGGCGTGTAGCGGGCATCAATCCGTCGAGCCGTGTGCTGGACATGGGGTGCGGCTATGGTGAGGGCGCCTGCAATCTCGCCGAGGAATTCCGCTGCCGGGTGCATGCGGTTGATATCAGCGCGGAGAATCTCCGGCTCGGCAGAGAGACGGCTGTCGGGCGCAAGATCAGCCACCTGGTCAGTTTCGAACAAGGCGACATTCTTCGGGTCGAGCACCGGGAACACCCCTTTGAGCTTGTTCTGGCCGAGGGGGGTGTGCTGTCGTTCATTTCGCGGAAGAAAGGGATGGAGCGTGCCCGTCAGTGGCTCGTTCCGCGGGGATGGTTTGCGTTTTCGGACTTGATCTTTCTGACCGATCGGGTTCCCGACGAAGTCCGGTCGGTGTTTGAGGCGGACACCTACCGCTACGAGTCGGAAGCTTCGTATCGCTCGCTGGTGCGCGCGAGTGGATTTGAGGTTCAACTGATGTGCCTGGTGCCCCGGAGCGGATGGGACAACTACTACGCACACATGGCGAAGCGGCTTGAGGACGCCGCCGGTTTTTTCGCCGACAAACGGGTCAAGCTTGCATTCCACCGGGAAATAGATGTATTCTACCGTCTGGAGGGGTTCCGGTACGTCGCCTATCTTTTCTGCATTGCGCGGAAGACGGATTGAAAAGATGTTGCAATGTGATTGTCATCACAGCACAATAGAAGGAACCATTTTATATTTAGGGGTCGACGGGTGCCATGAGGGCTGAGTCCGGTCGTGTTCGCGGTGGTGTTCGATGTGCGTATGTTTCTCGATATCGTTCCGCTACCTTCCCTTACTGTAAAGGAGGTGCTATGAAGCGTTTTCACAGTGTCCTGTTAACGTGTCTGGGCGTGGCGGCGGTAGCGTCGGCGCAGATACAGCCGGTGATTTCCGGCGATGAAGGGGAGGGCAAGGTTGATTGGTCCGAGCGTTCTATCGTGGCGACCGGTATCGGTGCTCCCAACCCGGATCTCCCCGAAGCGGCGCAGCGCCCCGCGGCCATCCGTGCCGCCACCATGGTGGCTATCCGCAATGCCCTGGAAACCGTCAAGGGCATGTATCTCAACTCGACGACCACCGTCGAGAATTTCATGACCACCAACGATGTCGTGCAGAGCAAGGTCGGCGGATTTGTCAAGGGCTACGAGCAGGAAGGGCGGACCCGGTACATGAGCGACGGTTCGGTGGAAGTTACGGTGAAGATACCCCTTGACGGGATTGACGGGCTGGGAAAGCGGATCTACGGCGACGAGCTGGGGGAGAGTCCGGCGATCACCAAGTTCACGGGAAAGAAGTCGAGGCAGGAGACCGTCTTCACGGGGCTGATCATCGATTGTCGCGGGTTGGAGCTGAAGCCGGCGCTCAGTCCGAAGGTTCTCGATCAGTCGGGTAAGGAAATCTACGGGAGTGCGTACGTATCCCGCGAGTGGGCCGTCAAGCACGGCATGGTGGGCTATGCCAAGGACATCGAGGGCGCTGCTTCGCTGGACCGCGTGGGAGATGCTCCCGGGAAGGTCAAGGCGGTGAAGGCTTCGGGTCAGAACAGTACCGACGTAGTGGTTTCCGACAGTGACGCGGCCGACATCAGGAGTGCCGCCGAAAACCTGAAGTTTCTTTCCGAGTGTCGTGTCGTGTTTGTGCTCGACTGAATCGTGTCTTCGAAACCCGTAAAGCGAGGAGGGAGGCGACAATGAGTCTGAAGAGAACTGTCGGTACAACCGCCGCGGCGGCCGTTGTTGTGTGCATCGGAATACTTGCCGGGTGCGCGCCCAAAGCGCGGAAAGCCGGCGGCCACATGGACACCCCCGACGTTCACTACAAGCAGGGAATGAAATACTGGGACAAGGGAGAGATCGCGAAAGCGCGCGAAGAGTTCACCCTGGCCAAATCCCTGGATCCCAGATTCGGGCTCGCATACTCCGGCCTGGCGCTGGTCACGGCGAAGGAGGCCCGGGGCGCGTCGGACAACAAGACCATGGAGGAAGGGTTCAAGGAGGCGTACAAGCTGGCCGACAAGGGAAAGAAGCATGCTTCCGACGCTCCGGAGAGCCATATCGCCAAGGCGCTGGTGATTACCATGGAGAAAGAGGGCCGTGAGCCGCCGAAGAAATGGATTGATGATGTCGAGCGGGAGTATGAGAAGGCGATCAAGCTCGACCCGGACAACGCCGAGGCCTACTACCGGCGCGGGGTGTCCTACAAGAAGGCGTACCTGTTCTCCAAGGCCAAGGATGACTTCGCCAGGGTGCTGGAGCTGGACAAAGGATTCACCAACGAGGCGGACAAGCAGTTCAAGCTGGTGCAGGATATCGAGCGTGCGGCGCCGGGTACCGATGTGGGCAAGCGGATAGCGCTGGTGGACAAGCTGACCCGGGCCGATATCGCCGCCCTGTTCATTTCGGAACTCAAACTGGACAAGCTGGTTGAAAAAAAGAGGCCGAAGAAGTACGACACCGGATTTGAAGCGCCCGAAGACCCGCGTGCCATGGAAGTCGACAAGAACGTGAAGATGGCCGAAATAACGGACATGGACGGGCACTGGGCGAAGAATTTCGTCATGGACATCGTCGAGTTGGATATTCGCGGTCTGGAGCCCTACCCCGATCACACCTTTCATCCGGACGAAACGGTGAATCGGGGCGAGTACGCGATGATGGTGGAGGATGCGATCATTGCGATTACGGGAGACGAGGACCTGGCAACCAAGTATGTGGGCGACGCGGAGAGCCGCTTTCCGGATGTCAACCCCTCCCATCCCGCCTACAATGCTATTTGCACCGCCGCGGACCGGGGGATCATGGACGCGCAGATCAACGGTGAATTCGGCATGCAAAAGACGGTTTCGGGTCCCGACGGGCTGCTGGTGATCAGGAAGCTGAAGAATTTCCTGAAGCTGGAATAGGGAAGCGGACGGTCGTGAAAGAACGCTTCGGGCGGGGTTTCGGCTCCGCCCTTGTGCGTTGTGCGCCACGCGGTCGGCCGGACGACCGGATCCGGTCGCGATTCGTCCGGGGTCACAGAGGAAAGCGAGCCGGGGCTCGGCCTCTTACAGTCCCTTTCGGCGGTCCCACCGGGTGGGCGACGGTTTCCAGTCGCCGTCGACGTGGTTTGCCCACGATGTGCCGGGGTTCTCGAACTTTTCGGGATACTCCTGCTCAAGCTGCTCAAGGAGCGTCGAGTCCAGCGAGGTCTTGTAGAGACTCTTGACCTTCTTGAGTTGTTCCACTGAAAGGCCCGCGGCGCCCCGCAGGTCCGCAAAATGCAGGTAGGCTCCTTCCAGGAGGGTCCCCTCAAGGTTGGCATTTCTGAGGTTCGCGGCTTTCAGATAGGAGAAGCGCAGGTCGGCGCCGCGCAAATCGGCGCCGTGGAGGTCGACACGGCGCATATCCGCACGTGTCAGCAGTGTTCCCCGCAGGTCCGCGTCGGCGAGTTCGGCCCCCCGAAGGTCGTATTTGCGGAGGTCGGCGAGTTGGAGGCGCCCGGCCGATACACGGTGGGGCATGCTGTCAAGATCGAGGCTCGTGAGTTTCTGCTTGAGGCTGTCGGAACGTGTCGCGCTGTCAAGCTTGCTGCGCAGCTCGTGTTCGGGCATACAGTCGGTCTTCACTCCGCCGATATATCCGTATACCTTTTTCTGTTCACCCGGCTCATCGGGCAGCGTGTCTACACAGAGGTAGATGGAATCGCCGGGCTGAGCGCCCGGCACCGGGAGCGAAAAGAGCGTGACGGCAAGAACGGGCACCAGAGCCCCGCATTTTGTTGTCGGGTTCATGCTCACCCCTCTTCTTTGTGCCGCACAACCGTGTGATCCGGCGGAAAGCGGCGTCTCTCCTTTTTGTTTCGGTTTTGCAGATTCCCTTGCGAATGACTGCGGGTACACTTGCGGCAGTGTTGTTGCCGGGCCGCCGGCCTGCCCGGGGCGCGGCACACGTCGTATTTTCCCCTTTCATGACTCCTCAGACGAAAATACATCGAAGCAGACTCGGGAATTCATCGCTCAGCCGCCGCGCGGCGCTGCGGGAAATCGGCCTGACCGGGGTGAGTGTGGGGCTTCTCCCGGGCGTGTTTTCCTGCCGGTCGGAAGGAAACAGGAGACGGCCTAATATGCTGGTGATTCTCGCGGACGACTGGTCGTGGCCTCATGCATCGGTGGCGGGCGACAGCGTGGTACACACGCCCAATTTCGATCGGATCTGCCGTGAAGGGGTGATGTTTGACCACGCGTTCGCTCCGGCCCCCTCGTGCGCCCCATCGCGGGCGGCCATGTTGACGGGGCGATACCACTGGGAGCTGGAGCAGGGGGCGAGCATGTGGGGCACGCTGCCTGCCCAGTACTCCACCTACCCCGAAATTCTCGAGCAGCACGGCTACCTGGTGGGTTTTCGCGGCAAGGGCTGGGGCCCCGGTCTTCCGGGGGCCGGGGGCAGGGCGCACAATCCGGCCGGACCGCGCTACCGGAGTTTCACCCGCTTCCTTCGGCAACGCAACACGGGGCAGCCGTTCTGCTTCTGGCTCGGCAGCACCCGCCCGCACCGGCCTTACAAAGCCCGCCCGCGACGTCGTCGCGGCCTCGATCCCGCCAGGGTGCGGGTGCCGGAATTTCTGCCCGATGTTCCCGAGGTGAGAACCGATTTGTGTAACTACCGGGCCGAAGTGGAGTTGTTCGACGAACAGGTGGGCAGCGCCCTGCGGAAGCTCGAAGAGCGGGGGGAGCTGGATTCGACCGTGGTGGTGGTCACCAGCGATAACGGCATGCCGTTTCCCCGGTGCAAGGCGAATCTGTACGATCCGGGCACGCGCGTGCCGCTTGCCGTGCGGTGGGAGGGGATTCGCTCGCCCGGTCGAACGTATGGAGGATTTGTCGGGCTGCAGGACCTCGCTCCCACGTTTCTTGAACTGGCGGGCGTTGCTCCCGAGCCGAAAATGTCGGGGCACAGCCTGCTGCCCGTGCTGGAAGGCGACCGCCCTGAGCCGGAGCGCTCGTACATTCTTACCGGCCGCGAGCGGCATATTGCCGCGCAGAAGGGTTCGTTCGAGGGCTACCCCTCGAGGGCTATCCGCACGTCGCGACATCTTTACATTCGCAACTACGAGCCCTCTCGCTGGCCCGCCGGGAGTCCTCCGGCCTACCGTGATGTGGACAGGTCTCCCACCAAGAAATTTCTGATTGAAAACAACACCGATCCCCGCTATGCCCGTCCTTTCGCGCTTGCCTTCGCCAGGCGGCCCGAAGAGGAACTTTACGATCTGGACACGGACCCGGCGCAGGTAATCAACGTGGCCGATGAGCCTGAGTATCGGGACATCAAAGATGAGCTCGCCGCGACGCTGGATGCGGGTCTGAAGCGCACCGGCGATCCCCGCGCGTACGGCAAAGGGGAGCGTTTCGACGAGTACCCGTACTACATGCTGAAGCGTATCTACCGATAACCTCCGGGGACGGGGTAATATTTATTACACTTAGCCGCCCGGTTCGGGCCGCCGCGTTCGAGAGCGACATGTTGGCCCGTGGTCCCGCGTCGCGCTCCTTGTCGAGAGAACGCATGAACCCGGCCGATGGGCCGGAGCGTGAAGGGGCGGATCACGCGCCCCTGCCCGTGACCGGCCGACCGGGCTCAACGCGGCGTGCGGTCAACGAGCACGACGACTCCGTCGACGGCATTCCGTAGTGCGCATCCAGCGCGTTCACGCCTCCCGCGGCTTGTCCCGACGGTGATCCACGATGCAGTAGAATCCGAAGTCTTGATCTCCCTCATTGACCACCTGGTGCGCCTGCATCGGCTTGACGTAGGCGATATCGTTGGTGCCGATGCAGAGGGTTTCGTCGTCGAGCTTCACCGCGCCCCGGCCGTGGACCCCGATGATGACGTGTTCGTGCCGGTGTCGTTCGCGGCTTGTGTAGCCGCCGGGTTGGATTTTGAAATAGCGCACGTCGAACGCGGTCTGTTCCCCGTGCTTCCCGACCAGCTCGGTGCGGCTGACGCCCGCAAAGGGCAGGGTTCGGTCGTTCTTGTAGGTGATGGGAGAGCGGTCGGTCCAGGTCCCGTCTTCGGTATAGCGCAGCAGGCTGGGGCCGCGCCCGGCATCGGGCCGGGCTGGGATCCCGGGTGTCGGCACGGCCGCGGGTGTTCTGCGTTCCTCGAAGTGCTCGCCGACAGCCTGCATCATCTCCCGCGCAGCGCACTCGTAACCTTTTTGTTTGTCAAGCAGTGCTCCGCCGATCAGATAGACGGTATCGACCCCGTACTGCTTTGCCATGCTCCCGATACTCTCGACGCGCATTCCGCCGGCGGGCGCCGGCCAGGCCGGTCTGCACTGCCCCATGGGCCTCCGCAGCTTTTCGGCGATATCCCGGCAGCCCTCCCCGGAGAACCCGAACCGTCCCCCGCTGTTGGGGAAGACGGCAATGTCGGCGCCGAGGAGCCGGTTGATGGTGCCCAGAAGAACACCGGGTGTGATGCCGTGGCGCCGGGTGTGAAAATGCGCACCGGTCAGGGCGGGGTGGGCCATGATCACGAGAGGATAGTGCGCGGCCGCATAGCGGAGCGTGTCCGGTCCCACCAGAAACGGTGAGATCAGCACACCCGTGATGCCCTGTCGCACGGCCCAGTCCAGTTGACCCGCGATTTCGTCGAACGGGCCCGTCACCGCGGGGAAGTACACGGTGCGCACCCCGGTTTTCCCGTTGGCCTCATCCACGGCCCGCTGCACGCGCTCAACCCGCTCCTCAAACGGGCAGAACGGTTGGTTGGCCAGCCCGTGGTCGTCCTTGACGATATCGAGTCCGGCGGATGCGAATGCCTGTGCCATGGCGGCCAGGTCCTCCGGAGAGCGGCCCATGGGTTTGAGTGCGGTTGCCGCCAGAGGACGGTCGTAGACCCCTGTCAGTTGTCGCAGGCCGTCCACCCCGTAACGGGGACCGGTGAAGCGTTGCAGGAAGCGGTTGGGAAACCGGATATCGACTATTTTGATATTGTCTTTCATGGAGATGTTGCCGAAGAGGAGATTGAGCAGTTGCGGTATCTCATATCCCGTTACGTCGGCATGATAGGCGATGCATACCCTGAACCGACCTGGCCGGTCGGGCAGTGGGTCGATAGATTCGGTCGTGCCGACGATCCGCTCCCGAATCCAGGGCTCATCGATTGCACTCTCGGGAGTTTCGACGGTCTGTTCTAATGCAATGGCCCTGCTCAGCTTTTCGGGTCGTTGCCCCGGGCCACACGTCAGTTCGTAGAAGACGTGGATTTTGTCGCACATGGGTTTTCCTTTTCCCGGAGGTATGATATGCCGCGGATCGGTCCGACCGTAATCCCTCTTCCGCTGCGGGACAATTACCTGTACGTGGTCCGTGACGATCGCGAGGCTTGTGTGATCGATCCTACATCGGCGGCGCCGGTTGAAAAACTAGTAAATCGACAGGGCTTGAAACTCAGGTTCATTCTCACTACGCACGGCCACTTTGACCACACCGGCGGCAACGAATCGTTGAGCCGCACGTTCGGTTGCCCGGCGCTCGGGGCCGGCGACACGATTCCGGGCAGGGGCCGCGTCGTGGCGGACGGCGAGAGGATACCGTTCGGCTCGTCGCGGTTCGTGGTCCTGGCCACCCCGGGTCACACGCGTGACAGCCTCTGCTACTTTCTTCCGGGCACACCCGGTGTCGTGTTCACGGGCGACACTCTGTTTATCGGCGGCTGCGGGAGGCTGCTGGGAGGCTCGGCATCGGATCTGTGGGAGTCGATGAACCGGCTGAAGCAACTGCCCGATGACACCCTGGTGTACCCGGGACACGAGTACACTTCGGAGAACTACGACTTCCTTCTCTCAGAGGACAAGAACAACCCGGTCCTGATCGACCGTGCCGAGGAGCTTCGGCAGCGCCTTCGCACGGAGGGAACCACCGTACCGTCGACCATCGGTCTCGAAAAGGAGACGAACCTGTTCATGCGGGCTGCCTCGCCCGATGAGTTTGCCGCGCTGCGGCGGCGCAAGGACCGGTGGTGATCGAGATTTGCCGCCGGAACCGTGCCGCATCGGCCGAATGGGTGCGGCAGGCAATCCGCGCCCGGGACTGAGCCGGCGGGTTTGCTGTCTGCGCGACGCCCACTGCCTAGTCCAGACGGAAATTGACACGATAGCGATATTTCACCCTGGTCTTCCGGCCCTGCTTCCGGGGCGGCGGAAACCGCCATTTCGGAAGGACCTTTGCCGTCTCGAGCCCGAAGGAGGGGTGGCCGGAAATGATGACAATCGAGAAACGCTCCACGCGGCCGGCTTCGCTCACGACAAGATCGACGTCGACATATCCCTGAATACCGGCTTTGAGGGCAACTGCCGGATAGTCGGGCCGGGGATTGTAAATCGGCTGGAAGTCGGTGTTGTCCAGATCGAGGGCGGACTGCACGCGCACGGGCTCGGATTTCCTCCGGGTCGGTTTCGGCGTACCGACTACATCGGCCGGTCCCGCGGCAACCTCAGTGGGCGCCACCGGAGCTTCGGCCACGGGCTGCTGTTGCTGCTCGACTTTCTCTTCGACCTTCGGAGGGGGTGGCTCGGGCGGCGGCCCGGGTTGAGTTCTCGGCTTCGGACGAAGAACCAGGTACTCCAGTTCCATGAAAGGTTGGGTCGCAGGTTTGACTTCGGTTTCCGTGGTGACGGCGAGCCTGAGAAATACGGCCATGGCCGCAGTGGCCACCAGCAGTGAGGCAATCCACCGCGTGTGCGAAGCCGGGGGAGAGGAATCCGGGAGCAGGAGCGGCGATCCATGCGGGGTGTCTGTGGGTGGAGTAGCCATGGGAAGTAGAGATTCGCACACGTGCCTGGCGACGGAACCCGGCCTTCCGCACGGCACGTTGTCGCCTATCGGAGCGCACCATCCCGAACCATCGAGGCGCTTTCGGGACTATTCGCTCATGCGGGTTCCGAGAGAGTATCTGGTTATGTTCCGTGAGCGAAGGCGATCCATTATGGTGATGAGCGGCTCGACCCTGCCCTCCTTATCGGGGATAAGGACAATCTTCGTTTCATCGGACGATTCGTGTGCTTCGGCAGCCAGCGCAACAGCTTCTTCCAGCGACCTTCGTTGTTTGTCGTACCAGTAATTGCCACTTACATCTATGGCAATCAGGAACAGGTTCTTGTTGATTATCTGTGATGTTGTTGCCTTGGCTTTGTCGACCTTGATGCCGGTTTCTTTGGTGAAGGTAGTGGTCACTACGAAGAAGATGAGGAGAATGAACACCATGTCGATCATAGGCGTCATGGACAACTCGGTCCGCTTCAGCGATTGCTCAAACGATGTGAAGGCCTTGTCACGCATGGGTCTCTTTCAGGTAGTCCAGCAGCAGTGCGCATGATTCGCGGACGGTGTCGGTTATCTTCTTCAGACGGTTGGAAAGCAGTGTGTGGCCGAGCACGATCGGCAACGCGGCCACCAAGCCGGCCTGGGTCGTGATCAGCGCTTCGGAGATCCCGTCGGCCATTGCCTGCGCATCGCCGGTCCCGTGGAGTGCGATGACCTTGAAGGTAGCGATCATTCCCGTGACGGTTCCGAGCAACCCCAGCATCGGCATCATGGTGCCCAGGGTTGCCAGCAGATTGAGATACTTGCCGCAGGAAGGCAGGTCGCGCAGCAGAACGGTCTCCATTTTTTCTTCGATTCGGTCGGAGGGTTGCGTGCGGGCCGCCATGCCGGCGGCGAGTGCGTTTTTCAGGACCCCCTTTTGCCCGTCCAGGTACTTTCGGGCGTTCTCGGGACCCTCGGCGCCCAGCAGCGTGAAGAAACGTTTCCGTTGACGGGTCAGCAGCGAAGCGGTCTGCAGGAAATAGATGACACGCTCCACAAGAAGCGTCAGGGCCCAGAGCGCACCGATGAGAATCGGGTACATGAACAATCCGCCCGTGGAGACATAGTCAAACAAGGCGTCCATCGATCCCCCTTACAGTTCAAGGTCCAGGCCGACAAAGAGAGCCGTGAACGGGAGGTTGAAGCCGGCTGTCTTAATCTTCCGTGTTTTACTGTCGGTCAGATATGTGTTGGGTATATTCAACGCATTCCAGATCTCGTAGTAAAAATGGCATTTGGCCTCTCCGATCGTGAACCCTTTGGCGATCTTGAAATCGAGCCGCTGGTACGGATAGTAACGCCTTGCGTTGAAATTGCCGACTTTGGTTACGAGGCCGAAGGAGACGGCGGTATAGGGAATGCCCGACATGAAGCGGTACTTCACGCTCAGCTCGTAGCGACGGGGCAACCGGTAGTAGTTGACAAAAGATATCAGAAGCGGGCGTTCGAAGGGGAAGGCGTGCAGCCGCCATCCGGGCTTCCGTCGTCTGAACGAGCGGCCGTAGCTTACGGAGAGCCAGCCGTGCCAGAAGTCGGTCGGGTCGAACCGCAGGAAGTACTCGAGTCCGGCCGCGTACCCTCTGCCCTTGTTGGTGTAGTAGGAACCGTAGAGGGCCTCGTTCATGAGCACCGAGAGGAGGATCTGCTCTTCGATATCCTCGGGTATGGTATCCGATTCACTCAAATCGTACAGCTCCTCTGCCGTCTCCAGCATCCGTCGCTCGAGGCTGTCGGGGTGGAGCCCTTGGCTGGGTTCGATCACTTCGGAGAGTAGATCGTAGTAGTATTTGCCGTACAGGTCTGTTTTCTGACGGAGCCAGGGAAGGAGTTCGGATTCCAACCCCACGCTTCCATGCACGACTTTCTCGGGACTGAGGTGCCGGGAAAGGGCTACGGCTGCCGGCTGATAGTTGTTCTGGGTGTACAGACCCGCCGAGCCGATCAGTTCGTGTTTGTCGGTCAGCTTGTATTCCGCCGCCGCGCGGGGCGACACCGTTACCGAAGTGTCGGCTTCCGTGACCTCTATTCGCGCCCCGGCGTCGACGGTCAGCCGGGGCGAAACCGTCCACTCGTCCTGCACGAACAAGCCCGCGGAGGGGTAAGAGGATCGTCCCCGGTAGCGAACCAGAAGGCGCTGCAACAGGTCGCCGAGAAGATCGTTATCATTTTCGGAATCGATTAATACCATTGCCGTGTCGCCGGAGATGGGCCCCCAGAAGTTCTCGAAACTTGTGCTTCCGGTGGTGATGATCTCGTGCAGAAACCTTACCAGAAACACATCGTAGCGGGCCCGCGTATAATCAACCTGGATACCGGAAGTGATCAGGTGGTCCGGGATTCCGGCATAGAGCCACTGGGTATTGAGGCTGAAAGCGTTGACGGTTACATCGAAGAGAGCCGAGTCAACGTAGGAGGAAGCCGCGTCGGGGAATCTCAGATCCCACCACCGTCGTTGCCAGGCGCCCGAGAACGTGAAGACATGTTCCGACGACGGAACGTAGCGGGCGTTGCCGCGGAGAATGTTGTAGTTGGAGCTGTAGAACATCAGGGTGTCTACAGCCAGGTCGTTTGTTCCATGGTCGAGACTGTCCCAGGATCGTCCGGGAAAGAACTGAAACAACGAATCGAATTCGGGGTCCTCGAAGAGATCCTGTTCCCGTACTATCACCGTATCGACGTATCGACGTCCCCGGCTGTCTCGATCGAAATAGAAGTACTTGACCCGCCGGTGAGCTTCGGTGAACCTGAACCGGTCGGTGTTGAACGACTCGTTGATGGAGAAGCGAAACCGGTCGTTGGGTGTGAAGTGGACTCCGCAACCGAAATCCTGGTAATCGGGGAGGTTTGTCTGCTTCTTGTAGGCGTCAAATGCCTGCTTCGTCTCTTCATCGCCGGTCCCCGAGACGATCAGGTCTCCGATTCTCTTGATCATGAAATCGTAGTAGGATCCCTGGGCGGTGGCCGCGATCCCGACCGTCTTCTCACGCAGGGGTATGCCGAGGTAGCCGGCGTACTGGAGGGGATTCAGGTCCAGCTCCAGCGCGAGGTCTTCATCGGTGGGATTCCTGCTTTCCGCAATTACCAGCGCCGACTGCGCATTGTGGAAACGGGCCGGGAACCCTGACTTGTAGATGGTGAGATTGTCCATGGTCTGCTGGTTGAACATGGAGCGCATGCCGCCGAAATGGTACGGCTGAATGAGGCTGATTCCGTCGAGGAACACGCGCGACTCGAGCACATCGCCGCCGCGAACGATCGGCCTGGCCGATGCGTCGCTTTCGGAGGCCACCCCCGGAAGCGTGTGCAGGGTACGGACCGGGTCACTGAGTGTCGCTGCCGTGCGTTTGAGTTCCTTGCGGGTGATTTTGGTCTTCGAGACCTCTGCGGTCGCGTGCAACGGCTGTCGCTTTGCCGAGACGATAATGACCCGCCGGGTCACTTCGTGCTCAAGGCCGGTCGTTGTAATCACCACATACGGCTGTCTGTCTTCGGCGGTGAGTTCCACTGTTTGGTGCACTTCGTGGTAGCCGGGTACCACCAGATGCAGCGTGTGGATTCCCGGATAGTGTGTTTCGTACACGAACGTTCCCTCGTCGGAGACCGTCAGTGTATCGCGGCTGTCGACTATTACCACGGCGCTGTCGGACTCGACCGCCAGGTCCAGGCGGGAATCGATCACGTTGCCGGTGAGGGTCCACGGCGGGCCCGACGCAGAATCCCGGAGTACGGGCACGGGTTCGGCAGTGACTTCCCGGGGATCGGCCTTTTCCAGCACGCAGGAGACAAAGTAGTTGTCCCGCGACTCCTCGGTAACTACGGTCTTCCGCAGGGGAGCGTAATCTTGTGAGGTGACTTCAACGACGTAGTACTCGGCGGGGGGAAGGGAGAATCCGAACGATCCTTCCGAGTCGGGTACGGCACTGTGGAGGCCGATGGTCACGGCAATCGAGTCGCCTCGGGGGTACTCCCCCGTGCTTTCATCAACGACAATCCCTTCGATGCGGATCGTTCCCAAGGGCGCAGACGCCACCGGATTCTTATCGGAACCCACGGTCGAATCGGCCATCGAGCCGGCAGGCCGCGAAACGCTCTGCGGGACCGTTTCGGTGCTGTCCGGCCCCGACGGCGCGGCGGGAACAACGCGCAGCAGCGCAGCCGTCACCATGGTGGTTTTCAGTATCACGTGCATGCGCGATCCTAAAGTCCGTTGAGCCAGCGGAAACCGACGTGAAACGCCACCCCCGCGTGACGAAGTGCGGAGTAGTGGGGATACACGACCGAGATTTCGGGGGTGATGTAGTCGGGCAGTACAACCAGCCGCGGCAGTTCCAGCGAGACGCCCGCGGCGTGTCGGATATTCCAGGTGCGGTCGTGTCGACCGAGAAAGTCGTCGAAACCGCTCATTTGATCCCTGGTAAAATCCGTTGCCTGAAGCTGCAGTCGAGTGGTGAGGTAGGAGATGAAGTGCGTGCGTTCCACCGAGGCCGTGTAACCGGCAAACCAGCCGTTGTCCACCCATCCCCCGACGGTCCAGCCGGCCGATACGTTGTGGTGAAAGACGCCGTCGAAGAGCACGGACCCCTTCAGCCCGCATCGTGCTTCGAATTCCAGCAAAGGCAGTCCGTAGAAGTGGTAGCTTTGCGTGGGGATCTCGACGTGGAATCCCAGCTCGGTGCCTTTCCCAAAGGGATGCCGGTCGAGGAATCCAAGGCGGTAATTGAAGGAACCGCACAGTTCGGCACTCATCGATGTGTCGGTATGCACGAAATGCTCGGACCAGATGTAATCGGTATCGACTACCAGGGGCTCCGTCGACACGGTGTCGAATACTGCGTTATGCTCGGAATCCCAGTACCCGTCAACCTCGTGGTACCGTCTTCTTCCCAGACCGATGGTCAGCATTCCTTCGCCCGGCTTCAGCACCTTTCCGTGGTTGAAGGATTGCGAAGCAACGAAGCAGCCGCTCAGGAGCATTTCCGCGAGAAGAAGGGCACAGAGACCGCAGCGAACAATGCCCTGCACCGGCCGCCGGGGACGATGTCCCGGTCGATTCGGTTTCCGCCCGGTGTCGGGAAACGGCAAAAACATTCGTTGTATCAAGCCCTACACCTTCCTCGTCCTGCCTCACATCGCAAGTACTGAGACCGGATCGGAAAGAAACCGGCGCCACGCAACGAAAGGTGCACAATTGCCGGCGCCGAAAGCGTTGCGAACGAAGAACGTGGGTGCAGCAGGACAGGTCCAGATTTTTCGCTCTATAACGGGGAGTAAAATACTCTTGGAGGAAATCGCAGGCAAGAAAACCGACTGCGACCCGGATGCCTCTTCCGCCTCGGATTCTTCATCGGGGAATGGAAGGGCCGCGGTCGACCTTTCCGCGCCGTCCGGTGGGGGAACGCCGCGAGGTGCAGCCGCCGGTATGCGGAAACGCAGGCTGTTCCCCGTTTGCGCTCGGCTCATACAATCCTAACTTGAGAGTACCGAGTTCTGGCTATAACGACAGGTCTTTTGTGCGCTCCTTTTC
>CAZNDN010000034.1:27481-32404 GCA_964571815.1 uncultured Fibrobacterota bacterium | reverse complement strand
GCTTCATAAATAAACAACTCCCTTCCTGATTATGAATGAGCAAAGGTCAATCACAGAATGCAAAGCCCCTGCTGAAATTCGGTTCCGCCACCTGATATGATATGCACAACCGAGGTTCGCGCCCGCCGCCGAAACTTGTCGGGGCCCCCAGAGGAGTCCTCCCCCTCCAAAACCTGCCGTCCTCGTGCGATTACGAAACCCTGCCGACAAGGGTAGTTCACCCCCGTCCCCCGTCGGCCGCATCCCTTGCGGAATCTCGGTAGCTCACCTCTCTCGGTCTGCTGGTAATATAAGGAAAAACCGCAAGAGAAGCTTGATTTTCTTCAGAGTTCGACAAGATCGAGTGGGCAACACTCACATCACCGCATTTTTTGTACCCCCACGCGCACACGGACGATCTTCGCCGGTGCGACCTCCAAGTGCACAAGCGACAGGAGGAGCCAAACCGCGACGACAAGAACGCCGGCGCAGCAGACTCTCAACATCGGCGCAAGCCCCGAAGCGCCCGGGAACGCCGGCAGCAGACTGAACCGCTTGACCTTCCGGTTTCTTCCAGTCGAAAAACCCATCGTCACCAGGGGATAGAACAACGATGCCGTCCACCTCAAACGGAGCATTTCAGGCCACGCACTCGGTTTCGGCCGGCATTTCGCACCGTCCTGGCTTATATTAGGGGGTGATACGAGATGCCGAAGGGGGGACATTCAACTACTCGGACCGTGCCAACTTCGCGCGTTATTCTCCCGTAGTTGCGGCTTAACCGATTAACACACAGCACCTATCCTCGAAGGGGTCCCATGTTTCCATCCCGAAGCGGTTCACCTGTCGCACTGCTCACGATCCTGATTCTCAGCACCTTTTCCTCTTCTGCCGCCCCCCTTCCCGTCGAGATGAGCCGCATGGCGTCGTTCTGCGACTCCTCCCACGGAGTTGAAAACTGGCGGGAAGGGCCGCGAACCGTGAAGGGCTGCACCGACGGAGATTGGCTGCGCTATGACTCCCTGGATTTTCTCGACGGCGCGTACTCGACACTGGAGATGAATATCGGCAGTCTCAATGAAGCGGGTACTATTGAAGTGCGACTCGATGCGACGGAGGGACAACTGATTGGCTCACTGAACGTCCCCGGCACCGAACGATACGAGAATATCCAGTCGTATTCCGTGCCTCTCCAACCGGTCTCCGGCGTCCACAACTGTTTCCTTGTTTTCAAAAACACAAGCTGCTGGCTGGACGGTCTGCTGTCGTTCAAAGGAACCGTGGAGGAAAATACCGGCACGACACCCGTCACGTACTTCGTTGCCGTCGGAGGCAGCAACAGCAACCCGGGCACCGAAGCCGAACCGCTTCGAACCATCCAGCATGCCGCCGGCCTGATGAAGCCGGGCGACCGCTGCGTCATCCGGCAGGGAGTCTATCGAGAATCCGTTGTTGTCCCGGTCAGCGGCACCCCTGCCGCACCCATAACCTTTGAAGCGTATCCCGGAGAAGACGCGGTTATCAGCGGCCTCGAGCCGGTAACGGGTTGGAGTGTGCATGAAGGATCCATATACAAGGCGCCCCTCGCATGGGACCTGGGCCCCGGAACGAACCAGCTTTTTATCAACGGTGAGATGGTCGACGAGGCGCGGTTTCCCAATACCGAACAGCTCGGTGACACGGCCGTTCGCATGCTCAACCGAACGGCCCATGAATACCACGGGACCATCTTTAATCCTACGGTGATGAAGATCCGGTTCTACGGCGAAGGCGATACGGTTGCCAATATCAACGAGCAATACCATACCAATCCCGAAGTGCGGGCCAAGCCGCCTGACTTCTTCAAGGGAAGTCTGTTCACCGGCCGCTCGCCCCTTGGCTGGATCGGCACCTGCGGCCTGGTGACCGGCTCCGAGGGGCGGCGTTTCCATGTGGACAAGACTTCGTGGCCGTCGGCGGCGGGAATGGGATACGGCTCCTTCATCGGAGGACTGCAACTTCTCGACAAACAGGGAGAGTGGGCCTTCCGGGACGGAACAGTGTATCTATGGTGTCCCGGCGATATGAATCCCAACGAAGTTCTGGTTGAGGCCAAAAGACGTACCCTTGCCTTCGATTGCAGCTACCGGCAGAATATCGTGCTCCGGGGGCTGAAATTCTTCGGCTGCTCGGTAACCATGAACAGTGCCGAAATGTGCCTCATCGAGAACTGCCACGGCCGCTATATCAGCCACTCGTATTTCTACAAGCCCGTCCCCGAGAACCTTCACTTCATTTGGGACCTGATTCCCGACATGTCCGACGGGAGGTTGGGGTTCTATATCTCGGGCAACAACAACACCATCCGCCGTTGCTCCATCGCCTGGAGCGCGGGGTCGGGAGTTATCCTCGCCGGCTCCCGCAACAAAGTTGTCGATTGCCTGATCCACCACTGCTCCTACCAGGGCACCTACCATGCACCGGTGTTCATCGAAAACGGCTTTCAACACCAAATACACAACAATACGCTCTACCACTGCGGCCGTTCAACTATCCACCACAGCCGATCAAGCGAACAGAGCATGCTGCTGAATCACTGCTACAAGGCGGGCTTCATTAACCCCGATGCGGGTATCGTTTACATGTACACCAACGCCGGCCATGGATCCGAGCTGGCCTACAACTGGTTCCACGACCAGTACGACTACGAGCACATGGTGCGGTTCGACTCCGATAACTTTGGCTGGACGGTGCACCATAACGTATTCTGGAAAGGCAAGGGACACGTGTTTGCCCCCTATACCGCCAGTCCCGGCAAGTGGACCATCTACAACAACACAATCATCGACTCCATAACCAACACCAGCCATTTCATACCGGGAACCAACGAACTGGTGTGCAACGGGAAACCCGAACAGTGGGGTATCACCGATGCGGCCGGCCGCAACTTCACCCTGTCAGGCAAGGAATCGCCTGCCTTCGACGCCGGCACCACCTACGTGCCGCCGGCGCGCGCAAAGGAGCAGATGACCGACGACACGGTGACGTACGTCGAGGCGATCACCCTTACCGATTTCGAGCATGAGGCTCCCGATCTGGGTGCGTACGAGTTCGGCGGTGAGAACTGGAAACCGGGGCATACCTGGACCGAAACCGCGTGGAAGTATCCACCCGATCCGCAACCGATACGACCCCACGGACCGAGCCGCAGAGCCGGGTTGTCGGCCCTGCCGCGAATCACCGTCCGGGGTTCCTGGTGCACGATCGCAACCCCGCGCCGTATTCCCTACCAGGTGAGAATCATCGATGCACGCGGTGCCGTGACGGCCCGGTATGGAATCGAACCGCCACGGCAATCCTCGCGGATCCCCCTCAGAGGACTTCCCAGCGGCGTGTTCCAGATTGTGGTATCCTACCAGGGGGAAAAGCAGGCGATGCGCTTCATCCGCCTTCGTTGAAGTATCCCGCGGGAGATGCGGCAGGGAGGGGGTCGGCTCTATCCCAGGACCTTCTGCTTAATCCTGTTCTTACCTTCTTCCTTGGCCGCGTAGGCCAGCTCTTCGGCCTCCCGTACCATCCGGTCCACCGAATCGGGCGGGCTGAAGAATGAGGCAATACCAATACTGACCGTGGCGGACCATTCGTAGTCCTTCATCACTTCGGCGAGCTGGTCGTGCAGCTTGCCCACAAACGCTTCGGCCTCATCGGGACCGGTTTCCGGCAGAAGAAGCGCAAATTCATCGCCACCCACGCGGGCAACGATATCCACGACCCTGATAGTGCCCTTGACGGTCTGTGCCACCACGCGCAGCAGCCGGTCGCCTTCACCGTGTCCCGCCTTGTGGTTGAGTTCCTTCAGGTTGTCCACGTCGATATAGGCCAGCGACGTTGACTTGTGATAGCGACGGGCACGATGAATCTCTGCGTGGGCCGCCTCCAGGAATGCCGCCGCGGAAGCAACGCCGGTGACCGGGTCGGTCATGACCACCTTCTTCCGGGTCCCCATTGCCTTACGCAGCAATGCCAGTGCGACCGCCGAAGCCGCAAAGAGGACGAAATTCGAAGCGGCATTCCACGGAAAGGCGAACGCGTTTTGGTAGACATCCTTGAGGCGCCACTCCGCGCCGGTCCACGCCGCGCCGCATATCACCGCTATGAATATCCCGGCCGGAAGCCCCGCATACCACGTAACCAGCCCGCAGGGCACCACGTAGAACAGAACCAGCGAGACTTCGGATCCCGTCAGATAGTCGATCACTCCCAGCAGGACCGCAAGAAGCACCCCCGACGACACCAGAGGGGCTGCTCCCAGCCCGCCCGAACTCTCCGCCTGCTGCGGCATGCTCTCCTCCCGTCACGATTTCTCGTTGCCCCCACGCACCGCCGACATACAACTCGTAAAAATAACAAACGCGGGAAGCCCGCACACGTTGCCCCGCGGCGCCGACCCCACCTTCATTTGGTTTCCCGCCTGTCCCCCCCATATCTCCCCAACCATGCGCCGCGCACCCGATCCCGCCACGTATGCCCCAATCCGCACCTGATGCGGCACCGTGAAGTGCTCAGATTGGCGAGCTTCCGGAGGCTCCCTTTGCTCCCCTTCCTACCGATTCAAATCCTGCCCGGACATCACCCGGAAAGAAAGATGCTCCGATCCCCCAACATACTCTAAGCCGGCTTCGCCGGAGTCCCGTGGAGCGGGAGAGACCAGATGCCGGCGCTTGAGGAACACAAAAGAAAATGGCCAATGTGAGTTGGCACTGATAGAAAGAAACACGCAATAAACGCATGCACTGAGCCCACCGAAGGGTAGATGTCACGGACAGAGAGTCTAACCCGGCCGCGCCGCGTTTCCCGGAATCATCGCAGATCATTGCTTCCCCGTGTAGAATACTTCGCAGATGCGCGGTCTTGTCTCCGGTTTCAAGCAATCGCGAAAACCCGATTTCGTGCTCTGCTCTTCGC
>CAZNDN010000034.1:0-27381 GCA_964571815.1 uncultured Fibrobacterota bacterium | reverse complement strand
CTTGTCTCCGGTTTCAAGCAATCGCGAAAACCCGATTTCGTGCTCTGCTCTTCGCTGCGTTGATTCGGGCCCGAAACTAATGATAAACTCTATAATGCATCACGGCGACTCGATTCGAGCGCCGGACCGGGCCCGGTTCCGTTACCCGAATGCTATGAAACGCTACGCGCTCATTTGTATCCTTCTGCTTCATGCCCCGGCACTCTGCCGCACCGGCGTGGTACTCTTTCCTCTCGTCGACGCCACCGGGGACGAACTGACCGAGTGGGTCGGCAATTGCGTGCCGGCGGTGCTCTTCGAAGAACTCAGCTATCTTCGGGGAATGCAGGTCTGGGACCCGCTCTTTCTGTTCCCGCTCGACTCATCGGCCCGCTACATGGAGACCGACAGCGCCCTGCAGCTTCACCGCACCCGCTGGCAATGGCAGTATGCCGTGGGCGGCCGGTATTTCGTCAAGGCCGACACGGTCCGTCTCGAACTGCGCATCGTGTCGTATCGCGGCAACGCAATGGTAAAAAAACGATTTCGTGCACAAGGCCCCCTCAGGTCGCTTCCCTCCCTGTGCGGCAGCATTCTGCGCAACCTGCTTTCATGTATGGAACAGCCGGTGGGAAAGGACGACGACCGCGTGCACGCTTCACCGATTACGGCCGAGTTTCGGGCATTTGCCACCTATCTGGCGGGGTACGGTTTTGAGCTTCACGGCCGCTACGCCGATGCGCTCACGGCGTACGGGCGGGCGATCGAGCAGGCTCCCGACTTCTCCGCGGCTCTCTGCCGCATGGGTGCGCTGTATGCTCGAAGCGAACGGACCGACCTCGCACGGGAGTACCTTTCCCGAGCGGTCGAGGCATCTCCTCGAAATTCCCACGCCGCGGCCGAGTTGGTGGAGACCCTGGTTCAGCACGGGTCTCCCGGCAAAGCCCTGGAGTTTGCCCTTGCCGAAAAGGATGTGCTCAGTCAAACATCCTCGGGCCTGCGGGCACTGGGACGTGCCTATCTGAAAGCGGGACAGTTCCAGCGGGCAACCGCCTCCCTCACACGCGCAATCGACAAGGGACCGTCGGACCTCGAATGTGAGTTTCTCCTGGCCCGCGTCTGTCTCAAAACAGGCGATTTCACGAAAGCTTCGGAACTGTTCAACCGGCTCATCACCTTCCGCCCCCACCACATGCGATACTACTCGTTTCTCGCTGCCGTGTATCGAAAGCAAGACAGGCTCATGGAGTCCGTGCAGCTTCTTCAGACGGCCCTGGAGCGCGCCCCCGACAACCCCACGACCCTTTTCAATCTTGCCCACACCTACTTCGAACTCGGGTGGTACGAGAAGGCGCGTGATATCCTGGAGCGTACCAGCGAGCAAAACCCGCATCTCGAAGCGGCCTCACTCAACCTGGGTGTCCTTTCCTGGCATCGGGGAAGCCGACGACGGGCGGTACGCGTCTTCAGCGAAGCCGTCGGATCTCCGCGACACACGCAACACGCACTCAACAACCTCGGCAACACCCTCCTGCTTCAGGGCAAGGCCCGCGAAGCGGTCAAGGCGTACGAGAAGGCACTGGACTACGGCGCACACAACGAGACGGTACTCCGCAATCTCAGCATTGCGTATCGGACGCTGGGAAAATTCCGCCCGGCCTACCGGTGTCTCAAACAGGTGGCCGAGCCGGCCTCGGCAGAGCCCGAACTCCTCATGCACATGGCCGCGCTGGCCGACACGCTCGGTGAAAACCGGGAGGCGGAGCAGCACTATCGTGCCGTGCTGGACCTGGCCCCCAACCACGAAACTGCGCTCGAAAAACTCGTTGGGCTCCTTCGCAATCGCGGAGCCTTCGAGGATGCGGTCCGGCACCTGGAAACCTGGCTCGAAACCTATCCCGGCAACAGACGCGCACGAATCGCCCTCGCCCGGACCTACGAAATGATGGCGTGGTACGACGTGGCGGTTACGCAGTACGAACAGGTGGTGCAAAACTGCCCTCGCTGTGCAGATGCCCTCACCGGTCTGGGAAGAACACTGTACGAATCGATCGTGCGCAACTCCCGCAACTATCACGACCGTGCGATCGAGGCCCTCACGCACGCGGTGGAGCTTTCTCCCGCAAACGCCGAACCCGAGATGCTCCTGGGAAAGGTGTATCTTGACGACGGGCAAAGGGACCGCGCGATTCATCATTTCACCTCAGCTCGTGCGAAGTCCCGACGAGCGGACGTGCGCGAGGAAATCTCGCGACTGATCGCACAGGCGGGGGGTCAACCATGAGGCAGGCCCGCCGCCGTCATGCACCATTGCCGAGGGCGCTGCTGTTACCGGCGGCCCTTGCCGTGTGGGGACCCGGGCAGGCCCGGGCCGGAGATTCGGTCCCGACCTGGCTGGACACGATCCCCCCGCGCGTGACGGTGACTCCCGAACGAAGTCGACACAACAGGGTGTTTCATGTCACGTTCGGTGCCGACGAAGTTGCACGGATCCTGGTCGGAATCGACACGCGCTCCCGGCTTACAACCTACCGCCGCCCCATTTCAATTACCACCGAAGGTGCGGTCACCATCTACTATCGTGCCGAAGACGACTTCGGGAATAGTACCGAGCTCGATTCGGTGACCTACGTACTGGACACGCGCAAGCCGCAACTGGTAGTCTCCCCCGCCGACGGTTTCTTCCGCCGGCCCGTTACCGTGCGTCTGAAATCCAACGAACCCTGCGGGTACTTCTTTCATCCAACATCGAAGGAGAGCCCGGGTAAAGCCCTGCCCCACGACAGTCTCGTGGTGCGAGACTCGTTGACCGGCGTGTTCTCCGCCGTGGACAGTGCCGGCAACCGGACGTTCGGCGAAAAAGTCCGATTCGTGGTTGACACGACCCGCGTCAGCGTGTGGGCGGTGCCCAACGGCGGAGCTTTCGGCGATACCTCGCGGACCGTTGCGTTCGAAACGTCGCCGGCGGCCGACGTTTTCTATTCATTGGATCCCCTGGCCCCCTCCGACTGGTTCGAACGGGCCGAGAAACCGCTTCGGCTCCCCTACGGACATACCACCGTTCGCTTCTACGCCCGAGCGGCCGGCGGGGCAACCTCCGAGATTATCAAAGCCGAGTTTCTTATCGATACACTCCCTCCCCGAATCCGCGTGAAGCGCCGGGAGGGGACCGGGTTCGACACGCTGAAGCTCAGCACCAGAGAACCCTCGACGATATACTTCACGCTCGACGGGTCGCCGCCTACGGAGCGGAGTGCCGTATATGAAAAGCCCGTGCCGGTGAAACGAAAAATCCGCTGCCTGCTCAAGGCACGGGCCGTCGACCGCGCCGGCAATGTCTCGGGTGTGATCACACGGGAGTTCAGATACGATACGATCCCGCCCGCGGTAAGAAGCACGAGACCGGGCGGGATCGTTACCGAACCGGTCACGGTGGAGCTGCGCGCCGACGAGCCCGGGAAGATTTTCTATACACTTGACGGAAGCGAACCAACGACGGGGTCGCGGCTCTATGCGGAGCCAATCACGATTTCCAGAGAAGGTCGCTCGGTGATCACGTTCATGGCCGTCGACCGTGCAACAAACACAAGCCGCATCGACAGCGCCGTATTTGTTCTGGACTCCCGCCCGCCGACCGTGCGAGCCGCAATTTCACGGGATATCGACGCCGACGACTACGAGGTTACGCTATGGACCGATGAACAAGCGACGGTCTACTACGAGAAAGGAGACCGCACCCCCTCCCGTGCCTCCCCGGTCTACAGCAACCCCCTGCGGATGCATACCGGAGGGCTTCTTCGCTACTTCGCCGTCGACAGTGCCGGAAACCGCGGAAAGGTGTATACGCTCGACGAGCTTCGCAGACCAATGGTCTCCGCAACGCCGGGGGGAGGCATGTACAACCGCCGACTCAGTATCGGCTTCGTGACGAATATGCCCTCACGCGTGTACTGGCGTTTTCCGCCCGACACGGCGTACACCCTCTACGAAGACTCGCTGGAAATCACCTCCGAAGGAGTTCATACGCTCGAATACTTCTGCAGAACTTCCGACGGCGCTCAGAGCCCCGTGCATCGCAACGAATTCATGACGGATTGGACGCCGCCGCGCACCGACGTCACGCTCCGGCGAAATCCCGGCGACTCGGTTTCGGTCTTCTTCGAATCCAGCGAGAACGCGAGCATATACTACACCCTCAACGGCGCGAGTCCCCTGGTAAGTGAATCGGTTCGGAGTACCGGTGACAAGTTCCGACAATCATCGGCCGCCGTCCGCCTCAGGAGAACCGACACAACACGCCTGGCCTGGTATGCCGAGGACCTCGCGGGAAACCGGAGTTCGGTTCGTATTCTCGACCTGTCCACACCCCGAGCCGTCCCCAACGTACCCGCGGGGCCCGACAGAGTCTACGATCGCCCCCTCTCAATCAGCTTCTCCACGCTCGACCGCGGTGCGCACGTCGTCTGTGCGAGACACGGCACCATCCCTTCGGTCAACGCCCAGCCGCACATTGAACCGATTACCCTCACCCGCACCGACACGATCATCGCACTCGTGATCGACGCCTCCGGATATCACGGCCAACCCGATACGTTCATCTACCGTATCGATCTGCCGCCCGCGCCGCGCTTCAGCGTCTCGCCGGCAACCCTCTCTCCCCGGGTGGTCGCCCGGTTCGATGCACGGGCAACCTCGGGTGCCGAAACCCCGAAAGGGGACCTGCGGTTCCGCTGGGATTTCGAAGGCGACGGAACATTCGATACGCCGTTTTCGCCCGCCCCCACGGCCTCCCACACCTATCAACGGGGAGGTCTGTACGCCGCAATGCTGGAAGTCAAGGACGGTAAGGGACGGGTTGCCGACGCGCAACGAAATCTTCGTGTGCTGCAGCGCTGCCCTCCCGGCATGGTCTTCATACCTCGGGAATCCGGGCGCTCCTTCTGTATCGACAGGTACGAATGGCCCAACGTACCCCGAAAAGTACCCAGGACCGGTGTAACATGGGTTGAAGCCGGGATGCTCTGCGAAGGAGTCGGGAAACACCTTTGTACCCGCCGGGAATGGCTGAGCGCGTGCGCCGGCACCGCACCGGCAACGTATCCCTACGGAGACCAATACGATCCGGAGAAATGCGCCACAACGGGCGAGAAGCTTAGAAAGACCGGTTCATTCTCATCCTGCGGCGAGCCGTTCGGATTGCGTGACATGGTGGGTAATGCCTGGGAATGGGTTGACGACAAGGAAGGGGATTATCCGCTGATGATGGGTGGCTCGTTCCGCTTCGGCCCCAACGCCCGCTGCGAAGCGGCCTCCCCTGGAACGATCGCTTCGTCGGCCGACGATATCGGGTTCAGATGTTGCAGATAGCCGCACTATTGAGCCTGCTGTGGATTACCACGGCGCTGCCCGACTCTCTTCCGGGAGAGGTGGAGTGGATGCTGGACGATGCACTCTACGAGCAGCCGCTTGCCTTGTCGCTCCCTTCGGTCTCGGCGCCGCACGATCTGGCGCGGGCGCTGAGGTACTACCACGACGGCGAGTATCGGCCGGCGGCCGAAATACTCGAGAAAATACGGCAACTGCATCTTCCCGACGGGGACCTGGATCTGGTCTGTCTGGCACTGGCCGAATGCAATCGACAACTGGGTCTTCACGCCCTTGCCGCACGGGACTATCGCGTTGTTGCGAACCGATTTCCCCACAGCGACAAAGCCGCCCCAAGCCTGTTCCGCCTTCTCCAGCATGCATACGAACGGAGGGACACCGCCGAAGCGCTCCGGCACTTCGAAGCACTCCTGGGCGCATATCCCTCGCATCCTCTTGTTCATTCGGCACGCTACGTGATGGGAAAGCTGCATTTTCGCCGAGGAGATTACGCGCGGGCACTGGAAATGCTGTCGCCGATCCCCCCGCAATCCTCACGGCGGCTCCAGGCGCGGTTCCTCATGGCCCTCTGCCGGGTAAAGCGGGAGGAATGGGACGACGCACTGTTGATTCTCGACCGCGTGCGCCGACGCGTCTCCCCGCCCGCGCCTCTGGGCTCCGAAACAGCCATCACGCTCGGCGATATCTACCTCAAACAGGGCGCTGCCGAAACCGCCCTTCGCTACTATGAACTTGTACCCGCCTCGGCCGCGCGCCACGAATACGCTTCCGTGCGGAAAGCCCGCTGTCTGCTGGAGCTGGATCGGCTCGACGATGCACGCCGGATATCCTCAAAGACAATCCGCAACTCACCCGACAGCCCGTACTATTTCGACATGCTCTCCATTCTGGAGACCGTGCACCACCGGCTGGGAAACCGGGACTACGCCCGGCGCCTCAACCACGCCGTGGCACAGCAGGTCGCAAGCGCCCGGCTGACCTTCAGGGTGTACGACGAACTCGATCGGATTGAAGACCAGGTTGCCGCGTGGAGCAACCTGGAATACGCGGCGGATGCCCGGGGCGACAACACCCTGGTGTCGACCGCCCGCCGTTGCATCGCGCGCCTCCACAAGCTCCGCAACGAGTGCTGGGACCTTATGCACCGGACCGGTCTGTTGGCGCCCGAGGAGCGTGAAACCGAGTCGTCGAATCTTGCCTTCACCCGCTACCTCGGAAAGCTGCGCAATCGAATGCGGGCGTTGGAAGCGCATATCGAAGAAATCCAGGATACGTGCGATACGTGCGGGCAATCCGAGAGCCCGCGAGGGTCGGAACAACGGGCTCGGATCGACAGCCTCAAGCAGGCGCTGGCCTCTCTTGAGCGCGAATACGATCTGGTTGCCCGGGAGTGCCGGGACCCCGGCCGACGCACGAGGGGGACCGTTGCGGCTCAGGCCCCGGTCAAGTATATCGACTGGGCCTTTGTCAACTACCAGCGCAAGAAGAAACTGCTCCGGGAAACCGCGCGTCTCCGATCGAGACGGGATTCGACGGCCGTGAATCTCGACTCGCTCTCGCCGGGCGCCCGCGCAACGGCCGTGCTCTTTCCCACCCTCGACAAGGAGCTGATCAAAGAGGATATCGCGCACCAGAGAGCCGTGCTTCGGGAGCATATCGGCATGATGCTCAGGCTCTATCCCCAGAGCACGTACGCCCCTCAGATCCTTTTCAGGCTGGCCGAGCTTCACTACGACCAGGAAAGCGACCGTTTCGACGAACAGCTTCGGCGGTACGAAGAAGCCCTGGCCCGCAACAAGGACTCCACCGGAACTCCGTTTCCGGAACACGATATCGGCGATGTGCTCGCGGTGTACGACCGGATAATCGATGAGCACCCCGAGTCGGATCCGGCCGACGATGCGCTTTTTTACAAGGCACTCGGCCTGCGGAAAATCGAACGCTTCGATGAGGCCAACGACGCCCTCGCGACGCTGTGCGCGCGGTACCCGCGAAGCGAGTACTTTGTGGAAGCAAAGATGAAGATCGGAAGATACTACTTCGAGCGCCCTAAAATTCACGGCGGTAAAGGATACGACCTGGCGCAAGATGCGTTCCGGGAAGTGCTCTTCTACCGGGATCATCCCCAGTTCGTCCAGGCCCTGTACAACCTGGGCTGGTGCTACTACATGAAAGACCGCTACGACGAAGCGATTGCGGTGTTCAGGTACCTCGTCGAAGAAGGAAAGCTGGAGTTCGACGCCGGAGAGATGGACCGGAAGCAAATCGTGAACCCGTTGCTGCGTGACGAGGCGATCGACTACCTGGCCATCAGCTTCGATGAGGAAGGCAAGGTTGACGAAGCGGTACGGTTTCTTGATCTGGTGGGTAATGTCGATTATGCCGCGCTTGTGCTCAAGCGGATCGGTGAACTGCGTGAAGAAGTGCGGGACTTCGACGAGGCGATCGAGACGTACCGGCGCCTGCTCCGGCAATATCCGAACAGCTCGGCCGCGCCGGAGGCCGAGGCAAGCCTGATCAACGTTCGCCGGGAAACCGGAGGTGGGGACGACGCGGACCGGCGACGCGCGGCGTTCATCGAGCGCTACGGACCGGGGAGCCCCTGGCGCGCGGCCCGCGACACCACCGATTCCGGCCTCGTCGCACGCGTTGATTCCATGGCTATCTCGATCGGTCTGTATATGGCCGATCGGGCATTTCGCCGCGGCCGAAACGGCGACAGCACCTCATTCAAGAGGGCGGCCGAAGGCTATCAGGCGGTGGTCGACGCCTATCCCGCGCACGAGAAAGCCCTTGATGCACGGTGGAACCTCGCCGTCATTTTCGACCGGACTCTCAATCGACCGCGGAAGGCCTGCGATCACTACATCGCCTTCAGCCGGGCCGACAGCCCTCCGGAAAGCCGCCGCCGGCAAGCCGCACTCAACGCCGTCGCCGCCGCCCGCCGATTCCAGATCCCCGACTCCCTGGTTGTCAAAGACTCACTCGACCCTCCGGCGGCAACGCTTATCCGCACCTGCGACAACTACCTCACCCTCTTTCCGAAGGTAGAGGATGCCTCGCGCATCCTGCTGAACAAGGGAGCCGTGTACTTCAATCGAGGCCTGTTCTCCAGGGCGCTGCAATCATACGCCCCCGTGATCGAAAAGGGTCCCCGCGATTCGCTTTTCTATCGGGCCCTCCTGCTTACCGGCCACTGCCGGTTCGGCCGCGACAAGTGGCCCGAGGCGGCCGAAGCATTCGAGCGTGTGGCACGCAACGCATCAAACACCGAGCTTCAGCAGGAGGCATACACATTCCTGCTGAAATCACACTATCTTATGGCCAGGAATCTGCTGGATGAGGGTGCAACGGAGCAGGCTGCCGAAGCATTCATCGACATCGAAGAGCGGTTCCCGCAGAGCGAGTACGGTGACGTCGTTCTGTTCAACGCCGCCGAAGCCTTCGAGAAACTCAACCGGCTGCCGAAGGCCTGCTGGACGTACCTGCGTCTTGCCGATGCCTACCCGAATTCGGCGCTGGCCCCCGAAGCGCTTTTCAATGCGGCAACGGCATTCGAAAGCCACGGCACCTACAACCGGGCCGCCCGGGCCTACGAGCGCATTGTTGCCGACTACCCCGAAGCCGAAAAGGCCAAGGATGCCCTCTTCAATGTGGGACTCTGCTACGAGAAGCTCGGCAAACTCGACAAAATGGCACGTGCGCACGAACGCTACTCCGAGAAGTATCCGGGTGAGGCCGATGTCAAAGCGCTGCTGCTGCGGTCGGCCAGGTACTATGATAAAGCGGGTATGAAAGAGAAAGCCGCGGAAGTATACCGCAACTTCGTGAAGCGCTACGAACTGACTCCCGAGGCGGTCGAGGCCGTCTTCCGCATCGGCATGCTTCAAGCATCCCGCGGAGACACGGCGGGTGCCCTCGACAAATTCCGCGAGGCGATGGAGTACAA
The DNA here is from genome assembly GCA_964571815.1 of uncultured Fibrobacterota bacterium. Classification (GTDB taxonomy): domain Bacteria; phylum Fibrobacterota; class Chitinivibrionia; order Chitinivibrionales; family WJKA01; genus CAZNDN01. The sequence continues at coordinate 18,068 of CAZNDN010000034.1, read as the reverse complement.
CGCGGAACTGGCGGAACAAGGTCTGGAAGGCAACAACTTCGCGGCCGGTGAAGCCGCATTCGCGGTCGGCGAAATCGCCCGGGCACGATGCGCCTCGATCCGGTTCGACACCTCGGGTGCGGCGCTGCAGCAAACACGCAGCCGCAAGAGCGAACTGCTCAACGATGCGGTCGCGGCCTACGCGCAAGCGATGCGGTACGGAAGCGTGCGGATGTTCGAGGCGGGCTACCGAATGGGAGAGGTCTACGAGGAATTTGCCGAATCCTGGGTACAACAGCGGCAGTCGGTGAAAGACCCGATTAAAGCGGCGGTCGTACGACGTGATATCCTGCAGAGCGCCTCCACACTCCTTCGCAGAGCATTCGAACCCTACCGCAAGCTTCTCCAGGTAGCAAGTCGATTCGATTCCCTCGGGGCCGAGCGTAGCTGGGTGTCGCGGGCGCGGGAGAGTCTTGCGCAAGACTATGTGCTGGCCGGGGACTACCTGGTGAAATCAATCTCGGTCATGTACCGGGCGCCGATTCCCGGGGAAGTGAAAACCCAGCCGCTGCACCTGTTTCAGTATCTGAAACAACTCAACGAGACCCTCCGGGAGCAGAAAATCACTGCCCGTGATTACTTCCTTCGCGCATACCGGAGCCTGGATACCCTCGACATCGACTCACAGGCCACCGCGGCATGCGGAAACAAGTTCGGCATGCTGTGCTTCCGAATCGGTCACGATAACGAAAAGCTGGCCGAGAGGATTCTGCGCAAAGACTATTCGATGCCGGAGGGGTTGAGCGACGCCGAACGGGAGGACCTTGAATTCAACCTTGAAGACCTGGTGTTTGAACTGCAGGATAAGGCTATTTTTGCGTACGAAGATGCCCTGGACCTGCTCAAGAGCGCTGGGCCGAAGCGGGGGCGCTGGTACGGCAAGATCATGGAAGGACTGGCAAGGCTCAGTCCGGAGACGTACGGAAGCAGCTACTATCACACGGTGTCGATCGGCACCGATACGTCGTGGGTAATCAGGTCCGACAGCGTACCGGAGTGGTGCGGAGAAAGCCCGCCCCGCGCCGGATGGCGGCGGGCACAACGCCATTCAACCTCCCCCGTTACCTTCGGGGGATTTCCTGCCGATCCCATTGTTTCACCCGACACGACATCGACCGTTGCCCGGGCCCGCAAGGATTTCTTCCTCGACGGCGAACCGCTTGACGCAGCGGTGTATGTGGCCTGTCCGGGGCCCTATCGACTCTTTCTCAACGGTATGCCGACCCTCAGTGATTCCGCAAGACAGCCTTCGGAATCGAGGGTCGACAGCCTCACGAATATCGCCGAACTGATCCACGGCGGCGACAACGTCCTTGCCGCAGAATTCGTCACGGGCCCCTCCCCGGCCTCTGCTCTGACCGTGGCCCTGACGGTCATGCTCGACACCTCCCTGGATTTCCAGTCGTCCGTCACTCCCCTCGTGAAAACCGTCCGGAAAGACCCGAGCCCTGAAAGTATTACCGACGGCCAGGCTGAACCGGACTCGACCGCCCGCGCTCCGGCGGTTTCGGACCCGGTGGACACCGCTTCCGCGCCGGCGGACAAGGACCGGGTCGAAGTCCTCGACGCAATCTCGGACTATCAACGCCGTATTCAAAAGACCGAGGGCCGGATCAGGCGCCAACGCCTCGAAGTGCAAAAAATGCGAATAGAAAAGGAAGAAATCGACAAGCGGATAAACGAAGTCAAGAAAGAGATCCGCGACATGCATTCCGGGGAACCGGCAACGAAGCCGGGGCCGGAATCGGAGGGCCAGGGGGGGGAGAAGAGTGAAGCCGAGTGAGAGGGACACACGGTACGAACGCATACGGATGCGAACCTCTCCCGTGTTTCAGCGGCGGGACATGGGGCCGCGATATTTCATTCGCCTGGCCGTCCTTGTCGCGCTGGCCGCCGCCCTGGCCTGGTACTCCCGTCACCCCCGCACCAATCCTTTTTCCCCGGAATCCACGGTACACATCCGCGGAGACTCCTCAATCTGCACGATCACCGTCGATCCCGGGGATTCACGGCCCACCGTAATTGTCCTCCCACGGAGCACGATTGATTCTTCCGGCTCTCCGATCCGGACTCCCCCGGGTCAGTGGCATCTGATAACCCGGAAGACATCGGAGGGATTCGCACTCCGGAGCCGTTGTACGAGCGTTCCGTCCCGATGGACGGTTATCACGCAGGCCGCGGCCGATACGGCATCGCCGCTCCCCGGAAGCGCCGGCCGGCTCCGGCCCGTCCACGGCGAGTCGTTCGTGGACGACAACACCATGCGCCTGTTCGCGGGCGGTCCCCCGGGGTCCCACAACTCCGTGCTCGTGATCTACAACAACGAAACCGTCATGCTTGTCGCCGACTCCCTGCCGGCCTTCTCCGATTCAGTCAGGACACGACAATGGAAGGAAAAAACCGATGTGATCGTACTGCTGCACGCGACCGAATCGGAAGGGCGCACGGCGCGCAACCTCTTGCGTCCCCGCTTCCTTGTCGCGCTCTCCCGCTCCCCCGCAACGCGGACCGGCGTATCAGGCAACATTCTCCGCGCCTCCCCCTCAGGCTTCGCTTATTCGTTCGTGCGGCGACGCGGCGAAACGGTCCTTGCCGACTCGCACTGATGCTTGAAAGGACGGCGTCCGAAACGGTAGAATGTAGTCTGAGAGGCATATTCGTCATCGTCGTTGGGCGTTCAACCATCGTATGGAAAAAAAACTCAAAGAGCTTCTGCTCCAGCAGGGCGTGATCACCAGGGAACAGATCCTTCTCTGCCTGAAACACCAGAAGGCGCGGAATTCGGGGTTCACCGAAGCACTGATTGCAACGGGAGTAATCAGCGGTGAAGAAGTAATTGTCAATTTCCTGGCCAAACAACTGGAGAGCGGGAATCTGACGCTCAAGGAGCTTGATCTCGATCAGAAGGTCGTCGAGATCATACCCCCCGATATTGCCCGGAAATACAATATCATTGCGGTTCAAAAGACCCGGAAGGTGCTCACCGTGGCCATTTCCGACCCGCGGAACCTTTTCGTGGTTGATGCCGTGAAGTTTCTGACGGGCTGCACCGTCAAACCGGTGGTCGCGCCCGAAGAAGATATCAAGAACGCGATCAAGCTCTATTATGAGGACGAAGGCGACGTCGACGGCATTCTGGACGACATCAAGGACACCGATTTCGAGGTGCTCGAGAGCGAGAACGACGAAGAGCCCGACGATATCAGTACGGCGGTCTCCGATGCGCCGGTGGTGAAGCTGGTCAACCACCTGATCGTCGAAAGCGTGCGCAAGGGAGCAAGCGACATCCATATCGAGTCGTACGAAAAGGTGTTCCGCGTCCGGTATCGTATCGACGGCAAGCTCATCGAAGTCTCCAACCTCCCCTATCGCCTCCGTCCCGCGATCATCTCGCGCATCAAGATCATGTCCGACCTTGATATTTCGGAGCGACGGTTGCCCCAGGACGGGCGGATCAAGATCAAGATCGGCATGAACACCGTGGATATCCGGGTGAGTACGATACCAACCATCTACGGGGAAAAGGTCGTGATGCGTATTCTGGATGCATCCAACCTGGTGCTTGACCTGAATAAGCTGGGCATCCCCTCTCAGAGCCTCTCTCATGTCAAGGAGACCCTCCAATCGCCCTTCGGGATGATGCTCGTGACCGGGCCTACGGGGAGCGGGAAGACTACCACGCTGTACTCGGCGTTGAGCCTGTTGAACAAGCCTCCGGTGAATATCATGACGGCCGAAGACCCGGTGGAGTACAATATCGACGGCATCAATCAGGTGAACGTCAACAGCGACATCGGGCTTACCTTTGCCGCGGCCCTCCGCTCCTTCCTCAGGCAGGACCCCGACATCGTCATGGTCGGCGAGATTCGAGACCTCGAAACCATCGAAATCGCCATCAAGGCCGCCCTCACCGGTCACCTCGTCTTCAGCACCCTCCACACCAACAACTCCGTGGCCACAATCGCGCGTATGCTTGACATGGGAGTTGAGCCGTTCCTGGTGTCGTCGTCGGTCCGCACCATCATTGCGCAGCGATTGATCCGGAGAGTGTGCGGCAACTGCAAGGCGCCGGCCGCCGACCGGACCGCCGAGCTGACCGGAGCGCTGGGCATCCCCCGGGAGGAAGCATCGCAGTTCACCCTGTTCGAAGGAAAAGGGTGCGCCCTCTGCAATGATACGGGTTACGCCGGCAGGGTTGGACTCTACGAAGTCCTACCCATATCCCCGGCGATTCAGGAGATGATCATTCATCGGGCCACTCCCAATGAACTCAGGGCACAGGCCCTGGAGGAAGGAATGATTACATTGAGGAAATCGGCGATCGAGAAATTGCGCACGGGCGCAACAACCGTCGAAGAGGTTATCACACTGACCTCCGAGGGATAGGCATCCATGGAGCGAAACGGGGCGCAAAGCGGGACGCCGGCCGGCAGTGGGTGAATCTCTCGGCCGATGGTGCTCCGAGGTAAGAGAAGCGGGTTGTGATTGAGTTCACCTCTACTCAGGAAGTAGTTTTTCACCATGGTATCGATCCAGGAAATGCTCAAGCAAGTGCTGGATATGAACGCCTCGGACCTTCATCTGACCGCGGGCTCACCTCCGCTGTACAGACTGGACGGAAGGCTGGTGCCGCAGGGAGTCGACAAACTCGATCCCGATCAGGTCCTGTCGCTGGCATACAGCGTCATGAACGAAGAACAGAAGAAGACGTTCGAACAGTCCAAGGAGGTCGACTTCTCCTTTGGAGTGCGCAACCTTTCCCGCTTTCGAGCCAACGTTTTCCTCCAGCGAGGCTGCGCTGCCGCCGCGATCCGTCAGATTCCCTATCGAATTCATTCGCTGGAGGCCCTGGGGCTTCCGCAGGTGGTCGCCCGACTGTTGGACAAGCCCAACGGTCTCGTGCTGGTTACCGGCCCGACGGGCAGCGGCAAGACGACGACTCTGGCAAGCATGGTCGACAAAATCAATTCCGAAAAGGAAGGGCACATTCTCACGGTTGAAGATCCAATTGAGTTCGTGCACCCGCACAAGAAGTGCATCATCAACCAGCGCGAAGTCCGTCAGGACACCCAGACGTTCTCCAGCGCCCTCCGTGTCGCTCTCCGCCAGGACCCCGATTTCGTGCTCATCGGCGAGATGCGCGACCTGGAGACAATCCAGGCGGCGCTGACCATAGCCGAGACGGGCCACTTGACGCTCGCAACATTGCATACCAACTCGGCCGCGCAGACAATCAACCGGGTCATCGATGTCTTCCCATCGGAGCAGAAAGCAACGGTCAGGGCCCAGCTTTCCATGGTCCTGGAGGCGGTTATCAGCCAGGCGCTTCTGCCCAGGGTGCAGGGCGGGGGGCGGATCATGGCGTGCGAAATCCTGGTCGCCACGCCGGCGATTCGGGCGCTGATTCGCGACGACAAAGTCCATCAGATGCAGGGCATGATCGAAATCGGCCGGCAGTACGGTATGCAGACGATGAACGCTTCGCTGGCCGGGCTGTTCCGCAAGCGACTGGTCTCACTCAAGGACGCGATGGGTAAGAGCCCCGATCCCGATGGACTGAAAAAGCTACTGGATCAAGGAGTGTAACGTATGCCCAGGTATATCTATGTCGGAGCCACGGCGGGCGGCAAACAGATCAAGGGCGAGATTCAGGCCGGAAGCAAGAACGAAGTAATGAGCCTGCTGCGCAAAAAGAAAGTCAGGACTATTTCGGTCAAGCCCAAACCCCTTGAGATCAATCTGACCCTCGGCAGCGGCGTGAAGCTGCAGGAACTCAGCCGCTTCACCAGGCAGTTCTCAGCGATGACCTCCGCGGGGCTTCCGCTCGTGCAGTGCCTTGATATTCTTTCTTCCCAGACCGAGAACAAGATCCTGGCCGGAACCGTCAAGCAGGTCTCGGCCGACATTCAGGGCGGCAGCACCCTGGCCGATTCTCTGCGAAAACATCCCAAGATCTTCTCGCAGCTCTTCTGCAATATGATCTCCGCCGGTGAGGCGTCGGGAAACCTCGATGTCATCCTCACACGTCTTGCCGATTATCAGGAAAAGGCCGACGCCCTTCGACGAAAAATCAAGGGGGCCATGACCTATCCGGTTATCCTGGCGGTGGTTGCCGTCGGAGTTACTATCATTATGCTGACATTTGTCGTGCCTACCTTCGCGCAGATGTTTGCCGATGTCGGGGGGCAATTGCCGCTTCCTACCCGCGTGGTCATGGGTCTCTCAAACTTTCTGCGCTCCAACGCCGTATTTCTTCTGCTGATTATGGGCGCGATTGTCACGGCGATCATCTTGTACTACCGAACCGAAAACGGGCGCTACAAGATTGACGGTATCAAGCTCAGAATGCCGATTCTCGGCAATCTTGAGCGCAAGGGCGCCATCAGCAGGTTCTCCCAGACGCTGTCGACGCTGCTTTCCAGCGGCGTATCAATTCTCGATGCGCTCTCCATTACGGCCAAGACCGCCGGAAACGCCGTCCTGGAGAAAGGACTGTTTCGGACGCTTGAAAAGATCACCGGAGGACTTACGATCGCAGAACCGTTGAAAGATACGGGCGTTTTCCCGCCCATGGTGATTCACATGATCGCGGTCGGCGAAAAGACCGGTGACCTTTCGGGCATGCTGACCAAGATTGCCCAGTTCTACCGTGAGGAGGTTGACGCCGCGGTGGACGCGCTCACATCGGTGCTCGAACCACTCATGATTGTGGTGATGGGTATTGTGATCGGCGGCATGTTGATTGCCATGTACATGCCCATGTTCGATATGATAGGAACGATTCAGTAGAAGAATGTCGGCGGAAGGCGGCCGAGGTTTGCGGACGGAGGGACACCATACGTTGTAACTATATGACTTACAAAGGGGTTACAAAGAGTCTGCGCAAACAGTTCAAATTGTCGACCATGCTCCGGCGTACAACGGAAGGTGTTTTTTGGGGAATCGGCATGCGACCTTCACGAAAACCCTAAAGTTTGGCTCATTTCTTCCGATACAACGAATAGAAGAAGTTTGCGACCAGGGAAGGTGGTGATGTAGGGATGCGCATAACGAACGTATCAGAAGCATTCAACAGCGAATTCAGGAAGACCGAGAATAGAAGAAGTTTGCGACCAGGGAAGGTGGTGATGTAGGGATGCGCATAACGAACGTATCAGAAGCATTCAACAGCGAATTCAGGAAGACCGAAGGCAATCGGCGGACGGACCGGTCGCAGAAGACGGCCGGGGCACCGCGGCCGGACCGTTCCGAACTCTCGGCAAACGCCCGTCAACTGAGCGAAACGAGGGGGCGCATCGAGATCGTGGCCGCTCAGATGGAGCACCATGCCGATGTGCGGCCCGAGAAAGTTGCCGAAGCGCAGGAGAAGATCCGCAGCGGCTTCTACAACACCGCGGAATTCGTCGACAAACTCGCCGTAAAGCTCATCAAGGACTTCGGTCTGGGCACCACTCAAGAGGGGTAGAACCGACCTACTGCCTCCATGCGCGGTCCCCCCACCCCGCCGATGAACCTTTTTTCCTTTTGATACCGTGAGGTTGTCTGCGTATGGTGAGAATTGCTCACGTCACGTAGGTATCCAGAGAGCGCGATCGAGCCAGGTTTGTCAGGCGCCTCATCGCCTTTTCCTTGATCTGCCGCACTCGCTCGCGCGTGAGGTTGAAACGCAGTCCTATTTCCTCAAGGGTATGCGCCGATTCCTCATCGATCCCGAAATACAGTCGAACTATCTCATCCTCGCGCTCCGAAAGATTGCTGAGCAACCCGGCAACTTCTTCCCTGAGTGAAAGCCCCTCCACACCGTGATCCGTTCGTTCCTGCTCCTCGTCGAGCAGTATGTCGATCAGCTTCGTCTCGTCTCCGATACCCCGTTCGGAGTCAAGCGATACGTGAATACCGCCGATTCTCATACTCTCCTGAACCTCTTCCTCGGTGATATGGAGTTCGCGTGCTATTTCGGCGGCACCGGGAGCACGGCGGTATTTCTGCTCCAGCCTCCCGTGGGTCTTGCCGATCTTGTGGATTGTCCCCACTCTGTTCAGCGGAAGCTTCACGATACGCGAGTGTTCCGCAAGAGACTGGAGAATTCCCTGGCGAATCCACCACACCGCGTAGGAAATGAACTTGAAATTCTTCTTCTCGTCGAATCGCTTCGCCGCCCTGATCAAACCCAGGTTCCCTTCGTTGATCAAATCGCTCAAGGGCAATCCCTGGTTTTGATAGGTACGCGATACACTGACCACGAACCTGAGATTCGCCCGCACCAGAGCCTCAAGCGCCTTGCGGTCGCCCTCACGGATACGCACCGCCAACCGGGCCTCTTCTTCGGCGCTCAATGCATGCGTCTTACTGATCTCCCTGAGGTAGAGAGCCTGCACACCCTCTTCACTTACAAATCGAGGTGTGGACTTCGGGACTTTGCGTAGTGACATGGATGAGGTCTGTCTGAAGAACCCGGGACGGCGCCGATGGTAATATAGTTACAAAACAGACTCGGGTCAATAGGCCTCCGGGTACCGTCGCGGTTCCCCGGCGGAGAGCCGGATTTGCGTATATCACCGTAGGAAGCCGACGGGAAGTATCTCTGTCATCTAGTATTTTTCTTGTTTGTCGAAATCGTTTCCGCCGGCATTCCGGCTGCTCAGAGATGCTCTCACACGGCGTAACGGGAAGAGGAGCTGTACAGACAATGGAATTGATTGTATGCAAATTCGGCGGCAGTTCGGTCGCAACACCGGAGAAACTCAAAAGAATCGAAGAAATAATTCAACGCAACCCCTCACGTCGCTGCATCGTGCTCTCGGCGCCGGGGAAAGCCCCCGGCATTCCGGTAAAAGTAACCGACCTTCTGATCCGGGTTGTCCGGAAACGACTGCGGGAGGAGGATGTCGCGGAGGAGATCAACGAAGTCAAGCGGCGGTATCGGTCGCTGTTCGGTTCGCTCGTAATGGCGGGACAATCGATCGACGATGTGCTTGAGATACTTGACGGACGGGTAGAGTCAACACGTGACGATCCCCGTAAGTACCGGGACAAGGTTATTGCCGCAGGTGAAGAACTGTGTGCACGGCTCTTTGCCCGGTTTCTGAACCGAAACGAAACGACTGCCGAGTATGTCGGCCCCGGGGACGCGGGCCTGCTGGTCACCGAGGAGTTCGGTGATGCTCAGCCACTGGAAGAGACGTCGAATCGTCTGGCCGGCCTCAGGAAGATCTGCGAAGAGAAGGTGGTAGTGTTTCCCGGGTTCTTCGGACTGACCGCCGGCGGTGAAATCGCCACCTTCAGCCGGGGCGGCTCCGACCTTACCGGCGCCATTCTCGCCGAGGCGCTCGATGCCGCGGAGTACGAGAACTGGACCGACGTTGACGGGATTTTCCGCACAAGTCCTCACCTCGTAGACCATCCCGGCCAGATTCCCGCCCTCACCTACAGAGAAATGCGTGAACTCTCCTACATCGGCTTCAACGTGTTCCACGATGAAGCGGTGAAGCCGACCATGCGCAAGAAGATCCCGATTCGTCTTCGAAATACCAACAACCTCGACAATGCAGGTACGCTTATCGTCTCCAAACGGCTTCCCGGCGAACGCGACGTAGTCGGGATTGCCGGCGGAGGAGACTACTGCAACTTCTCGCTGGAGAAATTCCTCATGAACCGCGAGAAGGGATTCGGGCGTCGGTTGCTGGGGATTTTTGAAGAACTGGGCCTCTCCTACGAACACTGCCCTTCGGGGGTAGACAACATCTCGGTTATTCTCGATCAAAAACAGCTCAGTCCGGAAATTATCAACGCCACGGTACGCGCGATCGAAGAGCGACTGAAACCCGACGCTCTTCGTACCGAGTTCGGTATCGCTCTGGTATCGGTGGTCGGTGAAGGTCTGGTGCACAAGGTCGGTGTTCTGGCCCAGGCCGCGTCGGCGCTGGCCCGCGCCGGCGTCAATATCAAGATGGCCAATCAGGGAAGCTCCGAAATCAGCATGATCTTCGGTATCGACGCCGCGGATGAGAAACGGGCCGTGCAAGCACTCTACGAAGAGTTTTTCGGGTAGTCGATGCCCCGGATTCTCAGGTTGCGCATGGAGACGAAGTCGCCGGAAAAGGGAGAAATCCGGGATTAAGACTCCCGAGGGGCTAGGTTCCGGATACCCCCGCGGGCCGGGGCCGGAGCGTGCTGTGAGCCGTGTACGACCTGGCTGCGTGTGAAGCGTGGGGAAGTCTTTCCAGTTGGTTTTCCACACCACACATTCTTTCGCGGAGCATGCGGGTGATTCGTTTGTCGATTTCGGCCGTTGCCAGCGCGGTCTGACGGACTTCCGCCTCAATGACGGCCAGGGCCGAGTCCCGCCGTGCCGTTTCCGCCCACGACGGATCGAGCTTCGACAGGGTACGGGTGTGCCGATGCATCTCGTCGATAAGCTCACCCCGCCGTCGCAGCGCCTCCCCCACCTCCTCCAGGGGAGCGTCGACCTCGACACCACCGGTAATTGCCTTCAGGGATTTGCAGATTCCCAGCAGCGTTTTGAGCGCGTTGTGCAGCATGGTATTGTTCATGCGTCCCTACCCCGTGGCCGCGAAACGGTGTTGCGACAAGCCTTCGTCGGACGACTCCTCGGGTTCTTCCTCTTTTTTCAGATTGCCGATTGCCTCACTCCATGCATCGCGCAGCTCGGTCAGGTAGCCGAGGGTTTCCTCCACCGCCCCGCGATCATTCTTCACATTGGCGTTGACCAGCCGGTGAAGCATGTACTCATAAAGCCGATAGAGGTTGTTCGCTACCTCTCCGGCCTCCATGTTGAGCGCTCCCATCAGCTCCGAGAGGGCACTCTGCGCCTTGTACAGATGCCGTACCCGCTCTTCGACCCGCCGGGTATCACCGAACAGCTCCAGCGACAATCTGCAGTGCTTGACGGCAACATCGTACGCTATCAGAATCAGCTTACCCTGATCGGCGGTGTCGACATTGACGGTCCGGTATGCCTTGTATCCCTTTTCCACGTGCACCTCCTTGTCGCGTTTTCGACGATCACATACCCAGTGCGGAGAACATGTTGGCGGTCTGTGACTCCATCCGGGCAAGCATCTGCTCCATGTGGGAAAAGTCGCGCACCAGTCGCTCACGATAGCTCATGATCCGGCCTTCAAGCTGCTCGATACGGTCCTTTGACTGTTTGATTCGCCTGGTCCATGTTTCCTGCCGCATTGCGACGAGCCCCTCACTACCGTCCGTGAGACGGTCAACCTCATCGCTCAAGTGACCGGTCAGTCCCTTTGAGTACGTGAACGTCGCGGTCGATCCTCCCCCGATCGTACCTTCCGGAAGCGTCAACGACAGCCCCCTGGCCGGCCCCTCGGAAAAGGTGATAATCTCGCCGAATCTCGTGTCGGATTCATACCAGGTGGCCTCCCCCTGAATGCGGATCCTGACCGTATCGGCATCCACTTCCTCAAGCTCGTATATGGCCGACTCCGTATCTTCGGTGCTCCGGCCGAAACTGATACCCGGTGTGTCGGATAGACCGCTCTTAATGAACATCCGCTTGACTTCATCGAAGTCCTCCCGCAGGGCCTCCTTGAAGCTGTCCTTGTCAAGCTCGAGTTCACCCGTAGTGTAGTCGGTCTTGACGCCAAGCTCCGCCAGATTGGTGTAGTCGGTGCCGAAAAGTTCGAAGTTTCGCTGAAATACGGAGCGCATGCGGCCTACCACACTCCCGACGGTCATATCCCCCGCCAACGGTCCTTTCGTGCTGGAATCGTCCTCAGGATCCCCGAACGTCGTCTGCTCACGCCTGAAACGGACCAGACCGTTGAAAGCATTGATCAGCTCCTCAACCTTCCCCGCAAGCGCGTCGTAGTCCCTGGCCACTTCGACGGTCGCCCGCTTTTCGGCCGAGACACCGTTGAGCGTAAGGGTAACTCCCGAAATGAACCCGGATGCCTCATTCTCGGTCGAGGTCATCAGCAAACCGTCAACCGAGAAAAACGCATCACTCCCCGCGTTGAGCACCCCGGCCCCTTCGTCTCCCGCGGTACCGATACCCATGGCGTATGCCGTGCCGCCCAGGTCCAGGGAACTCATCAGGAGTTGCGAACTCCCCGCAATGTTGTCGGTCAGCACCAGCTCTCCTCCCGCTCCCAGGGAAGCCGTAACCGTGCCGTGATACGTTTCCTCGATATGCCCGAGCAAATCATCGACCGTGCTCGATGCACCGACCACAAAGGTTCCACTTACTTCGTTGCCCGAATGATCCGTTCCCGTGTACTGTACGACATCTCCCGCCGCCAGGCCCCCGAACGCCGCGTTGATATCATCGGCCGACAACAGTTGCTGAGCGGTAGTGCCCTTCTCTCCCGCGGCAGTCTGAATGACACCCAGGTCCTGCAGCGTGCTGCCCGAAACATCCTCGTAGGTCGCCCCCGCACTTCCGGTATCATCGGCCGTAAGCACCAGCCGGTAGTTCGCATCGGAAAGCTTGAGCACCGAGGCGGTCACGCCGATATCCTTGCCGTCCGCATCGGTCGCACTGTTGATTTTTCGGCGCATATCCTGCACCGTATCGTCGGCGTCAATCTCGATATCCGTTCCATTGATCCGGATCGTTCCCACGCCGATTCCGAGACTCGACAGGGCCGCCTCCTGGTCGGCAATAAGCCCCTCGCCGCTGATCATCTTCTCTCGTCGCGCAAGATGGTACACCCCTACGTCCCAGGTACCCTCCTGCGCATTCGTGCCCCCCTCGACCGAAACCAGCTCTTCGTCCGACGTACTTTCGGTGAATACATCGAAGGATGTTGCCGTATTAAGGGCGAATGCTTTCGAGCCCAACTCGGACAAAATCGACTTGAATTTCGAATACGCGTCGATTTTCAGTTGAAATGCATCGACACGGTCCTCAACCGGCTTGATCCGCGTGTTGTACTCCAGCTCGACCAGTGAATCGATGATGTGGCCGGTATCGATTCCGGAGGGGCCGTTCATTGAGATGCCCATGAGAGCTTCCTTTTCGGGGGGTGTCGCGTATCTATATTTAGTGTATCGGAAACAGGGCTCGAAAACTTTACCTCGCCGGACCGGTCCGTCCGGTAAAAGAGTCGAAGTGGAGTGTTTCCGACGTCACCGGCGGCCTGAGGAGGAGACAAGCAGTGAGTGACCGGAAACTGGGATACGTGGTAATGACGCTTCTGGGGCTGTTTGTGGTGATTGTGGGAGGCCTCTTTGTCCGCGTCGCCTGGTTCCCCGCCGACGTGCGCTATGTGGTTTTCGAAGAGATCGGCAACCTGCGTATCGACGATCCTGTCAGCATTCTTGGCGTTGAGGTGGGCAAGATCAGCGACGTGCGGCGGCTGGGCGACCAGGTTCTGGTGGAGGTGAAAACCCACCGCAAGCTCAGAATCCATGAAAATTACCGCATTCGGACCATCGACAAGGGACTCATGGGCGACCGGGTAATCGCTCTGGACTGCGGCGATAAGCGAAAGCCGCTTCTGGAGCCCTCCGACACTCTCAGGGGCAGCTTCGTGCCGGGCCTCTCCGAGGCAATCGGGTCGGCGTGGAGACTCAAGCGGGTGGTACACCACTATCGCGGCCTCTCCGCTTCGTTCGCACGAGGGGATAATGAGGATGCGCCGATACGTCGAAAAGTGTGGAATATGCTCCGCATGCTGGACACGCTGAGCGGGAATGTCACCGCCATGATGATTTCGCTGGACGCCTCTCTGAGCACCACACTGGATACGCTCGAGCGCTTCTCCAGGCAGGTGGAAACATTCTCCGATACCATGGCGAGTACCGTTCCCGATCTTCTACTGCGCCTGCAGGACGATTTTGTCCCGCGGTGCGACTCGCTCCTTACGCAACTGGACTCATTGGCAGGGCAACTATCGGAGAGTGTAGAGCAGGCTGATGACCCGGAGTCAATCGTCTGGAGCGGGCAGGTCGCCCGGCTCAGCGAGCTTTTGAAATCGGTACGCGCGGCACTGCGGAGTCTGGAATCGGACGGAATTCCTCTTCAAATCAAGATACTGCACTGATGGGTGGGACACAATTGCCGAAGAACTTTTTGAGGCGAACAGGCATTCCGGCGCTCGGTGCGGCGACATTCTGCGTATCGATTCAGGCGGCGTATGTCGAGTCTCCGTATTACTTCTACCAGCGAACCCAGTACCTGGAGAGTATTTCCATACCCGGCGCATGGTGGGCGAATCCGTCCCTGCTCAGTCGAACGCACCATCAGACCTTTCTCAGCGCCAATGTCGCCCCGCTAAGCAGGCAGCATCTGATTGCAAGCGCACGATTTCTCCTGCCGCTGACTCCGGAAGCCACAGCCGGGATCGGGATCCTGGGGGCGGGGCCGTACCGAAACAGCTCGCGCACTTCGGCCAACAGCGGAGGGCTGAGCACGTCGGGCAGCTTCGAATTCAGTCACCCCCAGATTCAGCTCGGCGCCGCTTCGCGCGCCGGCGCCCTGGGAGAAGTCGGCGGGATGATATTCATGCGCACGGAACAATACGAAGCGTACGTGGGGCCGGTATGGGGGGTAAGCACAGGTTGGATGAGTCCCGCGCTGATGGAGCGCGCGGCAATATCGGTCGCCTTCCTCTTCACCCGCTATCCAGTGAGCCCACCCTGGTGGGAACGAAGCGGCAAACTCGGGTTATGGCTGGGGAAACCGGACAGTTCCATTGCCGGCACCGTGGAGATCAGTTTTACCCCCGGCCACTCTTTCGGCGTGTGGAGCCATGACGCAGCGGCGCCCTACGAGACGGTAAAAACCACCGCCATCGTGCGCGCGACCGAAACACTCCGAGCCCTCATCGGCGTCTCCTCCGATCTGGACCATTTCAACCAGGACAGGAATTCGGAGCGAAACTACGACGACAACGGCAATTGCCTCCACTTGGGTGCGGAACTGATCCGCCACGAAGAGACCCCCTACCTCGGAGGAGCCGATCTGGGAATAAGCGTTACGTATTGGAGTGTGTTCCTGCGGTTATGGTTCGGCATCGAACTACGCCCGCCCCAGCGGAAAACCGCCGCCGGCTGAGGATGCCGGACGGGAGGCCTTGTCCCGCACGAAGGCGGGGCAGCGGATCGTTGCCTGCTCTCAGGCAGTCGCGGCCGCCGCTGCTTCTTCAGTCTGCTGCTGCCGGGCAAGCCAGGAGTCGAGACGGTCCATCACCATGTCGTACGTCTTCTCGGTCAGCGCCGTCACCTCGTCGGGCATTTCACCGAGAATCTCGCGGGCCTGAGCAAACCCTTCGTCAACCGCGCCTTTGACAATTGCAAGAAACTCTTCGTCGGAGCCTTCAAACGCTCCCCTGAACGAAAGCGCCATTTCGGCGATTCGTCGCGATGTGTTTTCGGCATTCCAGTACTCGGGCAGGCCCTCAATTCCCTTCTCCCCCGTCTCGTCTACTTCCTTCTTCGTGCCGTCGGAGGCGCCGATCCCCTCGAGAAACTCTTCAATGACCGACTGCTGCAGACGAACGAATTCATCGGAGAGCTTCTCCACCAGGTTGTTCCAGTCTTCCTCGCTCATCCCCTTGCCGGAAACCATCATCGTTTCCCTTGCATACCGCACGCTTTCCATCCGCAAGGAAACCTTGTCGCCGTCGGCACTCTCGTATTCGAGGAACATCTTCTGTGAAGCGTACCTTTCGGCGGATATCACCGCGCCGGCGGAAGAGGGCCGGCGGGCGGGCAGCGAAGACCCGGCTTGACGATTACGGGCCGCGGTATATCCGAGAGAACCGGGGTAGTCATTGACCGTCAGGGAACCGGGGGCGGCGGGTGCGATTGACATGATCGTGCTCCTTTGTGGATGGTGCGCTCGTCTCATTCCCTTCTTTCGGCAAACCCGAAGAAAAGCTTTAGGTTTTCCGACCCCCGGTGAGCCTCGGGAGACCGTGGCGGCCCACGGAGTGCGCTCCGGCCGCCGCCGCCTCCCCCCACGCCCACGTCGCCGTCGTTCGCGCCCGGTCATTCCATGGTTCGGTGAGAGCCGGATCATTCGGTTCCGCACCGGCACCGCCGACGTGTCGGCCATACGGGACAAGCGTCCCGGCCTCGTGCCCGTTTGTATTCCGTCAGGTGCATCTCGTCAAGGCGCTCGTTCGGCGAGGGGCACCACCGGAGGAGATTCTCGGTTTGCTTTGACATG
Organism: uncultured Fibrobacterota bacterium; assembly: GCA_964571815.1. Lineage (GTDB taxonomy): Bacteria > Fibrobacterota > Chitinivibrionia > Chitinivibrionales > WJKA01 > CAZNDN01. Next base: position 1,870 of record CAZNDN010000034.1, on the reverse strand, counting down.
ACGGTGCGCAATATTATAATTTGGTAAGGGTTGGATAAGTCCTTTACAATGTGGACAACCCTACGTTAACAACTGGTTAAGACTTTGTGGATAAATCGTTGAAAACTGCCCCGCGACGAGAGTTGGTTGCACTATAATTGCTGTATTTTTTTCTATTACAGGGTTTTGTACCTATCGTTCGACAGATGAAGTTTACGTCCGCAAAAAATTACGTGTCTCGACAGCACTCTCATTTTGTCAAGTGGAGCCGATGTTGATAACATGTTGACAAACAAACTGTGTCACGAATCGAAAGCACCTTCGTCCTGGCAGGTCTGCCTCCAGATTCTTCAGGAAAAGCTCGGTGATGCTACCTTTGAGACCTGGTTTCGCACCACCGAGATGAGTCGGCGTGACGGAGAGATTCGTGTCCACGTCCCCAATCGCTTCTTTGCCGACTTTATCGAGCAGCATTTTTCCGATATCGTACGTCAGACCCTCTCCGAGGCCTCGATTTCCTTCAATACACTCACCTTCACCCCCGTCGAGAGGGATTGGAAAGTCGTGGAGCCGATCAGTGCGACGCTTTCGGAGGCCCAGTCACGGCGTGTTCCCCGCGCTGTTGAACGCAGGGGGCAGTTTCATCCGGGCTACACGTTCGAGAGCTTTGTTGTCGGCGGCAACAACTGCATGGCCCGTGCGGCGTCGATCGCGGTGGCGGAGGCCCCCGGCCGGACAACATTCAACCCTCTGATTATCTACGGTGGAACGGGTCTGGGGAAGACTCACCTTCTTCAGGCAACAGGACGGTTCGCCCAGACCGAGGGCACGGCCGAACACGTGATCTACCTCACCAGCGAGGAGTTCACCAATCAATATATCGATTTTGTGGTCAACAAGAAGGACTCTACGTCCTTCTATCGGAAGTTTCTCGATGTGGACATGCTGTTGATCGATGATATTCATTTTTTCGGGGGCAAACACGGCACGCAGAAGGAGTTTTTTCGCATATTCAATAAGTTGCTGCTTGAGAACAAGCAAATTGTTCTCTCTTCCGATCGCCCGCCGGAGAAGATCCGGGACATGATGCACCACATCATCAACCGGTTCATCGGGGGACTCACCGCCGATATCCAGCCGCCCAACCTTGAGACCAGAATGGCCATTTTGCGGCAGAAAGCCGAGATCGACGGTATCCAGCTACCCTCGGAGGTCGTGGAATTTGTCGCCAACCATGTTACGTCCAATGTCCGGGAACTGGAGGGTGCGCTGATCAAGCTGATTGCATCCGCCTCGTTCACCGGCAGAGACATCACGCTTCCGGTGGCCCGTGAAATCTGTGGCGATCTGGTGAGTCGGCGCAACCGGCACCCCTCCGTGCGCTATATCCAGGAGAAGGTAGCCCGTGCATTCGATGTCGGTGTCAACCAGCTCAGCGCCCATACGCGACGCCGCGCGGTGGCCCTTCCCCGGAACGTGGCAATGTACCTGTGCAAGAAGTGGACGCGCCAGTCACTCCGGACAATCGGCCTTGATTTCGGAGGACGCGACTACTCCACCGTAGTCCATGCGTGCAAGAGAATCGAGCAGCAACGGGGAGCCGACCGGGAATTGCGAGCAAAAATCGGCGAAATCGAGGCGTTGATCGCGCCCGCCGAGTAATCCCTCACCCTGCGCGAGTCCCTGCCGAAACGAAGGCGCCGTCCGGTCTCCCGATGCCCGGCAGAGGCCGAAAGTGCACTCTACCCCCCCGGGGGCGGAAAGGAGCCTGAAACACCGCTGTGCGGACCGGCTCATCGCCCACAGTTCAACGATACCTACACTTCGGTACCAAAAGAGCGTAGCGCTTCGGCAACCGAGGGATACATGTCGAATTTCCTCCACAGATTGG
>CAZNDN010000033.1:30701-32788 GCA_964571815.1 uncultured Fibrobacterota bacterium | reverse complement strand
AGTGAGGGAAACGAATAATCCGAAATCGGAACGTGGCGCTATCGTCTAGTGGTTAGGACTCAGGATTCTCATTCCTGCAACCGGGGTTCGATTCCCCGTAGCGCTACCATGCTTGAAAAGCCCTCCCGGACGGTCGATCGGGAGGGTGTTTTTTTTACAGGGATAGCGAATTGTCAGTATTTTTCCTGTGTTGACAGAATCCTGCGTTCACCCATTTGAAAAGAGCAGTGCCCTGCATGAAGAACCTGCATGTAGAGTTTGATGTTCCTGAAATGGCGGTCGTGAGGCTGGGTTGAACAAGGCCCACTTAAACCGGGAAGCTCGGCGAATACTGGCCCTGTTCCTGAATGAGAACACGGGAAACTCTCCCGGGGGAAGGCATGCGAGCTGGGCGGCATGTCTCAATGGGAATTTGCCGATCTCAACAGCCGGCTCGGCATTCCCGCGGACTATGAGGAGGATGACTTGGGGCAGGATATGCAGAAGTTGACTAATGTCTGAATGCGTGATTGCCGATTCTTCGTGCCTGATTGCATTGAGCAGAATCGGCAAGCTGAATGTCCTGCCCCGGCTTTTCGGCCGTATCCTGATCCCGCCGGTTGTCTATCATGAAGTAATAGTTCAAGGCGTCGGGCACGCCGGCGTTCCAACATCTTACCACACGAGTTTCAGGCCATGTCGCTCATAACATCGGAGTTTTGTGTCACGGGAGACCAACGCGAAGCTGTTGCGAATTGCCTGCCATACCAGAAGGCGATCGAAGGGGTCACGATGTTCCAGTCGCGGCAATTCGTGGAAAGAAGCCGCATCCTCCGGAGACACACCCACGACCTCGAAGCCCATGCGTTCGCAGGCACGCGGGAGGCTAGTTGGTGATGTGTCAGGAAGCTGAAGTTTTCCCACCGAACATTTCAGCGAAATCTCCCAGAACGTTACGACACTCACAAAAACCCTGTTTTCTCCCTCGGCGAGCACCTTCCGCGCCTCAGCGCCCAGTTTTTTCGGAAAGAAGGCAGCAAAGAGAAGAGCATGGGTGTCAAGCAGAAAGTTCACGATCTCAGGAAATCCTCATCCGTCATCTTGAAATCCTTTGAGAACCTCACCGGCCCCCTGTCGGCAAGCACACCGAGAGTGCGCTTCTTTTTCGACGAACGATACCTCCGAAACGGGATAAGCGCGGCAAGCCTGCTCTTGCGCCTGCCGAACGTTATGACGAATTCCTCTCCCCGCCTGATCCCGTTTAAAACATCCGAGAAATGAGCTTTGAGTTCACCTACCCCTATCGTATGCATGATTGCCTCCTTGCTGCTTCACCAAGAAAATATACAACCGAAGAGACAACTTGTCAAGATTACCCATGACTCGGCGAGTGATCGCATGTCCGTGCCGCGAGAGGGGCACTTTCGACATATCACCAGCCTCCCATGCCGACGTTTCTTGATCCCAACCGCGCTCGAAGCTATTTTGTAAATGCCTCGGGTGGCGCTGCATTTCCGTAACCCCCGTCACAGGCCGCGGGCGAGACCGGAGTTGTGCCGCGCCGACCCGCGGAAGCGGCACTCGACCGACACCCATTCTTTCGGGGGACCGCCGTACCCCGTCTTCGCACCATAAGGAGGCAGTATGCCCGTGAAAATCTTGCTCAACGAAAATGAAATCCCCAGGTCGTGGTACAACCTGGCCGCCGACCTTCCCACTCCCCTTCAGCCGCCGCTGGGGCCCGACGGCAACCCGGTGTCGCCGGACATGCTGGCGCCGGTGTTTCCCATGAACCTGATCGAGCAGGAAGTCTCGACCGAGCGGGAGATCAAGATCCCGGAGCCGATCCTCGATATTCTCTACCGCTGGAGACCCTCGCCGCTTCGACGGGCCAGGTACCTCGAAGAGGCCCTCGGTACGCCGGCGCGTATCTACTATAAAGATGAAGGGGTGTCGCCGCCCGGAAGCCACAAGCCCAATACGGCCGTAGCCCAGGCGTGGTACAACAAGGAATTCGGGATCAAGCGCCTGACCACCGAGACCGGGGCCGGCCAGTGGGGAAGCGCGCTGGCATTCTCCTGCGCGCTTGTGGGGCTGGAGTGCAGGGT
>CAZNDN010000033.1:27135-30601 GCA_964571815.1 uncultured Fibrobacterota bacterium | reverse complement strand
TGCGCCGGCGGCGGCTCCAATTTCGCCGGGCTGGCCTTTCCGTTCGTGCGCGACAAGATCAACGGCGCCGATATCACGATCATCCCGGTGGAGCCGACCTCCTGCCCCACCATGACCCGCGCGCCGTTTGCGTACGATCACGGCGACGTGGCGAAGATGACGCCGCTGCTTCCCATGTACTCGCTCGGTCACGAGTTTATTCCGCCCCCGATCCATGCCGGCGGACTGCGCTACCACGGCATGGCGCCGCTTGTCAGCCAGGCGGTGGTCGAAGGGCTCCTGCAGCCGACGGCCCTGGACCAGATCGAGTGCTACGAAGCAGCGGTGCAGTGGGCGCGTACCGAAGGCACAATCTGCGCACCGGAAACAAGCCACGCAATCGCCCAGGTGATCCGCGAGGCGAAGAAGGCCAAGGAGGAAGGCAAGGAAAAGGTGATCGTCTTCAACTGGAGCGGGCACGGGCTCATGGACCTCACCGGGTACGAAGCGTTCCTGAGCGGGAAACTCAAGCCGTACGCGCTGCCCGACGAGCAGCTTACGAAGTTCACCGAACCGCTCGGGGAGTATCCCAAGCCCAGCACCGCGAAAAGCGGGAAGTGGTAAAACTACCGACCCGGTCCGACGCACGAATGTCGGGCCGGGCCTCTTTCGCCCCACGACCGCGGCCGCCGGACCCGCTGATGTATCTTTCTTGTAGAACAGGGGTGATGAACCCATGGATACTTCATACGACTCACAAGAAGCATACTGCCCCATGCTGGGGCATTTCGTGGCCTTCTCCTACTGCCGGCGGGCAACGCCGGAGGGGCCGTGCCGCCGTATCAGGGACTGCCGTCGGGATGATGTGCCGATCGACGAATTCCTGAAAAACAATTACACCGCCGAGCAGCTCGCGTCGCTCCAGCAGCCGCCTCAGTCCAGAATCTCCACAATTTATGACGCCATACGCAAAGCGCAGCAACGCTGATGGGCGCATCCGAGCCGGTCCGCCCTCTCCCCCTCCTCAACCGGCACGGCTGTAACGCCGCCTCGTCCGGTGCGTGTCGACACTATCGGATTGACACCGAATCGCGAAACATCGTATTTTGTATAATTGTCCTGTATCGATCGGGCGATTAGCTCAGATTGGTTAGAGTACTACCTTGACATGGTAGGGGTCACTGGTTCGAGTCCAGTATCGCCCATTTTTTGATTTCGGATTGGGGATTGCGGATTGGGGATTGACTTCTGTGAGTAGTGGGTGGTATGTGGCGCAAACCTGCCCTCACTCAAAGTGCTCTGAAGACACGTTCATCGGGATACCAACGTAGCTACCGACTCCAGAGACTTGTCAGTCTATCAATCCGCAATCCGCAATCCACAATCCGAAATTCCCATACATGCCCTCCGGTTCACCTCTTACCCAGGGGCAGCACGCAGACAAGCGTGTCGGGTACGCGAGAATAGAGGAATGACACGACTCACGCGTCTTTCGGGGCGCCGGGGAAAATGCAAGTGAAAGTCTCCTGAAATGAACGTCTCTCTTCCCGACGGAAAGACTGTCAGTGTGGACGACGGTGCCGTGGCGCGTGATGTAGCCTCGGCGATCGGACCGCGTCTTGCCAGGGCCGCCCTTGCGGCACGAGTCAACGGGTCGCTGTGCGATCTCACCCGTGAAGTCCACGAAGGAGATACGGTCGAGCTGGTGACCTTCGATACGCCCGAGGGAAAGTCCGTGTTCCGGCACACATCGTCGCACATACTCGCCCAGGCGGTCCAGGATCTGTTTCCCTCGGCGAAACTGGCAATCGGCCCGTCAATCGAAAACGGCTTCTACTACGATTTCGATGTTCCCGAGCCGTTTACGCCCGAAGATCTTGAAAAAATCGAGAAGAAATGCCTCGAGATCATCGGTTCGGGGCTGGAAATCCATCGGGTCGAGGTCTCGGCCGAAGAAGCGCGCGAGTACTACCGGGAGCGGGAGGAACCGTACAAGCTTGAGCTGCTGGAGCAGATCGAAGGCAGCCCGAGTTTCTACCGTCAGGACAACTGGCAGGACCTCTGCCGCGGACCGCATCTGCCCAATACGAAAATGATCAAGGGATTCAAGCTCCTGAGCGTGGCGGGCGCCTACTGGCGCGGTGATGAGCACAACAAGATGCTTCAGCGGATCTACGGCGTCTCCTTCCCCAGGGCATCCATGCTTCAGGAGCACCTGCGGATGCTCGAGGAAGCCCGCGCGCGGGACCACCGTCGGCTGGGCAGGGAACTGGACCTTTTCAGCTTCCACCCCGAAGGGGCCGGATTTCCGTTCTGGCACCCCAACGGTACAATGCTGTACAATACCATTCTGGATTACTGCCGGCGGGAGCACGAAACGGCCGGGTACCGGGAAATCAAGACCCCGATTATTCTCAACGAGGGTCTCTGGCATCGAAGCGGACACTGGGACAAGTACCGGGAGAACATGTATTTCACGGAGATCGACGAGGTCACGCATGCGGTGAAGCCCATGAACTGTCCCGGCGGCCTGCTCATCTACGGGAACGCGCCGCATTCCTACCGCGAGTTTCCCCTCAAGATCTGCGAATTCGGCCTCGTGCACCGCCACGAAAAAGCCGGCGTACTCCACGGGCTGTTCAGGGTCAGGCAGTTTACGCAGGACGATGCTCACATCTTCTGCCTGCCCGACCAGATCGAGGCGCAGATTGCCGAAGTTATCGATTTTGTGGTTCGTATTTATAGTACATTCGGTTTCGACGACTACGAAGTCGAGTTGTCGACACGGCCGGAAGACTTTATCGGCTCGCCGGAAATGTGGGAGCGGGCTGAGGATGCATTGCGGAACGTGCTCGACGGGAAGCGCTACGACTACCGGCTCAATCGCGGCGACGGCGCCTTCTACGGTCCGAAGATAGATTTTCATATCAAAGACTGTCTCGGCCGGCGGTGGCAGTGCGGGACCATTCAGCTCGATTTCAGCATGCCCGAGCGGTTCGAGCTGGAGTATACGGACGCCGACGGGGAAAAGAAGCGGCCGGTGATGATTCACCGGGCGCTGCTGGGGTCGATGGAGCGGTTTATCGGAATTCTGCTGGAGCACTACGGCGGAGCGCTTCCGCTGTGGCTTGCTCCGCGGCAGGTGGCGGTCATTGCGGTCTCGGACAAGTTCGCCGACTATGCCGAAGAGGTTGTCGGGAAGATGTGCGATGCGGGGATCAGGGCTGAGCTTGATCGACGGGCGGAGAAGATTGGCTATAAAATCCGGCAGGCGGAACTTCTGAAAATTCCGTACATGGCAATCGTGGGAGCCAGAGAGAAGCAAAGCGGTGCGGTGTCGGTACGGCGGCACGGCGAGGGTGATCTGGGTGCGGAACCGCTTGAGGAGTTCATCCGCCGGCTTCGGGAAGAAGACGAGCGGAAATCGTCGCCGGTTTCACGTAACTCATCGTAAGGAGGCGCGTATCAGACGCAAATTCGTCAGCAG
>CAZNDN010000033.1:0-27035 GCA_964571815.1 uncultured Fibrobacterota bacterium | reverse complement strand
TCGTGCATCTCAAGGAAATCAAGTTTCACACGAAGACCGACGAGCACGACTTTCATTTCAAGATGGAGCATGCGCGGAAGTTTCTGCTGCGGGGGGACCGGGTGAAGGCAACGGTCGTATTCCGCGGGCGGGAAATCGTGCACAAGGAGTTCGGTCGGCGTATCCTGACACACTTTAATGAGGAACTGGACGACATCGCGACGAAGGAGCTGGACGGGAAGATGGAAGGGCGCAACATGATCTCCATGTTCGTACCCGACAAGGCCAAGATACGTGATTACCTGCGCAGACAAGAGCAGGAGAAGAAACGGCGGGTGCAGGAAGAAAAGCAGCGGGAGGCCTCCGACTGAGATCCTCTTTCCCCCGCCGGCCGCTGGTCCGGGGGAAAGAATCGCCGCGGGAAAGGGCATGAGAGCGCCTCCGAACCACAGGTTCGTGAGGGCAGTCGCCGGCAGCAGATGTCGCGCGGCGGCGATGGGCCGTGTGCGGTCGATTACCATTGACGGATATACTCCGGACACATCATAGAGGAGAGAGTCGTATGCCGAAGATGAAGACACGCAGTGCAGTGAAGAAGCGGTTTCGCACGACCGCCGACGGACACGTTCGTCGCCACAAGGCCAACAAGAGTCACCTTCAGGGCAAGAAAAACCGCAAGCGCAAACGTTCGCTTCGGCAGGCCACGCTGATCGACGCTTCCTTCGAGAAGCGCATCCGCGGCATGTTGAGCGCCTGAGTGCCCGAATGATTCTCGTCGCCGATTTCGACAACACATTCTCAAGGAGTTGAATACATGCCGCGAGCAAAAACAAGAACCGCTTCGCGCCGGCGCCGCAAGAAGATTATCAAGGCGGCGTCGGGCTATTTTGGAAAACGCAAGAGCTGCATTCGCACGGCCAAGGATGCCGTCGCGCGAGCCGGACAGTATGCCTACCGCGATCGCCGGCAGAAAAAGCGACGGTTCCGGTCCCTGTGGATCATGCGGATCAACGCGGCCGCCCGGTCGCACGGCATGACCTACGGCCGGTTCATGGCCGCCTTGAGCAAGAAGGGCATCACGCTCAATCGCAAGACCCTGGCACACCTTGCCCTTCATGAGCCGGACACGTTCAAGGCACTGATCGAGCACGTCAACGGGCAGGACGGATTCGATGGCGCGGCAGGATGAAGCAGCATCGCCTGAAACCGTTCAATCTCTTCGTGCCCGCGCACTCGAAGAACTGGATTCGGTTCGAAACCAGGCGGATGCCGAGCAGTTTCGGATCACCTACCTGGGCAAGAAGGGACTGATCCGCGGGCTGCTCAAGGGGCTGGGCGGCCTGCCCGAAGACAAGCGCCGGGAGACGGGTGCGGCGGCAAACCAACTGCGGCGCGAACTTGAGGAGAAGTTCGCCGACCTGCTGCGGCTGCAGAAGGAGAGCGGCCCCGAGCAGTCGTCGTTCGACCCGACGCTTCCGGGTTTCCCCTTTCCCCGCGGGAGCCTTCATCCGCTGCTGAAAATCAGAGACCGCATGTGCAAAATCCTTCAGGATATGGGTTTTGACGTTGCCTACGGTCCCGATGTCGAGAGTGACTACTACAATTTCGGCGCGCTCAATTTTCCGCCCGATCATCCAGCGCGGGACATGCAGGACACGTTCGTGGTCTCGCCCGAAGTTGTTCTGCGAACCCACACTTCGCCGGTGCAGATTCGTGTCATGGAGAATCAGAAGCCGCCGATACGCTGTATCATGCCCGGCCGGGTGTATCGCCACGAAGAAGTTTCGGCGCGCAGCTACTGCGTGTTTCATCAGGTCGAAGGCCTCTTTATCGATACCCGAGTCAGTTTCGCCGATCTCAAGGGAACGCTTCTGGAATACGCCCGCCGCTTTTTCGATGATACGGCGCGGGTAAAATTCCGCCCCAGCTTCTTCCCGTTCACCGAACCGAGTGTTGAGATGGATGTCGAATGCTTTCTCTGCGGCAGCAGGGGGTGCAGCGTGTGCAAGCAGACGGGGTGGCTTGAGGTGCTGGGGGCGGGGATGGTTCATCCCAATGTGCTGCGCAACGGCGGCCTGGATCCCGAGACATATTCCGGCTTTGCCTTCGGCATGGGAATCGATCGGACCGCGCTTCTGAAATACGGTATCGACGACATACGATTGTTCTTCGAAAACGACGTGCGGTTTCTGCGACAGTTCTGAACCGGGATCGGGATTCCGGGCGTAACCACGGGCGGGTCGCCGGCGGACATCCGGGTCGATTACGGGAAACGCGGGCCCTTTCGAAAAAAGCTCCGAGGAAGACTGACTATGCGCATTTCGCTCAATTGGCTCAAGGATCTTGTCGATATCGACGGCGATGCTCACCGTGTGGCGGAAGTGCTCACCGGTGTGGGTCTCGAAGTGGAATCGGTGCGTGCATACGCGCCTCCCGCAGGGGTCGCCACCGCGCGGGTGCGTGAAGTGCGGCCGCACCCGGACGCCGACAAGCTCCGTGTCTGCACGGTCGAGGCAGGTTCCGGGAAGCATGAGGTCGTGTGCGGCGCGCCGAATGTCCGGAAGGGTATGATCGCGGCGTTTGCGCCGGCCGGTACAACCGTGGCCTCGGGCATGACTGTCGATACCGCGGTCATACGCGGCGTTACGTCCTCGGGAATGCTCTGCTCCGAGCGGGAGCTGGGGCTTTCGGAGGATCACAGCGGTATCATGAAGCTTGACGCCGGCACCGAAATCGGCCGGCCGCTCAGTGATATCATCCCCGCCGACTGGATTCTGGATATCGAGCTGACCCCCGACAGGGGAGATTGCCTGAGCATGCTCGGGGTTGCCCGTGAGCTTGCCGCGGCCGCGGGGACGACAATCAGGGAGACCGCGGCGGTGCCTCACGAGCGGGACGACGACCCGATTGGCACGCACGCGGACGTGCGCATCGACGCGCCCGCGAGGTGTCCGCGCTACGCGGGCAGGCTGCTGCGGGGAGTAACGGTGGGGCCTTCGCCTCAATGGCTGAAAAACCGGCTCCGGACCGTGGGGCTGAGACCGATCAATAATGTTGTTGATATCACCAATTATATACTGCTGCATTTCGGCCACCCCATGCACGCCTTCGATTTCAAGCAGATCAAGGGCGGAAGGATTTCAGTCAGGACCGCCGGGGAGGGCATGGTGTTTGTCACGCTGGATGAGCAGGAGCGCACGCTTACCGCCGAAGACCTGTTGATCTGTGACGACGGGGGGCCGCTGGCCCTGGCCGGAATCATGGGAGGCGCCGGTTCGGCCGTGACCGAAGAGACAACCGATATCTTCCTGGAATGTGCGTATTTCGATCCCTCCGGCGTCCGGAGAACCTCCAAGCGACTCGGCCTGTCCACCGATTCCTCGTACCGTTTCGAGCGGGGCGTTGATCCCGGTGACGGCCTTATCCGGTCGCTGGACACCGCGGCCGCGTTGATAGCCTCGCTTGCCGGCGGGACCGTCTGCGCCGGGCGAATCGACCGCAATCCGCAACCCTGCAGGCGGCCTGCGATCCCGGTTCGCATATCGAAGGCCGCCGAGCTGCTGGGAACGGATCTAACCCCCGATACTACGGCAAAGCTGCTCAGGGCCCTGCTTATCGAGGTCGACCGGGCCGACAACGATACGCTCACGTGCACGGTCCCCACCTGGCGCCACGATCTGCGTCTCGAGGTCGATATGATCGAGGAGATCGGGCGGATGCACGGGTACGACAACATCCAGGCAACCTCGCGGACCACGCTCCCCCTGCGGCGCTCCGAGAACACCAGGGAAACGACAACCGGGAAGATTCGCGCCTCACTGGCCCACTTCGGACTCAACGAGATAGTCACCGGCGGGCTGTGCCCCGAGGCAACCCTCAGGCTGATCCGTCCCGACATCCAACCCGTGGCGCTCATGAACCCGATCAGCCCCGACCTCGCCTGTCTTCGTACCACCATGGTTGCGGGCCTGCTGCAGACCGTGGTCTACAATCTCAATCGCCGGACAACCGACAACCGTCTCTTCGAGCTGGGCAAGGTATTCCGCTCCAGGGGCCGGACACACCTCCCGCTGGAGCGAACGCACCTGGCAATCGTAATCCAGGGTGCGTACCAGCCCCCGGCGTGGAACCACGGCGGTGTCCCGTCGGACTTCTTCGTGCTCAAGGGAATCCTGGATGCTCTGGCGGTGAATCTGGAGATCGGTTCGTTGGAGTATGGTCCCGGCAACGACCCCCTGTTCGACCGCGAATCGGCATCGGTACACTACAACGACAAAATCACGGGCAGCATGGGAAAACTGAACTCCGAAATCGGCGCACATTTCGACACCGACACGGCGCTGTACTATGCCGAGCTTGACGTAACCGAGTTTCTGGACTGGACTCCCTCGGCGCCTCGCTACCGCGGCCTGCCAAAATTCCCCGCGGTCGAACGCGATTTTGCCTTCGTTCTTCCCGAGTCGATCAATTCCGCCTCGATCTCCGAAGAAATCTTCGGGCTCTCGAGCCTGGTTGAGGCGGTCGTGCCCTTCGATGTCTACCGGGGGGAGAAGGTCGAGGAAGGCATGAAAAGTATTGCCTGGTCGGTTCGTCTCCGATCGCCGGAGCGCACGCTCACCGACGAGGCGGCACAGGAGGTGTGCGACGCTATTATCGAGAGGGTCTCCTCGAAGTACGGTGCCCGCCTGCGGCAGTAAGAACCGTGCCTTCAGCGGGTTCGGGGGACAAAAGGGCACGCCCCGGTGCTTTGACCGCCGGGATTCCGGAATGGTAGGATTATAACATAACCGAAACAAATCATTGATCGCCGGCCGGTCGATGGTGTATATTGATACTGAGGCAAGGACCTGCCAAGGTGGCCGATAGGACGAATAAGCTCAAGCACCACATCAAGAGGCGTAGAAGCCACACGACAACAAGGGGAAGCCAGTGGCGGCAATCGAGAATCTTACGGAATTGGAAACGAAGGTTGAAGAACTCATACAGGCATTTCAGTCGTTGCGAAACGATTATGATACACTCAGAAAGGACCTCGAAAATAAGGACTTGCGAATAGCTGAGTTGGAACAGGAGAAAGAGGGTTTGGGAGGCGAACGAGACTCTCTGAGAGACGATCTGCGGCAGTCTCGCGAAAAGCTTGACACCGCGGCGGGGAAAGTTCAGGGCATACTGAAGAGATTGGAATCGATAGCTTAGTCGAAACGAACCGGCCGGCGTAAGGCCTCGTGGGGTATATGGATTCATCGACGGAAAGTGTCCGCGTTTCGATCCTGGGGAATGAGTACTCTCTCAGGAGTGATGCCGATTCGGCGAGTGCACAGAAGGTTGCCGAGTATGTTCGGCGGAAAATGACCGAAACGCACCAGCAGGTGGCATCTCGCGACAGGCTCAAGGTGGCGATTGTTTCCGCGATGAATATGGCGGGCGAGCTGTTTGAAGTGCAGGCAAGGAACAAGGAACAGGCCGACTATGTTGATGAGCTTGACGAAAAGGCGAAATCGCTCACCCGGAGGATTTCCTCCGTCCTGGAGGATTTTCGCGGATAGCCGGTTCTGCATGACATGCTCGCCCCCGGTTGCCCATGCCGGGGATTCGGACTAAGTAAGGGTCTCGCCCAGCCTCTTCTTCCGAAGAGTGCATCCTCTGCTCTTCCCTCCGCCTCGATCCTCTCTCACAGAGTTTCGAATCGTTGAAACATTCACAGCGCGGAGGTTTTGTATGGTCGATAGAATCGTTATTTCGGTAATCGGCATAGTTGCGGCCGTACTGAGCTTCCTGCTGGGCCACTACTGGCGATCCCTTGCCGACAGACGCTACAAGGAACGCCGGATGGACGAGGCCGAGCGGGAAGCCGAACGGATTCTCAAGGATGCGGCAAAGGAGGCGGAGCTTCAGAAAAAAACCTCGATTCTGGAGGCCAAGGATGAGTGGTTCAAGGCGAAGTCGGAGTTTGAGCAGGAAGCGAGCCGGCGGCGCGATGAGCTGAAGCAGCAACAGCAGCGTCTCAAGGAAGCGGAGCTTGAACTCAAGAAGCGCGAGGATACCGTCTCGAACCGTGAGACAGAATTCGCCGCGCGGGAGGGGTTTCTCAATTCCAAGGAAACCACGCTTCGTACCAAGGATGAAGAGCTGAGCAAGTTGATCTCTCTTGAAAACGACAGGCTCGAAAAAATAGCCCAGATGAGCCAGGAGGACGCGAAGCAGCTTCTGATGAAGAACCTGGAGAGCCAGGTGCGGTACGAATGTGCGCAGATGATCAAGGAATTGCGCGACAAGGCGCGGGAGGAGGCCGACGGGGAGGCGCGGGAGATGGTGCTGCAGGCCGTACAGCGGTGTGCGGCGGATACGACCGTGGAGTCGACCGTGTCGGTAGTGCACCTTCCCAACGACGAGATGAAAGGGCGGATTATCGGCAGAGAAGGACGCAATATACGTGCGTTTGAGGAGGCCACCGGTATCGATGTGATTGTCGACGATACGCCCGAGGCGGTGATTCTTTCGGGGTTCGATCCGATCAGGCGGGAAGTGGCCCGTATTGCGCTGGAAAAACTGATCATCGATGGGCGGATACATCCGGGGCGGATCGAGGAACTTATCAAGAAGAGCGAGAAAGAGCTTGACCGGAAGATGAAAGAAGCGGTCGAGGAAGTGATTTTCGAGCTGAAAACGCACGGACTGAAACCGAAAATAGTCGAACTGCTCGGGAGACTGAAATACCGCGCATCGTACGGCCAGAACGTGCTTCAGCACTGCAAGGAGGTAGCGGTGCTTGCGGGTCTGCTGGCCGCGGAGCTGAACCTCGACCCGAAACTGGCCACGCGTGCGGGGCTGCTGCATGATATCGGCAAGGCCATCGACAGGGAAACCGAAGGAACACATTCGCAACTGGGGGCCGAACTGGCCGCCAAGTACGGCGAAAACGAAATAATCTGCAACGCAATCGCCGCGCATCACGAGGATGTCCCGCCGATTTCCCTGTACCCGGTGCTGGTGCAGGCTGCCGATACGATTTCGAGCACGCGGCCGGGCGTACGGCGGGAAACGCTGAACAATTACGTGAACCGGCTGACCAACCTGGAGAAGATTGCCGATTCATTCCGCGGGGTCAACCGCTCCTACGTGATCCAGGCCGGCCGCGAGATTCGCGTCATGGTCGAGCCGGACCAGGTCAACGATGCTCAGGCTGAGGAGATGGCGCTGCAGGTTGCCAGGAAGGTCGAAGACGAAATGGAATACCCCGGCCAGGTGAAAGTGACGGTGATACGGGAGAGCCGCTACACGGAACTGGCCCGTTAGGCGCGATTTGCGGCACGGGCATTTCTCCGGGGAGTCCTTTTAATGCGTATTCTGTTTGTCGGCGATGTTTTCGGGGCGGTGGGGCGCAGAATCCTGGCCCACCACCTTGCTTCGCTGATCGACGAGCAGGGCATTGATATATGCATCGCCAACGGTGAAAACGCAGCCGGCGGCAAAGGGATAACCCTCAATATCCTTCGCAAGTTTTTCAGGTACGGAGTCCACGTGGTCACGGGCGGCAATCACTCCTTCGCTTCGCAGGAGGCGACCGCCGCCCTCGATTCGGATGATCGCGTCCTTCGTCCGTACAACTTTCCTCCCGGCAACAGCGGTCACGGTTTCACGGTGTTTCGCGGCGCGTCAGGGGCCGATGCGGCAGTGCTGAATCTTCAGGGACGGACCTTTTTCGGCGAAACCCTGGAGTGCCCGTTCAGGTGCGCCGATCACGCTCTTGAGCAGATCGCCCCCCGGGCAGCGGTAGTAATCGTTGACTTCCACTGTGAAGCCACGAGCGAGAAAAAGGCTCTCCTGTACCACCTCGACGGCAGAGTCAGCGCGGTACTGGGTACGCATACGCACGTGCAGACGGCCGACGAGCAGGTGAGCGACAGGGGCACGGCCTATATCTCCGACGTCGGCATGACCGGCCCGGAACGCTCGTGTATCGGAATGCGGGCCGACGGCGTCATTCGGAAGTTCCTGCTTCAAACCTACGTGCGTTTTGAGCCCGCCGAGGAAGGACCGGTGATCAATGCCGTGGTGCTGGATATCGACGAGCGGAGCGGCGAAGCGCGGTCGATTTCTCGAATCAACCGGCGAGTGGATATCCCGTGAGTTACCCGATGTACGAGTTTACGCCCCCACGCGAGTGCGAGCGCCCCTATACCGTTTCGGAAATCAACGCCGGCGTCGCACGAATTATCGAATCCGCCAACACTCTGGTATGGGTTCAGGCGGAGATATCCAACTTCAAGCGTGCCGCAAGCGGTCACTGCTACCTGACGCTCAAAGACGGAGGAAGTCGGATTCCGGCGGTCATCTGGCGCTCGGTCTCCTCGAAAATGACGTTCGAGCCCGAAAACGGCATGGAGGTTATGGCGATAGCTTCCCTGCGCGTCTACCAGCGGGGCGGCTACTATCAGTTGGATATTCATCGGATGCAGCCAGGCGGACTGGGGGCTCTCTACCTGGCATTCGAAAAGCTGAAGAAGCGTCTTGCGGCCGAAGGGCTTTTCGATGCGGAACGGAAAAAGCAACTGCCCGAGACTGTACGTCGCCTCGGGGTCATTACCTCGAAGCGCGGGGCGGCCCTGCGCGATATTGTCAAGGTTGTCCGCTCCCGGGGGCCCATGACCGATATCGTGGTGATCGACGTACCGGTGCAGGGCGACGCAGCCGCACCGAGCATTGCCGCGGCAATCGCCGACATGAACGCCTGCGGAAACGTCGACTGCATGATTGTCGGCCGCGGCGGCGGGTCCCTCGAAGATCTTTGGGCGTTCAATGAAGAGGCAGTTGCGCGGGCGATTTCCGTTTCCGATTTACCGGTAATCTCAGCAGTTGGGCACGAAGTTGATTTCACGATTGCCGATTTTGTCGCCGATATCCGCGCTCCCACACCGTCGGCGGCCGCCGAAATCGCCGTCGCCGACACCGCGGAGCTGACCCGCTATTTCGGGACGCTGCTCAAACGCTTCGCGTATCGTTTCCTCGGTTACTGGAATGCTCGACGCGAAAGTCTGCGGGCGATCAGGCGAAGACCGGGGCTGAGGAGACCGTGGCGACTGGCGGCAGAGGCACGGCAGAGGCACGATGAGCTTCAGGAGAGGCAGTACCGGGCAATGGGTCTGCGTCTGTCGGCTCTCCGGGAACGCACCTCGTACACTGCCGGTCGACTTCGTGCGCTCAGCCCCCTGGCGGTGCTTTCGCGGGGCTACAGCGTGATCATGCGCGAAGACGGCGGTGCGGTGAAAGACGCCGCGGCTCTTGCGGAAAACGAGATCGTGGCACTGCGATTTCATCGAGGCGGTGCGCGCGCACGAATCGTCGAAACCCGGCCCCGCGAAAACGGTACGAGCCCGGGACAACCACCCTCCTGAGCGCCGCGCGACGGCCTGGGCGGCTCAGCACAATGCCCGCAAGCCCTTGCGAAGCCGGCCGGAACTCTCGGCCAGGCCCCCCGCACGATTGCGCGCCTTCCACAACCCGTGGTGGCGCTTGATCACCTCCTTGCGCTCCCGGCACAATACCGCTTTCGACGGCGATCCGCTGGTGAGGTAGAGGCCGTAGCGCAGCGCATGCCGGGCCATGCCCACCGCCGCGGCTATCTCGTCCATGACCAGATCCCCGTCGTCACCACCCGGCCTCCCTCCGCTCACGCGGGCCGCCGTTTCTTCGAGTTTGTCAACAGTTCGCTTCAGCTTCGCGGCGGAAAGCCTGCCCTCCCATCCGGGCGGCGCGGCCCCATCAGCAAAGAGAAGTTCATTGATCGCGGTTTTGTTGCGCAGGGGAATTCCCAGCCCGCGATGAACCCGTCCCAGCTCCAGCAGCGTCTCGCCGAGCACGCCCGTCCGGTCGTCCAGCACCCACCGATCCAGCGCCCGCGCGAGGTCCGGCTCTCCCGGAATCCGCCCCCGCCAGGCACAGGCCGCGCCACCGGCCATTCCCGGATAGCTTATGGGAAGGTACTGGTGATGGCCGCCGTCTCCCCAGTCCGTGACCAGGTAGCCTCGGGCACCGTGGCGAAGCCCCCGACGGGCGGCGTTGGAAAGATTGCCCAGGCAGTTATCGGTCCGCCCGATAAGCGAGTTCCAGCTCGATGTACCGGGACACACGTAGAAAGGTATGCCCGAGGATTGAAATCGGGCACACTCTTTGTCGAACGGATGTGATGCCTCGTATCCCCAGTTCAACGCGACCACATCGCGCGGCAGCTCGGCAATCAGATCGGGACTGCGCAGAATGATATCCCCCCAGAACATCATGCGCCTTCCCCGTTTCCGCACGAGACCATGAATATCCAGAAGGAAATCCAGATACACCCGCCGGCATCCCTTGCGCCTGCATGCCCGCCTGCTGCGCCCTTTCCCCAACTCCCAGGTCTCGTCGCAGCCCACATTGAACATCCCGCTCGTAAAATGGGGAAGAAAAGATCCGTAAAGGGAATCCAGCAGGGCCAGACTCTCCCCTGAAGGATACAGCGTGGAGCCTGCCGGCATCATTTCCCCGCTCAGCGGATGCACGAACCCGTCGGGACACTCGGCGTAGCGCCGATACCGCGGGTGTTTGAGCCAGCGTTCATAATGACCGAACGAATTGAGGTTAGGCACGAGTTCGATGAATCGCTCGCGGCAGTATCGGTCCAGATGGCGAACCTGGTCCCCGGTCATCGGCGAGCAGCCCCGCCAGACGTCTTCGTGCCCCGGGAAAGCGAACGTGTGTTCGGTATAGAGCTGAACCTGGTTGTACTTCAGGGATGCAAGCAGGTCGATCACACGTCGCAGGGTGTGCATGGTGGGAACTTTGCAGCGGCTGATGTCGAGCATGAAACCGCGATCGGTGAATGCCGGACGGTCGTCGATCGTGCACGCGGGAAGGACCGACGAACTCAGCCGCGACATTTGTCCCAGGGTAACCATACCGTACCAGGCGCCTGCTTCATTGCCGGCGTGTATCACGACACCGTTGTCCCCGATGGTGAGCCGGTATGCTTGAGGATCTTTCTCGGCGGGGTCGCGCGTAATCCACACGTCGCCCGCGCGGTGCGGCCCCGATTGACTTTCGCGCACCACCGCGGCGCGCGAAAAGTGCTCTCCCAGGGCACTCCGGGCGCGCACCCGGAGTCGAGTAGGAAACCGGCTCGGAACGACAATCCGCTTGATCGAGCTTCGCCGAAGCACCCCTTCGTGCAGCCTTACGCTTCGCGGCCGGGGCCAGAGCCCAGCCGGCAACGATTCGGATAACATACTCATATCCCGCTCTCCCCTTCCGCGTCCCGACCGATGCCGTTCCCATCCGCACCGGGACATTATCGCTTTCAAAATAGACTGCGCTGAATGATCCGGGGGCCGGTACCATACGCTCCGCCTCACCGCTTCTTTACCGCTCCGGGCATCGGTAGTATTTTATCAGCCTATGCAGCCCGGTATCAACACCGAAAAATGCGGCCGACCCAAACCCACCGCCTGGTGGACCGCTTCCGTACTTGCCGTATCCCTCGTCTACAGCTATATGACCGTCTCCATGCACGTGGATCGACTGGGTTTGAACTACCTCGAACGAGGCATCCAGATAGAGCGTCATCGCGCCGTGCTGGAAAAAACGGCCAAGGACCCCTGGCAGTACCGGATCATGTCGGAATATGTCACCGAAGCCGGGATTCGGGTTGCTAAGGCCCTGGATATTCACAATCCTCACGCGACGGCATTCGTGTTCACACGCTACGCTCAGGGGCTGCTGATCTTCCTTGCGTGTTTTCTGTACTACACGATGCTGGGGCTTCCGCGAGCCCATGCCGTGGTCGGAGTTACTCTCCTGGCCCTGGGCATGTCCAATGCCGACTACGGAAGCGATCTGCAGTTCAACACCTATTTCGATGTACTCTTTTATCTTGCCGCGGCCATGCTGATTCTTGCGGGCCGGTACGTGTGGATCGTACCGCTCTCGGCGATTGCCGCGCTGAACCGCGAGACCGCCGGCCTCATTCCATTCATGGCCGCCGCGGTCTGCTTGTGGAAGCGACGCACCGAAAGGCGGAGCGAAAGCGACGCCACCCGGTGCATGATAGTCTCTGCCGGAGCACTCGGGGCGTTCCTGCTTGTGCTGGTGGGCGTACGGTTGACGCTCGGACCGCGTGCGCTGTTCATCCCCTACGGCCATGAGCCGGGCCTTGCACTCTTGAAATACAACCTCTTACGCCGCGTCACGTGGGTTCGACTCCTGGCCACGCTTGGGGTGACCCCCCTGCTTGCGGCGGTTGCCGAAGCCCGGCGCCGCCTGCCCGTGGAACTCAGGGCGTGGGTGTGGGCTGTGGTGCCGATCTGGATTCTTGTCCATGCTTTCATGAGTGTTATGGCCGAAACCAGGCTTTTCCTTGTTCCGTTCGCCCTCGTTTTCATCCCCGGAGCGATGTTTCTGCTGAAGCCCGCGGAAACGGAGACGGTCGGTTGATGCCCGATTGTGTCCCTTTCGGGCCTGGAAACGCATCGGGAAGTATTTTCTCGTCGGACGCATGTTACCTCAGGAGACGGTCGAAAGGCTTATGAGCAAGCAGGAACCGACATTTGAGCAGGCAATGGCCCAACTGGAAGAGCTGGTGGACAAGCTTGAGAGCGATGATCTCTCGCTGGACGATGCGCTCGCGCATTTTGAGAAGGGCATCGCGTTGATGCGACGGTGCGAAGGGTATCTCAAGGGCGCCGAGGGGAAGCTCCGTGAGCTGCTCAAGGGCGAGAACGGTGAGTTCATCGAGAAGACGCTCGGCATCTCGCCGGATTCGCTTGCGGGCGGGGAGGACACGGATGAATGATGCCCTGGAGTATCTGGCAAGGGTAGCCTCGGTGGTTGAGAAGAGGCTTGGTGAATTGCTCCCCTCCGAAGGCTCCTATCCGGATTCGATCCATTCGGTGATGCGCTACAGTGTGTTTGCGGGAGGCAAGAGGATCCGTCCCGGTCTGATGCTGGCCGCGCACGAAGCCTGCGGCGGAGCATTCGACAACCAGGAGGTTCTGACCGCCGGCGCGGCGCTGGAGATGTTTCATACGTTTTCGCTCATGCACGACGATCTGCCGTGCATGGACGACGATGATTTCAGGAGGGGCAATCCGACTGCCCACAGGGCTTTCTCCGAAGCCCTGGCCGTACTGGGGGGCGACGCCCTGTGCATCTTCGCCTTCGAGTGCCTGGCGCGCCTGGGACGGCTCGATATTATCGGAGAAACCGCCGCGGCCCTTGGTACTTCAGGAATGATCGGGGGGCAGGTGGTGGATATTCAGTCGGAGGGCCAGGGCGTTGACAAATCGGTGGTCGAGTATATTCACCGCAACAAGACCGCCGCACTCATTCGTACCTCGGTACGAATCGGAGCACTTCTGGCCGACACCGACGCGGATACGCTGGATCGCCTCACCAATTACGGCAACCACGTGGGGCTGGCTTTTCAGGTGGTGGACGATATCCTCGATGAAGAAGGGACCACGGAGCAGTTGGGCAAGGATGCGGGCAGCGACCGGGCGCGCGGCAAGGCCACCTTTCCGTCGGTCTGCGGTATCGAAACGTCCCGCGCGTATGCGCGGGAGCTGATCGACAAGGCGGTCTCCGAAGTGCGATTCCTGGGAACCGGGGCCGGGATGCTGACTTCCCTGGCGCAACTTGTCGGCAATCGCCTCACCTGAGCCGGCACGCGGAGATTACTGCTACAGGCGGTCGAGAAAATCCCTCGTATATCGCTCCAGCCCGTCGATGCGGTCCCCCGGGACTTCAATCCGTTCGATTTCGAAGCAGTCCCGTGTCTCCGCCGGGCCGGTACCGTCCAGCGCCGCCTTCCCCAGAATGGCCGCACCGAAAGCCGTGGCCTCCTCCAGCCGGGTCAGCGAAACCGTGGAATGGGGAAAGAGTGAGGCCAGAAGCTTGTTGTAGCCTTCGTTCCTGCGAAACCCTCCCTCGGTGAAAATCGATCCCCGGCCGCCGAAACCGGCCATGCGGAGCGCAACACTGGTCTGGATCGCCAGTGAGATACGTATGACCGCGTGGGCAGTCCGGTAATCCTTCATGAAATCCGGCAGAATGTGTCCGGCTTTGATATCCTCGAGAGTAAACTCCCTCCCGTCTTCGATAATTCTCGGAACAGCATCGGGGAAAATACCCGTACCCTTGACTACCGACGGAAGAATGAACAGTTTTCTTTCGGCTACGATTTTTGCATACAGCTCCGGATCGTACCCGGGGAAGTCCTCCCCGCTGGAATGCGTGCGGATTATTTCCGTGTAGGTATCGAACTCCTGCCCCCCCATGAAAATTGAGGTTTTCACCGGATTGTTGAACGCATCGAGGAAATAGAACACCAGCTTGCCCAGATCCTCCTTCTCGAACGACACCGTGTCGGTCGGGTGCATGGCCACGCACCAGGTCCCCGTGGAATTGAGGGCAAAATTCCCATACCCCTTCACCAGGTAGGGCAGCAGCGATGAATTCGAATCGTGGATTCCCATGGTTACCACGCAGTCGGTGGAGAGCCCCGTTTCACGGGCTATCTCGGGGCTGACCGTACCGAGTATGTCCCACGGTTTGGAAATGGTCGACGGGAGCATATCCGCAACACCCAGCTTCCGTGCAACCTCCGAATAGCCCCCTCTCCGGAAATCCCACAGATACGTGTGGCAGCCCGTGTAGGTCGGCTCCGCGCCGAGCTTGCCGGTGAGCACGAAGCCGAAATACTGCGGGAAATAGAGTATCCTTTCAGCTTTCGCGAACTGATCGGGATAGTATTTCTTCCAGAAGAACACCTTTTTCGCCACATTGATCAGGCTTCCGATCTCCGCCGTCGCGGTTGACTCCTGCAACTGCTCCCGGTTGCCGAACGTCTCGTAGAATTCGCCGCGAAACTCCTCCCCCGCGTCGGTGGTGTAGGCTACCGGGGGAACGGCCAATGAACCGTCGGCGCCCAACGCCACGGCCGTGGCGCCGTGAGTCGTGACGGAGACGGCCTTGACGGCATACTTTGACGAAAAGACCGAAAGCTGTTTCTTGAACCAGGCGGTCATCTCCTCCACCGGTTCGAAATGTACATGCCCCTCGACGCGCTCTTCGAATGTCTCGTAAGCGGAATCAACAACCGAGAGGGTATCGTCGTACACCAGCACCTTCTTGTTGGTTTTCCCGACATCGAGCACCGCAATGTGATAGGCGGACATGACACGTTCCTTTCGCTGGAATGAGCCGCCCCGGGGGATCCAACGGACAGGCGGCGGAGCAACAGCCGATTCCCCGGCTCCCCTCGATAGAATTCCGCCCCGCCGGGACGAAATCACGCCGCGGGCAGCCGATGGATTCGGGGAATCAGGAGAAAATACCGCATTTTCCCCTCGAAGAGCAAGCAAATCGGGCATGTCGGAGTGGCTTTCACTCTCTGATCAACCGCCGAGTGTCGCCGCGGCTCGGGCGTCGCGTTGACTCAAGGGGTCACAATCAATTATCATTTTTAGTCTTTTGTCCGGAAGTTTCACTCCATTCACAGCATCAGGAGTCATCACGGTGATCACGGTAAATGAACATTTCCTGAAACTGCACTCATCGTACCTGTTTGCCGAGATTTCGCGCCGTGTGGCCGATTTCGGGAAACGTCACCCCGAAAGGGGAATCATCAAGCTGGGAATCGGCGACGTCACCCGGGCGCTCCCCCGGGCGTGTGTCGACGCTCTCCACAAGGCGGTGGAAGAAATGGGCAGTGATGAGACGTTCCGCGGATACGGACCCGACAACGGCTACGACTTCCTGCGCGAGGCAATCGCCGGGGTCGATTTTCGCTCCAGAGACGTCGACATCGATCCCGGTGAAATATTCATCAGCGACGGTTCCAAGTGCGACACGGGGAACTTCCAGGAGTTGTTTGCCCGGGATATCACGGTCGGCATCCCCGATCCCGTATACCCCGTCTATGCCGACACGAATGTCATGGCCGGTCGCACGGGAGGCTTCGACCGGGGACGATACGAGGGGATCGTGTACCTGGAATCAACGGCGGACAACGGATATTTTCCGGAGCCGCCCGAGGAGCAGATAGACCTTGTGTACCTCTGTTTCCCCAACAATCCCACCGGCGCAACCGCCTCGCGGGAACAGTTGCGGACATGGGTCGATTACGCGCGGGAGCACCGCACGCTGATACTCTACGATTCGGCATACGTGGGCTTTGTCCGCGACGAGGGCCTCCCGCGGAGTATCTATGAGATTCCCGGCGCCCGAGACGTAGCGGTGGAATTCAGAAGCTTCTCCAAGACCGCCGGTTTCACCGGCCTGCGCTGCGCGTATACCGTCATTCCCGATCAGTGCATGGTTTACGACCGTTCCGGTGCTCCTCACCACCTCCATGCACTCTGGAATCGCCGTCACAGCACGAAATTCAACGGGGTCGCCTATCCGGTGCAACGAGCCGCGGAGGCGACGTACTCCGCCGAAGGGCGTCGTCAGTGCAGGGAGCTTGCCGACTATTACCTTCGCAACGCCGCGATCATCCGCGAGAAGATAGCTTCGCTCGGACTGGATCACGTGGGCGGGAACAATTCCCCGTATGTGTGGATACACGTAGGAGAGGATTCGTGGACCTTCTTTGACTCACTGCTGGAAAAAGCCGGTGTTGTCTGCACCCCGGGAAGCGGATTCGGTCGATGCGGGGAGGGGTATGTCAGGCTCAGCGCGTTCAACAGTGTCGAGAATGTCCGGACAGCCATGGAGAGAATCGAGCAGGCCCTGTCGTAGGGAGTTCTTTGGGGAGCGGGACTCGACAGGTACCGGCGGCGGGCGAAGCACCCGCCGATCGCAGCGGAGTGCACCGCCGGAAGCGGATGACGCGGGGAAGGGGTCGACTGAGCATGAATCGGAGTGGAGAGGCGCCGGAGCGCCCGACGGGGTTTGTTCACGATTCGCGTTTTCGCGATCATGTTCTCTCGCAAGGGCACCCCGAAGCACCCGTGCGGCTGGAGGCGATCGAAGAAGCGATTCGGCGGGAGGTGCTGTGGGAGAGCCTGGTTCATCTTGATGCCGCGCCCGACACCGCCACTGTCGAGCGGGCCGTAAAAGCCGTCCACTCGGCGGAACACATCGAGTCGATCGAAGCATGCCCGGTAACGGGCGAGGTCGCTTTCCTGGCGGTATCAAGAGTACTGGGCGCGGTCGATTCCGTCTGCCGCGGCGATCTGCGCAACGCATTCTGCGCGGTTCGCCCGCCGGGACACCACGCGCATAACAACGGAGCGAACTACGACGGTCCCTGTCAGGGTCAGGGATTCTGCTTTCTCAACAACGTCGCGATCGCCGCTCGCTACGCCCGGGATGTGTACCGACTCAGGAACGTTCTGATTGTCGACTGGGACTACCATCACGGCAACGGCACGGAATGGAGATTTTACGATGACCCGTCGGTTTTCTACTACTCCACCCACGTGCTGTGGACGTACCCTGGTACCGGATCGCCCGACAGGACGGGCGCCGGGGAGGGCAGCGGCTACACGCTGAACGTGCCGCTGGAGCCGGGAAGCGGTGATGCCGAGATAATCGGCGCGTTTGAGAATACGCTGTCGGTGCGGCTGCGTGACACAGCCCTCGAACCGGATCTCATTCTGATCTCCGCGGGGTTCGACAGTCGCGAGGAAGACTGGCTCGGCAATCTCCGGGTTACCGATGACGGCTACGCACGGCTGACCCGGCTGTGCATGGACCTGGCCGACAGATACTGCGAGGGAAAAATCGTTTCGGTTCTCGAAGGCGGTTACAATCCGCGGGGGCTCGCCGATTCGGTTGTGGCCCATCTACGAACCCTGAGCACGAGTTCCATCTAATTGTCTCATCACCTTAATCGGGAGGTAATCGATGATGAAATTCAGAATTACGTACTGTGGTATGTGAAACTACTACCCACGAGCCGCCGGTCTGGCGGACGTACTCAAGCAGAAGTTCGGCGCGGAATCGGACCTGATCGAATCCAGCGGCGGGGTGTTTGAAGTCGAGATGGACGGGAAGCTGATCTTCTCGAAGAAATGCCTCGGTCGATTTCCGGCTGAAGGAGAGATCGAAGGGCTCGCGGCGTCGCAATCGGGTTGATGACCGATGATCCACTATGATGTGCATCCCGAGACACCTCAGCTTCGTCTCCTGACACACGCGGTCAGGATTCTGAAGCACGACGACGGGATCTGCGTGTATCCTACCGACACCGTCTACGGCATGGGCGCCTGCGTCTCGAACGCAAAGGCGGTGGCGCGGATTGCGCGGATCCTGCGGAAGGACAGGAAGCGTCTCTTCTCGTTTATCTGTTCGGATTTCTCGCAGATGAGCGAGTACGTAAGAATCGGCAATGCTCAGTACAAGCTGATGAAGCGGTATCTTCCCGGCCCCTATACGTTCGTGTTGCCGGCAACCCATTTCGTGCCGAAAAAAATCAGTCCCCGGCGCAAGACGGTCGGTGTGCGCATGCCCGATTGCCCGGTTGTGGTTGAGCTGGTACGTATGCTCGGGGAGCCCCTTGCCAATACGTCAATCAGACTGCCCGGCCGCTCCCGCGGCGATCCGGAAAGCGTGAGACCGGCGGTGTTCAACGAAGTGGATATCATGTTGGACACGGGGGTGCTGCCGGATCCCACCGGTTCAACAATCGTTGACCTTACCGGCGATACTCCCGAAGTGGTGCGCCGGGGCAAGGGAGCATGGGAGGAGTAAGCCGCATGGGACATGAGTTCGATCGTTTCGTCGAAATCATCCGGCGCCTTCGCGCACCCGACGGGTGTCCGTGGGACCGCAAGCAAACGCACCGGAGCATCCTGGGCTGCCTGCTGGAGGAGACGTACGAGTTCATCGAAGCGGCGCGGGAGGGAAACGACGCGGGGATGCGGGAAGAGCTGGGAGACCTGCTGCTGCAAGTGGTGCTTCATGCACAGATCGCGCGGGAGCGCGGTTCGTTCGACATGGAAGCGGTCGCCGGCGAGATTGCCCGCAAAATCGTGCGCCGTCATCCCCACGTGTTCGGCGACACGGCGAAGCTGTCGTCGGCGGAAGAAGTGACCCGGAACTGGGAGCGAATCAAGAGCGAAGAGAAGGGCAAGGCCGAGCGGTGTGCGGTCGACGGCATTCCCAAGGCGCTCCCGGCCCTGTTCCGGGCCGAGAGAACTCAGCGGCGCGTCGCCAAGGTTGGATTTGACTGGAACGACACCGCTCCTGTTTTCGATAAGGTCGAGGAAGAATTCCGGGAGTGGCGCGAAGCTCTTGAGCAGGGAGCGAACGAGGCGGCCGAGGAGGAGCTGGGCGACATACTGTTTGCTCTTGTCAACGTCGCGCGTCATCACGATATCAGCGCCGAAGAAGCCCTGCAGAAGACGGTGAACAAGTTCTCCCGCCGCTTCCGGTACGTAACCCGACGGGCGCGCGAAGCGGGTCGCGAGCCGGATTCGATGTCGCTTGAGGAAATGGACGTGTTGTGGGAGGAGAGTAAGCGAGGTGAGAAGCGGGTCCCTTCGCCTCCGCCCACCGAAGAATAGGCGGCAGGCGGGGCTCAACACCGCCTTGGAATGCACACGCCGGGCTCCACCGCGGGAGGTCCGGCAACAGGTCGGCTTCTTCTCATCTCAGTTTTCGATTCTGATTTCCAGCCGTTCCGAGACGGTATTGCCCGCGATGTCCTCCGCGACAATCGTGAAGGTGTTGGCGCCGCGGGCCAGATCGATAGTACCGGAGAAGCTGTAGTCCTCGTTGTCTTTGAGTACCATGCTTGTTCCCCGCCCTACAATCTTGCAGTACTCGATCGTCTCCGGTACATCGTTGATCCGGTCGTCGATCTCCACTTCCAGTTGCATACGCGGCCCGGCCGCGCCCCGCGGCATGGGCGGCAGATCCTCGATTACGAAGGGATTGTCGCCCGGCTCCAGAATGTCAACCTCCAGAGGCCCCGGCAGGTAGTAGATCTTTCCGGACACGACATTGGAGCGATTGCCGGCGCGGTCGCGGCCCGTAATCGTGTAGTCGTTGCGCCCCTCCTCCAGACGGATTGTCTCTCTGCCCCCGGGCTGCAACGTGTATTCGTCGGAGGAACCGTTGTGCTCAACTTCCACGGTCACCATGTCGCCCGGCGTTCGATCAAGGGCCTGTACCAGAAGTTCTCCCCGCTTCGTAGCCGGAGGCCCATGGCCCTGCACCGTCAGTTGCGGGGAGCTGGAATTGATCTCCGGAGAAGTGCCGTCGACCTCCAGGATCATCGTTCTTGCTTCTTCATCAACATCATTCTCCGCGGCGATCTCCAGGCTGTACTCACCGATGTCCGATTCCGCAAGCCTGATCTCCATGGAGATAACGCCGCTGGGAGAAACCGTTGCACGCCGCCCATTGACCGTCACCCGCGCCCCGGGAGCCGTCTCTCCGGCGATCCGAACAAGCTTCCGCGTAATCTGTTCGCCGTCGGAGGGCGACGTTATCGTAAGACTCAACTCCTCCCTCTCGGGTTCATACACAACCGTCCGCGACTCCTCCATCTCCTCACCGGCCATAGAGGCGGTGAAATCAAGGAAGTACTCCCGGGGCTCATCAGGTATGGGGACACGGTGATTGAACGAACCTCCCGCCGCGGGAACGGCTATCCCGTTGACCTCGACCTCGGCCCCCGGCGTGGTCGCGCCGCTCACCGCGATCATCGGCTCCGTGATCTTCTCTCCATCGCGCGGCGAAGTGATCGTGAGCACCAGCGACGCGCCCGGACGATAGTTGACCGCAAACGTCCGCTCCAGACGATTGTCCCACTCATCCCAGGCGACAACCTCGATAACATTGCGCCCCTCCTCCAGACTCACCTCGGTTTCCCCGGCTCTTCCGTCGACTGAGAAATACGCCCCTTCGGTCACTTCGACCTCAAGCAGCAACTCCGGGGAGGTCACCTCCATATTGTCCACCACATTGGAGACATTCAGAAACAGTGCGGGCCGATACTCCACGTGGAGTTCCCGGGCTGTCTCCCGTCCGTCAAGCGTTACGGACACGAGAAAAGCGTTGGGGCCGCGCTCCAGATCCACCGGTGCGGAGAAAGAACCGTCCGCCCCCACCTCGGCGTCGTTGCCCCCCGCGCTTACCACCGCTCCCGGCATCGTCCGGCCTTCCACGCGCACGGGCGTGCGATCCACCACCGCATTCTCCTGCGGCGCCGTGATACGCAGTGTCGGCGCCCCGACCGGTTCGCTTTCCGCCGCCGAGGTGTCGACCCGAGAGCTGTCCCCCCGGGCGCCCGCCGAATCCGGTGATGCTTCACCTGTCGAGTCCCGGGCGGAACCCGAGGAATCCGCGCCTGTTCCACCCGTGCCGGCGGTACTGTCCACGGCCGTGGTGTCGACAGCCGCGGTGTCCGTAAGCGTGGTGTCTCCCCCCCCGCCGCCGGCGTCCGTTGTGTCGACGCCCGTGCTGTCGGCGAACGGATCGACCATGGGCGGTTGATCGCCCGCCGCTGAATCGCCTTCCTCGAAGTTGTGCAGCTCTACATCCCGGCTTCCCGCCGTTACCACCGCGCGGGTGCGCGTCGACACGGGCACATCCTCCCCTCCACCCCGCGGCCTGACCATCACGAGACCTTCGTACACGTCAACCGACGTACCCCCGCCTCTCACATCGATACCCAGACGAGTCCCTCGAATGGATGCAACCGCCGTGGGCGTTTCGAAGCTGAATTTCGATTTGGTATTCGTCAACTTTTTCACATTTGCCCATATCTTACCGGTCGAGACTTTCATACCGGTCTCGCTTTCGCCCCCGGCGGACTTGTTCACCAGGGCGCTCGAGACCGTCACCACGGCATTCTCACCGACACGGATCACGCTGCCCGTCTCGAATTTCAGCTCGGCCGTCGACTCCACGTAGGTACGGATATCCCACCCCATCCTGACCCGCATCCCCGCCCTGGCCGGGCGCCACGAACCGCCCTTCGGTGAGCGGATCTCCACCTTGCCCACCAGTTGCGCAAGGGTCACGCGCTCCTGTGTCACCTGCGCACGAGCCACTCCCAGCCCAAGAGCGACAACCACGCTCCCCAGCCACAGGTTCCGCACCATGCGAGGCATCATAGATTTCCTCCTTACCTGCTCCTCAGAGCTTCATCCTACAGTGAAAGCATGGCCTTTGACAACCCTCCGAGGTGCTGCGACGCGCCGTATAGTGCTCAGCGAAGCATGATCATGCGTTTGACATCGCTGAACTTCCCCGCCTTGATCCGTGCGTAGTACGCTCCGGCGCCGACAACTCTGCCGGTGTTGCTGCGTCCAAACCAGGTGATACGGTAATTGCCCGGTTGCTGAGGACGGTGTACCAGCTCTTTGACGACCCTCCCCCTGGCATCGTACACGATTATTCTCACCTGATAGGCCTTGTCGAGCAGCCTGCCGTTGGATTCCCAGCGATAGGGCAGCGTATAGCGGATATTGACGACCGGGCCGAACGGGTTCGGGTAGGGAGCCGCGACATCGAACCGGCGCGGAAGCGTGCGAAGGAAATCCCGGTCCTGCGTCACGAACACGGTTCGATAACTTGTCTTCTGCGACGCGTCCATCTCGTAGTCGAGCCCGTCCTCGACCATGAATGCCGTGTCGGGGGCCACCACGAAAAGGTACACGGAAGAGAGGCGGTCGGCCCCGCCGAAACGCACCGAAGCTTTCGCCGGGCCGGGACCGACCCCGAACTCGAAGACATTCTTCTTCCGCCACCAGCGGCGGATATCGCTTGCATACTCGGTCACGCTCCCCCGCCACTCCTCATGCGGGAAAAACAGGTACCGGCCGCCGCCCATGCGCGGCGGTTCGGGACGATCGAGGTCATCCCGGCCGTTGAAGGCGTCGCTGCTGTAACCCAGAATGTTCTCCGCATCAGCAGCCCCATCCTCGGCGCGCAACACGAGCTGCACCCGCCATTCCCCGCGATCGACGAAGAAGGTCTTGGCTTTCTTGGCAAGTGTGCCCGAGGGATAGCTGGGTCGCGGAGAAAGCGTCACCTCCGATGCCTCATCGGCGAGCACCCAGTAACCCCTCCACGGCAGAAGGACACCGTCGGCCTCTTCGAAGTCCCTGGACGACGGGTTCCATTGCCACACCGTCGACGTGTGGTCCCATTTCACCGGATAGACAAACGGCGACGCAACCTGGTTCCACCCGTAGCCGGTCTTGTGCAGCCCGATCGTAACCGCGCTGTCCACGAGATCCTCCGGAGACAGATCCACGGCGACGGCGGAATCGGCCTTCCGCCAATACGCCTTGCCGGGCTCGACCATGTTCAACTCTTTTGAGGGAATGTAGTAGCTGTACACGTCCCTCTCGGCCCGTGATTCGTCCCAGTGCGAAAGATGTCCTCCCGCCTTGACCAACGCGGCATCGCGTTCATTGCCCGGGACCCCGACCATGTGCCACCCGGCATTGTCCTTGATGTTATACTTCGATGCCCCTTCGACGATGAAGGTGTCGAGGACGGGCGTGGAATCCTTCAGTCCCTCGGAGTCCTCAGTCCAGGCCTCGAACACATACTTCCCGTCAACCAGCGGGAAATACTCGAATACGGCTTCGGCGCCGCCGGCGCCGCGGATCACCCCGTCACGTCCCGGTCCGCTGAGCCGGGCGCTGAACGCCAGCACACTGTCGCGATCGTCTTCACCCCGCACCTTCCATTCCGCGGCGCCGTAGGATGAGCGGCGCCGGGAGATGAACGTGTTCGGCGGATCGTTGGCATCAACCACGTACACCGAATCAACCAGGTGCACCTCCCCGCCTTGATCGTCGTCCACGGTCACTTCCAGTACATTCCACCCCACGTGGCTCTCCGCGGGAACACCTTTGAGCGAGACCGTCCAGGAAGTCGACGATGTCCGTGCAAGAGGCGCCTTCGCAAGCCACGCCGGAACGACCGCATACGAAAGCCGGAGACTGTCCCCGGCGTCTACATCGGAGACCAGAAGCCGGACCGTGAGCGCCTCGCCCTCACGAGCGGAATCGGGCATGTCGAACGTACGGACTTCGGGAACATCGTTCGTATTCAGAACCTCCACCTCTTCGTTGAGCGTATCGGCAAGCCCGCTGCGATCGACTACAACGATGAATACCGTGTCGATCCCCACATCGTCGTTGCGCGGCGTTCCCCTCAGCACATCATTCCGGTACTCCATCCACGACGGCAGTCGTGTGTCTACCACCGAGACCGTATCGTTGAGATCGGGATCGCTCAGTTCGACGCGTGCCGTGAACGATGAGTCTTCGAGGATATCCCCTGAGTCCGCCAGTTTCACCGAAGGCGGATCGTTGGTATTGGCGACCGTGATCGTGAATGTGTCGGGTGTCGTCCCGCCCCGGGAATCAATGCACTGCACGACAACTTCATGACTGCCTACCATGGCGTTGGAAGGCGTCCACGAAAGCGTAGCGTTGTTGAGCGACATGCCCGAGGGGTGCTGCACGAGGAAGTACCAGATGCTGTCGGCATTCATATCAGAGGCGGACAAATCGAGGTTCCATGTCGCGTCCTCGTCAATGAGTGTATCTCCGAGCGGACCGAATGTCGGCGGCAGATTGTCGATGAGCAGGCTGTCGTAGACGGTCGAGGATCGATTCAATGACCCATCGGCCACCTGATACCCGAAGTACCACCGGCCGGGCTTGGAGGTGTTCGGAATGGTGAAGGAAGTATCGTGATACTCGGCGGTGAAACCCTCCGATGAATCATCGGGAAGCATGCCGAAACTCCACCGGAAGAAGATCCGGTCGGCGTCGCCCACAAGCGTGGAATCTATTCGCCAGAAGATATCGATGGCCGTATCACCGCGGGAGGTCGCGCTCAGGTCGAGCCTGGCGGCGGGCGCGCGGCAATCCGCCAGTCGGGCATCACGCGAAACTGCGCCGGACCAGTTTCCCCGGGAGTCCCGGGCAAACAAGCTCACGTGCAGCGTGAGGCCCGAAGGATCAAGTCCCGACAGGGTATCGCTTGAGACACTCGGGCCAACCGTGCGGAGAATCTCACCCTCTTCGGGCGACGAAGGACTGCCGTCGTACGATCCGCACACTCTCACGCTGTCGGCATCAGAACCGGACGGAAGCGTCCAGGAGACAACGGCCGTGGAGCAGGTGAGCGCCGCAACCTCTATGTCGCCGACCGGTGCCGGCGCAACCGTATCGGTCACGCGTACGCAGCCGTCACAAGCCGCCGAATCGGCTCCGGCGGGTCCCGAAACGATCAGCTTCACGGTATACGTACCGGCAACATCGTAGGTATGCGCGGGACTCCGGGACGTCGACGTGTCGCCGTCGCCGAAGTGCCACGTCCACGAATCCACATCCCCGGTGCTCGAATCCACACAACGCACTTCAAGGGGGGCTGCCCCGGAATCTACCGAGAGTGAAAAAGCAGCCGAAGGCGGGTGAATAATCGTGTACTCCGCTTCAGCAGCGTAACTCGGAGCAAGCCCCGCCTTGAAAGCGCGCGCTGTGAGGGTCGCCGATGAGTCGAGGGTAAGCGGTCCGGAATAGACCTCCGACGACTCATCAGGCGCCGCACCGTCGGTCGTATAGTAGATTGTCGCACCATCCGTCGCGCAGGTGATACTCACCGTGAGTGAGGAGTTGTAGCTGCCCGACGGCTGGTCGAAGACGGGAGTCTCCACGCCGCTGCCCGCGGCGAACGTCGAAAAGTGCTTGATCAGCAGAACGAGCGCGTCGTGTGCCGAATCGATTTCGGATTCGATTCCTTCCCATTGGCCCAGCGAATCGTTGTACCAGTATCCGTGCAGAGCCGAGGGGTTTATGCCCGCCGCGGCAAGCTCCACCGAATCGTACCCCATGCTGAGGCGCAACGGCGAGTCGAATTGAGCGCCGTCGGGGGTAAGATCGTAGGCACGGTCCAGCAGCACCAGTCCGTTGCCGGAGGGTATCATGGAACCGGTGAGCACATCCACAACAATCGTGGTCGCGACGGTGCACGCATCGGCGGGTACCAGCAGGCTGTCTCCGCCGTCGAGTTCCGCCGAGTGCTCGGTTCCCGGCACGCAGGCGTGCTCGGAGACAATGGAGTACTTCTCCCCGCTCACCGAACTCTCCGCCCATCCGTCCTTGAGCGCAATCGCCTTGACAACCGCGCTTGAGTAAACGGTGAAGGCCCCGGTGCAGGCTGCGGAAGAGGCCGTGGGTGTGGAGCCGTCGGTTGTGTAGTATATCGACGCGTTTGGTGTCGACGTGGTTATCGTCACGGTCTGAGAGTCGGTGTACTGTCCGCCGACCGGATCCATGACCGGGGCGGCCACGGTTCCGGTTATCGTGTAGGCGGCGGAGGCAACACTGCTTGCCTCCCATTCATTTTTGTATGCTCTGGCTTTCAATTCCATCGTAGTATCGACCGCAACCGCGGAACTGTAGAGCAGAGAGGTCGAGTCGGGCTCGGTACCGTCGGTGGTGTAGTAGATCCGGGCGCTGCTTGTGCTGCAGGAAACAGTCACGCTCTGGGCCGTGGTATACGTGCCGCCGGCCGGGCTGAATTGCGGGAGCGCGACAGCACCGGCAAAATCCAGCGTTGTCGCCGAGTCGCGGGCCGACGACGAGGCGCTGCTCCAAAATCCGGCCGAATCGCTTACGAACACGGCGACATGATACGTAGCAGCCACCGAAAGACCCGTGATCGTATCGGCAACAGCCCCGGCCTTCAGACGGGACCATTCCGTGCCGTCGGTTGGCGACGACGGGTATGAGCCGTCGGCGCGATACCTGACCACGAGCGACTCGGCGTCGGTGGAAACCGACGATGTCCAGCTCAGGGCAAGCGTGGTTGTCGAGGTGCCCGATGCGCTCAGGGAGGTTACATTGGACGGGGGCGTGCAATCGGGAATCTTGACCGAATCGCGTGCCCCGCTTGACGCAGCACTCCAATTGCCGCTGCTGTCGCGCGCAAAAGCCGCGAATCGCAGCTCCAGCTTCTCACCCAGCCCCTCGACCGTATCCGCCGTCTCCCCCGACTTATATGAAGCAAGCAGCGTTCCGTCGGCCTTCCCCGCCGGCCAT
>CAZNDN010000032.1:0-33007 GCA_964571815.1 uncultured Fibrobacterota bacterium | reverse complement strand
TTGATCGTCGATACCGAAACCCGCAGTCGACGTGCGGCCTGCCCTGTCGTGAGATACTGCGACATACGCTCCTCCCTGCCCCGAAAAAACCACAGCATTGAATTCGAAAAATCCCGCGGTGACGGCGACCGCGGGGTGTTCCACGGGAGAAAACACGCGGCGGGCACACAACATGCCGTACTCTGTGCCGATATTGACACAGTATATTGTGCTTTCTTCCGATAAGCCGTTGATTGCGCGGAAGTTAAGCCGTCCGTGCAACCGTTCGGGAAACCGTCTGGATTCCCAGCCTGATTGTACCTTTCGCGAATGCATTATGTCAATAGCATGCGACGGGTTTCCGTTTTTGCGTGGAGGAGCGGTCGCGCAATTATTTTTCAAGTGTTTCCTTCAGAGGAGGCCGCCATGCCGGTCGGCAACAAAGACTGTTTTATCCCGGATCACATACGGTCACATAAAGGCGATACGCCACTGAGGCTCGCCGAGCAGGCCGTCCATTGCCTGGAGCTGGTAGCCGAGCTGGTTGAAAACGGGCTTTCGTTCCAATTCAAAGGTGGTAATTCACTCCTGGTCATACTGCAGTCCCCTCGGCGTTTTTCCATTGATGCGGACATTGCTACCGACGAGCCGGTTGAGCGAATCGAGCGGGTGCTCGACACGCTGGTGGGCGGCTCGGATGTGTTTCTGCGATGGGAGCCCCGGCGGCACACGACGAAGCCGTGGATTCCCCTTACCAGCTATTACCTGTTCTACAGACCGCGCTGTGTTGATGAGTCGGAAAGCAATGTCATGCTCGATGTGCAACTCGGTCTGAGCCCCTATCGCACGGAGCCGCGGCGGGTCCGATGCGGCCGGCTATTCGACGCCGATACGCGCGTTGAGCTTCCCCTCCCCGCCGGAATCGTCGGTGACAAGCTGCTGACCATGGGACCCGAGACGCTGGGCATACCTGTGGGCAAGGGCAAGCATGCCCAGCGGCTCAAACATGCCAACGACATCGCGGCGCTCCTTGATACCGACCCGCCACTGACCGATATCAGGGAAAGTTTTCTCGCGTGCATGGCTCAGGAGAATCAACTGCAGCAACGACACGTTACGGTTGAAGAGGTGTGCGAGGATACGATGCACTGCTGCGGGTCCGTGATGCCCTTCGCCGAACGGCCGTCGCCCGACGCTGCCCCGGAGCCGATCCTCGCTGAGCATGTCCAGGGAATCGATCCGTTCCGGGAACATCTCTTCTCGAAAGAATACGAGTGGGACGCTCTTCGCGGCGATCTTGCACGAGTGGCACTGTGTATTGCCGGCGTTGAGAACGAGGCCATTGACGACGGAACGTTCGGGAATACTCTCCGGCATTCAGGCTCACCATCGACCCCGGAGGAGGCCCGGTTTCTATGGGACACGGCGAACCGTTGGCGGCGGGGGGATGCTGCCGCGGACATCACACCGGGCCGGACCGGAGGCTGATCAACGCGTGGTTCCCCGTGACCCCAATACCATGAATCCCTCACAGCGGTCTCCCTCCGAGGAATTTCTCCGCGAGGTGGCCCGGGTGAAGGCCAAATGCGGCAGGGTGCGCCTGACAAGGGATGATATGCTGTTGCTTGCCTGTGACGAGCTTCGCAAGACCTACACCCATGCCGAGAGAGGGTATGCATAGGAGAGCGGGCGATGCCGCCGAAACCGTGGAAAGTCCTGGTAGTCCTGCCGAACAATCTCGGGGACGTTATCATGGCGACGCCCGTTCTGGAAGGACTCAAGGCACGGCATTCCTCGTGTGAGACACATTTCCTCGTTGAACAAGGCTTTGAAGACGGCATTCGGAACAACCCGTTCTGCAACCGTGTCCGGAGCTTCGATCGCCGGTGGATCAAGGAAACCCTTTGTGGAGAAAACTGGCGGGCGGGCGCAGGCGTCCTGGACGGTTTCTTGCGCGAGGTAGACGCCGAGGCGTTCGATTGCGTAGTGAACCTCTCTCAACAGAAGCACGTAGCGTTCATGGCAACGGTTATCGGGTCCCGGCTTCGGAGGGGAAGGCGCTTTCGTGAAGCCGGCAATCACGCCATTGCCGATCCATGGTCGCAGTATCTCTATGCAGTTGCGTTCGCGCGCCGTTTCAACCGGCTTCATGCCGTTGATATCTACCGAAGGATTGCCTCGGTGAAGCATCACCGGGGTACGTATACCATCGGCCTCACCGACCACGAGAGAGCCGAAGCCGAACGGTTTCTCGCAGCGAGGGGCATTGTCGCGGGGCGTGACCCCGTCGCCGTCCTGCAACCCGGCGCCGCGTACGCGGCGAAACGCTGGCCGCCTTCCCATTTTGTCGAACTTGGGAGACTGCTCGCGGCCCGTGGGTGGAAGATGGTGATCACCGGCGCGGGGGCCGAGGCCAAACGTGCGCACCTGATCGGATCCGCCCTGGGCTCCGCATGTACGGTCAGTGCCGGTTCTACTACGTTCAGGCAGAGCATAGCCATCGTTTCGCATGCCCGTTGCTGCGTGACGGGGGACACGGCGTTGATGCACGCGGCGGCAGCTTTGGAAGTCGGGACGGTCGCACTTTTCGGGCCTACCAGCCCCGTGGAGACGGGCCCCTGGGGGGACGGTCATGCGGTCCTTTCGGCTCCCTGTCCCGAGCGGCCCTGCTTCCGTCGTGAATGCACCTCCATGCGGTGCATGAACGGAGTGTCGCCCAACGATGTGTTTCGGATGGTCGCCGGAGAAGATGAGGGCACGGCGAGCTGCGAGGTCTATCGTACTGCATTGAGGCCCGATGGAGAGTACCGTCTGCTGCCCCGTGACGGCTGCCGGGACTCCTATACCAGTTGTGCGGGCTCCGCAATGACCCTTGCGGCTCTGGAGCGGACGCCCGCCGACAGGGAAGGAGTCGATACGGGGGAGATGGAAACTCTCGTGACCGAGACGAAAGACTTTGCCGCCGAGGCATCGGCAATGGCCGGAGAAATCGACGCGTTCCTTCGTACGGGCGACGCCGCGCGCATTCGAGCGTATGAACGCCGGAAAGCCGGTTTCGACCGCTTCACGCGGGTCGGCGCCTTCTGGTCGGCATTACTCAATGTGCGCCTCAACGGCCTTCCACTGCTCGATCCCCTTGACGGTGCCCTCAGGAGCGCCCGCGCGTGTCGTCACACCGCCGAACAACTTCGGAGTATGCTTCGACGATCGTCTCTATAGTAAGAGGAGGTCACGGCTGGATCAGGTATCCGGGCTCTCCGACCGGCTGTGGGTCCTACCGGCCCCCGATTGACCGGGGCTACAGAAGCGATGTTATGCGTTCCCATCCCTGCTGAGGAATGTGTGCGCCGACAACCTGGCACACTTCGTACCCGCATGCGGCGGCTATCCGGCCGCATTTCTCCATGGGAAATTTGTTGACAAGTCCGAACAGGAATCCGGCGGCCCAGAGATCACCGGCGCCGGTTGTGTCGACGGCCGAGCCCGAGCCCGGGATACCGTTATGAATAACCGCGGCTCCGCGGCTGATATAGCTTCCCCGCTTCCCCGCCTTCAGAACCGCGATATCGGCCAGGCGTGACAGGGCGCTTAGAGCCGCCTTCTCATCGGTGCATCCGGTGAACACGCGCGCTTCGTCTTCGTTGGCAATCAGAATGTCCACGTATTCCTCGATCATGTCGGGAAGCACATCTCTGTTGGCTTCCACGACCGTGAAGCTTGCCAGGTCCAGTGAGACCGCGGCACCGGCCGTCCGGGCCGCCTCGAAACAACGTCGGATCAGATCGTGATTGAACAGCAGATAGCCTTCGATGTGCACGACCGAGGCTCCCGCGAGCCGCTCGGCGATCATCTCTTCGGGCCGCGCCCGGGATGAGGCTCCCAGAAAGGTCAGCATCGAGCGCTGTGCGTCGGGAGTGATTATTGAAAGAACGCATCCGGTGCGGGAAGGATCCCGTGTGAGCAGTGGCTCGACCCCATGTTTGATCAGGTCACGTTCGTAGAGATCGCCGAATTCATCGTCCCCGCACGTCCCGATGAAACGGGCCGGGCAACCCAGCCTGGCCGCACCGACTACCGTGTTGCACGCGCTCCCTCCGGGGGCGATAACCGGCTCCCGGTCGGTCGATTCCAGTGCCGCCTCGATCTTGTTGTAGTCGACTTCCACCATGCCCCCGCGTGTCGCCCCCGCCACGTCAAGGAACGCGTCTTCCTCCTGCAGCAGTATATCGACGAGTGCTGAACCGATACCCGCGATACGTGTGTCCGGTTCGGGGGAGGCATTCATCATGCGGATCGACACTCCTTTGTTTCGGTGGGACCGGCGATTGCTCCTGCCCGTGAAGGGGTTCCCGATGCGCGTGGATGTGCGCATCGAATCCGTGGAGAAAATAGTATTGTGGTATCACCCGGGGAGGTGCTTCTGCCAAGAGCAAATCAGCCGCCGCGTCGCCTGACAGTCGCCCGGGACCGTTTCCCGTAACACGGATCCCCCGCGGCGGGCGGGCGGCGAGTGAAATGAGGGGTATTTCCGCGATTCCTGAGGCGGACTCGGCAAATACTGTCTTCAGCGGGATTCACCGTAAGAGAGATGACTCCGCATTATATTTTTCCGAGGGGCGAGATCTTGTGCGGGAGTTTACTCAACAATCATGCGAAGAGAAAAGTGAAGCGGAACGCGAAATCGCCGGCGGGTACGCCGCCGTGTGCCGAGTATGAACTCCTTCAAGGTCTTGTCCCGTATATGGGAAGGAGGTCGGGGCGTTATCCGCTGGGAATCGCCGACGATGCGGCGTTGCGCACGGGGGCCGAGCGGCTCCTGTTTACCGCCGACACACTGACCGAGGGGACACATTTCGATTTTCGTTTCATGAATCATCGCGAGGTGGGCTATCGGGCGATGGTTGCCAACCTCAGCGATTGCGCGGCCATGGGCGTCGGCCCCGAGGCGGCGCTGGTCCAGCTTGTATTCGTACCGACCAGGGATGTGAGAAGGCGTATCGGTGAGGTGTATCGGGGCCTGTCGCGTGCGTGTGATGAATGGGGCTTTCCTGTTGTTGGAGGTGACCTTGCCAGCGGAAAGCAATGGACGATTGCGATAACCATGATAGGGCGGGCGACCGAAGGAGCACGCATTCTCAGGCGAAGCGGAGCGAAGCCGGGAGACGGGGTATGGGTGACGGGTGCGCCGGGTGAATGCGCGGCCGGTCTGGCGGCACTGAAAAAATGGGGCAGGAAACGCGTGCCGGGATCGTGGCGTTCCCTGGTCCGCGCGTTTGTGGAACCGCGGCCCCGGATTGAGACCGGAAGGGTGCTCGCGGCCGACCGCACGGTTCATGCGGGAATCGACGTTTCCGACGGTCTGGCAAAGGAGTGCCGGGTGCTGGCGTACGAATCGGGCCTGGGGCTTGTCGTTGAACGTGACGCTTTACCCCGCGGCACCACAATGATACAATTAGGGTTGCATCTTGGCGTGGAGTGGACCGACTGGGTCCTTCACGGCGGAGAGGACTACGAACTCCTCTTCACCGCGTCCTCCCGATTCGATCCCCGGGCTCTTACATCGCGCAACGGTGTGAAAGTAACGAGGATCGGTCGCGTGGCGCCCCGCGGCGAAGGTGTCGTGCTGGAGGATGAGAAGGGATCACACGTGAAGCTCAGCGGAGGATGGGATCACTTTGCGAAATCCGGGCCGAAAAGTGCTCATTCGTAATACGTCTCCGAAACATCAGTACGTGCTGTGTGAAGCTCGGCTATGGTAAGCAAAAGACGGAAGAAAATCGGTGAGATCCTCATTTCACAGGGGTTGATCACGCAGGAGCAGCTCGTGAAGGGGCTGCAGGAACACCAGCGTTCCGGCGTGAGTCTGGGAACCGTGCTCGTCAAACTCGGGTTCATTTCCGAAGATGAACTCAGCGGCGTGCTGGGGCAACAGATACACCTGCAGCAGCGTAAGAGGATCGGCGAAGTACTGATGGAGCAGGGGTTGATCAGCAGCGACCAGCTCCGGATGGGTCTGGAGGAGCAGAAACGGA
The DNA here is from genome assembly GCA_964571815.1 of uncultured Fibrobacterota bacterium. Classification (GTDB taxonomy): domain Bacteria; phylum Fibrobacterota; class Chitinivibrionia; order Chitinivibrionales; family WJKA01; genus CAZNDN01. The sequence continues at coordinate 26,996 of CAZNDN010000032.1, read as the reverse complement.
CCGGGGCCCGGCTGGGGCGATGCCTGATCAACAAAGGGTTCATCACGGAAGAGAAACTCATCGACGCCCTGAGTGCGCAGCTCGATGTGCAGCATGTGGTGCTGGACAATTTTACGTTCAATCGGCAGTTGCTCAGAACATTTCCCGAAGAAATGCTGCGACGGTACAAGGTAGTTCCCCTCTTCGAGCGCGAGGGTGTGATTACGGTGGCCATGGCCGACCCCACCAATCTGCGCACGGTGGATCATCTCAAGTTCAAGAGCGGTAAGGAAATCGAGCCGGTTATTGCCACCGAGCAGGCAATTGTTTCCTCCATCGAGCGCAACCTCTCCGATAACCTCGAGGAAATGACCCAGCTTCTGGGGAAGACGGGCCACGAAGAACTCGATGTGGTGGACCAGCACGAGGAAGAAAGCCCTACGCTCGGGGATGAAGAAGGGGCGCAGGTGGTCAAGGTGGTGAACCTGGTGGTGGGTCAGGCGGTAAGCGAGCGCGCTTCCGACATCCATATCGAGCCCATGGAACGCTACGTCCGTCTGCGGTACCGTATCGATGGTGAACTCGTGGAAAAGAACCCGATTCCTCTGCAGATGCGCGCGCAGATCGTGTCACGTATCAAAATCATGGCGGGGATGGATATCGCGGAGCGGCGTAAGCCGCAGGACGGGCATTTTCAGATCCGTCACGAGGGCCGCGAAGTCGACCTCCGCGTTTCAACCTTTCCGACCATGACACGTGCGCGGGGTGTCAACGAAAAAGTCGTGTTGCGCGTAATCGACCAGAAGGCCAACATGATGGCCCTGGAGGATCTGGGCTTTCTCCCGGGTACGCTGGAGCTGTTGGACGAGGCGATCAAGAAGCCCGACGGGATCGTGCTGGTGACCGGACCGACCGGGAGCGGGAAGAGTTCGACACTCTATGCCTGCCTCCGCAGGCTGATCAACTACCATGCCGGCAAGAAAAACATACTCACCATGGAAGATCCGGTGGAGTACAACCTCGACGAGATTTCGCAGGGCCAGGTAAACCCCAAGGCGGGCTATACGTTTGCCGAGGGGATGCGGGCGATACTCCGGCAGGACCCCGACATCATCATGGTCGGGGAGATGCGCGACCTGGAAACGTGCGAGATGGCGATTCGGGCGGCCCTGACCGGGCACCTTGTATTTTCAACCCTTCATACCAACGATGCGGCGAGTGCGTTCACGCGGCTTGTGGACATGGGTGTGGAGCCGTTTCTGTTGTCGTCGACGGTGGTGGGTGTTCTGGCTCAACGGCTGGTGAGGCGCGTATGCACGCGGTGTCGGGAGCCCTTTACCCCCGAGTCCGAGCTGCTTCAACGGTTGGGCATGAAACCGGGGCTGACTTTCTACAAGGGCAAAGGATGCCGTCAGTGTAACGACACCGGTTACCGCGGCCGTACGGGTATCTACGAGTTTCTCACGCCGGATGAAAAGGTCCGACGAATGGTGCTGCAACGGGCCTCCGGAGATGAGATCAAGCACCACATGCTGCAGACCGGGCGTTTCGACACGCTACGCCGAGACGGACTTCGCAAGGTACTCAAAGGGGACACTTCGATTGAACAGGTACTGGGGGCCACGCAAAATGATTGATTCCGCGAGGGGCGGATTTTCACTCTCACAGATTCAACTCAACGACGAGCAGCGGGAAGCAGTGACCTGCGACAGCGGGGCGCAGTTGGTATTTGCCGGGGCCGGCACGGGCAAAACGCGCGTGCTGACCGCAAAGATCGCCTTTATCATTTCCCACAAGGGGATTGCTCCCGAGCAAGTATTTGCCGCCACCTTCACCAACAAGGCGGCGGGCGAGATGAAGTCCCGTGTGGAGCAGCTTGTCGGGATGCCGTGTCGCGACTTGTGGATCGGCACGTTTCACTCGCTTTGCGCACGCATCCTGCGCCGCGAGGCTCATGTGCTGGGATTCAACCGCAACTTCACTATTTACGACCGGAGCGATCAGCAGTCGGTGATGAAGAAGGTGCTGGAAAAGCTCCGGATCGAAGAGCGCCGGATATCGCCCCGAAAGGCAATTCGCGCCGTGGCTGCGTGGAAAAACACGTGCACGCCGCCCGAGCGTGCGACCGAAGCCGCCGGCTCGTTCATCGACCAGGAACTCGCTCGTGTCTATGATGCCTACTGCCGGTCCCTGAACGACTGCAACGCAATGGATTTCGACGATCTCATCGCGAATGTGGTGTACCTTTTCCGGCGGAATCCGCGGGTAGAGGGATACTACCGGAAGCAATTTCAGTACGTGCTGGTCGATGAATACCAGGACACGAACGTGGCCCAGTTCCACTTGATGAAACACCTGGCGGCGGATCACGGAAGAGTGTTTGCGGTGGGCGATGATGACCAGGGGATTTACGCGTGGCGGGGCGCCAGCAGAGACAATATCTATAACTTCGAACAGAGCTTCGCCGGCACCAGAGTCTTTACGCTCGAGCGCAACTACCGCTCTCGCCAAAGCATCCTTGATGTCGCGAACGCGCTTATCGCTTCCAGCAACCGGCGAACAAACAAGCGTCTGCGGCCGTGCCGCGACGGCCGGGGCGAAGCCGTGCTTGTGGGATACGAAGGTGATCGCGACGAAGCACGGGGGGTGTGTGAGCGGATCCGTGAGTTGGCGGCGGAGGGCGTGCGCGAGGGTGACATCGGCGTGTTGTTCCGTACCAATGCACAGTCCCGTGCTTTCGAGGAAGCGTTTCGGAGAGAGGGCATTCCGTACGTTCTCGTGGGAGCGACGAGTTTCTACGAGCGCAAGGAAATAAAGGACTGCCTCGCCTACCTCCGGATGCTGGTCAACCCTCGTGACGACACCGCTTTTTCGCGAATACTGAACGTACCCCCAAGGGGACTGGGAGACAAGGCGCGGCAGGCCCTTGCGCAGCGGGCTCATGCCGAAGAGAATTCGATGTTGGAGACGGTGCTGAACAGCCCGGCCGAGTGCCTCGGAAACCGGGCACGATCGGGCGTAACACAGCTCAAGGAACTCTTCGGCGGACTCATGGATGCCGGACGGGAAGCCGAGCCGCACGTGATGCTTGAGCTTCTGCTTTCGGAATCGGGCTATCTGGAAAGCCTCGAATCGGAAGGTACGGTGGAGGCGGAATCCCGGCTCGACAACGTGAACGAACTTCTCAACGCCATGAGAGCGTGGGAACGGGAAAACCGGGGAAGAGGACTTGCGGCATTTCTTGAAGAGGTTTCGCTTGCGACCGACGTGGACCGGTGGGAGAGGCGGGACAGGGCGGTCAACCTGATGACCCTGCACTGCGCCAAGGGCCTTGAGTTCGACACGGTGTTCCTTGCCGGGTTGGAAGACGGGATCATCCCCTCGCGTTTGAACTTCGATGATGAAGCACTGATGGAGGAGGAGTGCAGGCTGCTGTATGTGGGCATGACCCGGGCTCGAAATCGGCTTCAGTGTTCTCACGTAGAGCGTCGCTGGAGATTCGGCAAGTCCATGGACATGGAGCCGTGCCGCTTTCTGGAGAGTATTCCCGAGTCGCTTCTGCGATTTGAAGATCGAACCCGCACCCGTCCGTCATTCGTCCCCCGGGTTGCTCACTCATCGCGCCGGGAACCCGACGCGGAACCCGCCGAGGCGAGCCCGGCGGAGGTGTTTTCCCAGGATACCGTCGAGTTCCGGATGGGTCAGCATGTTGTTCACGGCACGTACGGACGCGGGAGGGTCGTGAACCTGAGCGGTTTCGGCTCCGACCTCCGTCTTACCGTGCTGTTCAACGACGGCCGGCGGCGCAAACTGATGGCCAGAGCGGCAATGCTTGAGACGGTGTGACCGCGCGTGACGCGGCGACTCCGAAGATGGTGGGTCGGGGAGCGACTTTCTGAGAAAGGCGGACAACGATGATCAATCGCGAGGATGTGCGGCACGTGGCCGATCTTGCCAGGCTGGAGCTAACCGACGCCGAGGTGGACTCTTTCACACGCCAGCTCGATTCGGTGCTCGAATACGTCGAGCTTCTCAACAAGCTCGATACCGAAAGCGTGGAGCCGACATCGTTTCTTTCTCCCGAGCATGATCCTCTTCGTTCCGACACGGTCGGAACATCCTTACCCAGAGAGAAGACGCTGATGAACGGCCCTGAAGTTACGAAGGGCTCATTTGCCGTCCCGAGAATCATTCACTAGTGCTCTCAAGGAGCGGCGATATGACGGAGACGCCGTGGTCACCGCGAGTCTGCTGCGTGATACCCGCCCGATATGCTTCGACCCGCCTGCCGGGAAAACCCCTTGCCGAGGTGGAAGGGATACCCCTGGTCATGTGGGTGTACCGAAGTGCGGTGAATTCGGAGGCATTCTCCGATGTTTGCGTGGCCACCGACCACCGCGGAATCGCCCGGGCCGTTCGTCGGCACGGCGGCACGGCCGTACTGACATCAGGCACCCACCGCAGCGGTACCGAGAGAGTGCATGAGGCCGTGGCCGCGAAGAACTGTGATTACGTTGTAAACCTGCAGGGAGACGAACCTGAGATCCCGCCCGGCCTGCTCGGAGATTTCGTCGCCGCCCTGGCGGACATTGACGACAATTGCTTGCTAACCTGTGTGTCGAATGCTACAATTGAGGAGTGGAAAGATCCCCACGTGGTCAAGGCGGTGCTGAATGCCCGGAGTGAGGCGCTGTACTTTTCCCGTGCACCCCTCCCCTATGGGCATGGGGAAAAAGGTGGAAGCGTCTACAAACATGCCGGAATCTACGGGTTCACCGCGGAAGGAATCCGACGCTACTGTGCCCTTCCCGGAGGAACTCTGGCCGAGCGTGAGGATCTGGAACAGTTGCGGGCCCTGGAGCATGGTATGAGAATCAAGTGTCTGCTTTGCTCCTGTTCCTCAAGGGGGATCGATACTCCCGGGGATTTGGAGGCGTTTCGACGACGAGCACGGCGATGAACCTTGACGAGCAGAAGGCGGGCGAAGAGGTGGAGAGGAACACCGGCGAAAAAACTCCCCACATTCTTGTTGTGGATGACGAGAAGTCAATCTGCGATATCCTTCTGCAGTTTCTCGGCAAGGCGGGTTATCAGGCAACAGCCACACGAAATGGAGAAGAGGCGATCGGTGTACTCGAGGGTACCGATGTCGACATGGTATTGACCGACATCAAAATGCCCGGAATTTCGGGTGTGGAGGTGCTGAAGTGGGTAAAGGGTAACAAACCGTCGGTTCCCGTGCTTCTTACCACCGGGTTTCCAACGCTCGATACGGCCATCGAAGCGTTGAAACTGGGTGCCTTCGATTACCTGACCAAACCGTTTCACCTGGAAGAAATAGGTGAAAAGATCAAGCGGGCCCTGGACGGAAAACACCTGCGTGAAGAAAACGCACTGTTTGCAAGTCTGGTTTCTCTCCACGAGGTGACGAAGGTTTTCACCAGCACGCACGACCCCAACGAACTCCACAGAAAAGTTCTTGACTACTGCGCACGCCTGTCGAAATCGGACGGTGGAGCGTTGATGTTTCTGGACAGCAATCACCGCCTGGCCGTATTTGAAGCGCTGGGCGAAGAGTACCGAAGAGAAGTGTTTGAGGAAGATTTCTTCAGGGCTGCCTCGGGCCGCACGATTGTGCAGGGCAAACCCCTTACGGTCTTTCCCGGAGAGAACGGTTCCGATAATGGCCTTCCCGATTTGCCCCCCTCGGTTGGATCGTACGTCTCGTTCCCTCTGAAAACGTCACAGCGTACCATCGGCGTGTTGAACCTTGTCAGGAGAGCGGGAAGCCGCCCTTTTTCGGATCTGGATCTTCAGACGATCACGGTGCTGGCTTCGCACGCCGGCGTATCCATAGAAAACGTGCGTCTCTACCAGAATATCCGGGACAACTACCTCAAGACGGTGCGGGGGTTTGCCCTGGCCGTCGAGATCAAGGACCGCTACACGCACGGACACTCGGAGAACGTAATGAAATATGCGGTGGTTCTTGCCCGGAAGCTGGGGCTGAGCATGGCCGAGATCGAGAAGGTGAAATATGCGGGCCTTCTTCACGATGTGGGCAAGATCGGGGTGAGCGAGCTGATACTGAACAAACCCGGGAAACTCTCGCTGGAGGAGTTTGAGGAGATAAAGAAACACCCCGGCCTGGGGGCACGAATACTCTCCGATGTTCCGTTCCTGAAACCCCTGGTGAGCATGATTCTCCATCATCACGAGTACTACGACGGATCGGGTTATCCCGAGGGACTTTCGGGTGAGAGCATTCCCCACGGTGCCCGCATCCTCGGTGTGTGTGACGCGTTCGAGGCCATGACGTCGCATCGCCCCTACCGCAAGGCAATGACGTCCGAGCGCGCCATGTCAATTCTTGATGAAAACAAGGGACGACAATTCGACCCGGCGATTGCCGAGACCTTTCTGCAACTGCTCAGATCGGAGCCCGGGAGGTGATGAAGAAGCGAATCGTTCCGGTACTGTTGTGGCTTGCCGCTGTCGGCTTCTGGGCAGGCGTCTTCGGCGTGAGGACCGCCGCACGGCATTCCACACGGATAGTCACCGGTGCCGAAACGAGACGCCCGGCTGAGACGGTAGAGAATAGGGACGGCCCGAGCCGGGAGACTGTCGACTTCGCCTCGACCGGGTGTGTCAACGTTAACCGGGCTTCGGCCGAAGAGCTTACACAACTGCGTGGAATCGGTCCGGTGCTTGCCGGCAGGATAGTTTCCTTTCGTGAGAACCGTGGACCGTTCAAGGTGTCGGAGGAGTTGATGCGGGTCAAGGGAATCGGCCCCGCCCGGGTTGCGGCAATTGCAACGGAGATTTGCTTCTGATGCGGCAATAAGGCATTTTCTTGTGGTACTCGCGGCTCCGCACCCGTGTGAGCCGGCGAGTGAACGGTGACGATATGGCGCGTACACATCAGGGAATTTCGGGCCTGGATATTCGGCAAGACTGCATCTGCATGGCGCATTACCTGCCGGAGCAGAACTCGGTTGCATGGATAGTCATCAATCCTCTGGAGAGTGCCGGGGAGCAGTGGTGGGAGGAGGCCGGGCAGGAGCTGAAACGTCTGGTGAAGGAAATCAAACTGACGGGCCAGGACGTCGTTGTCTCGCTTCCCGCGGAATCCACTGTCCTGAAGAAAGTCGTGGTTGAGTCGGATGAAGAGGATATTGAACGGGCGGTGGAATGGGAGATGGGGCAGCAGGTACTGGGCACATTCGAAGAGTACGCGTTTGATTTCGCGCAGATGACTGCGCAAGCGGGTGAGGGGCTCCGGCAGTATCTGGTCGCCGCATCGCGTCGGGACAGAGTGAAACGAGTGGTGGATCTGGTGAGAGCAAGCCGTCTCAATCCGGTGGTCATGGACATCGATGTGTGCGCCGCGGTGAATGTGTTTGAGGCGAACTACGGGGAGAAGGCGGCGTCGCCGGCAGTGCTTGTGCTCGGGGATGACGAGCGGCTGAAGCTGGTGCTGACGCTCAACGGGGAGTTGGTGGATTTCGAGGTAATGCAGTATTCGCATAACCCGGCCGCCCCCGACGCGTGCGGGGCCGCGATTAAAGAGGGACTGTCCCTGTTGCGGACCGCCAATGCCGGCCTCTGGTGTGAAGGGTCCCCCGAAGTGTTCGTGGGCGGTGCACTGTTCGCCGATCGACAACTGGTGCATTCATTGTGCGAAGAGCTGTCTCAGGTGGAAACGCTTCATCCTTTTCGCGTCGTCTCTTGCGGCGCCGAAATGTCCGAAGATGATCTCGTGAGGCACGGCCCGCATCTGGCGGTTGCCACCGGGTTGGCCCTGCGGGGGGGGATCGACGCGGGCTTATGATACGGATCAATCTTCTCAGGGGTGTTTCGCGGAAGAAACCGAAACGTCGAGCTCCGGTGTCTCCAAAGCTCCTGCGTATCGGTGGCGCCGTTGTGGGTGGGGTCGTGGTTGTCGGGGGGATCTCGGTCTGGATGCTTCGAGCGCTGAGTGGACCCCGCGAGGTGCACGAGAAATTGAAGCCCGTCGGCCGGGAGCCGTCAAGTCTGGTAAGCCCGCGGATTGTTGAAGAGGTCGTGCGAGACCTGCACGAGAAACGTGACAAACTTCAGCGCGAGGGCTATCTCAATCTTCCCTACGATCAGCTCACGTTTGCCGAAAAGGTCAACTACGAGGCTCTCTTCGCCAGGAATGCCTGCGATATGATCGTGCGGGTTGTCCCCGAAGAAATCGGACTGAGTTCTCTTGAAATCGAGAACTTTCAGACCCTCTATGCCGTCGGTCTCGCTTCCTCCAGAGCCGCGGTTGAGGACGTATTCAAATCCTTGAAATCGGAGAAGGTAACCCTGATTCCTCAGTCCACGTTCATTCGATCCAACACGGGCGGGGGATACCGATTCGCGTTTTCCTGTATTCCCTCGTGGGGACTGGATCTTACGGACGAATACGTTGACCTTTCACTCACTTCACTCCTCCCGTTTCGTGAGGGGCTGAAGGAAGTCGTGCGGAAGGTGGTGAAGTTGGCGGGCGGAGCGGGCGTGATTGTTGCCGATGGACCGGACCGCATTTCGGCCGACAAGGTCGCCGGCTATCGTCGATTCGCCTATCGCCTCACTCTGACAGGCACCTTCGCCGATTTCGTCGAACTCCTGAAACTGCTCTACGACCAGCGGGTGCCGTGCGCGTTCCGGCGGTTGGATATCCGCGCCGGCACCGGCAAAAGCGTTGTCGTACGGGCGGAGGCCCTCATCACGACACGCGAATGAGCTTCCCGACATGAAACTCCGCATCGTCGCCGGGATACTTGGCGGAAGATGCGTGCGGGTTGCCCCCGGGGAAAGCGGTTTCCGGCCTACGCAGCAAAAGGTGCGCGAGGCGGTTGCATCCATGGTTTCCCACAGGATACCCGGGGCAAGGGTTGCCGATGTGTGCGCGGGAAGCGGCGTGTTCGGGCTTGAGATGCTCAGCCGCGGAGCAGCCCGGGTCGAGTTTGTGGAGTCGGACCGCCGAAGGGCGCGCTTGATCAGGGAAAACGCCGGCGAGCTGGGAGTAGAGGATCGATGCCGGGTCCTTCCAGTGGACGTTCGGTCCTATGTCCGTCGCAGGCGTGATCGCCATGATCTTATCTACTACGATCCGCCGTACGCGCTGGACGAGCTTGCGGCACTGATCAAACCCCTGCTTCGACGACTCACCCCGGGGGGATTACTTATTTTTGAACGACGTCGGAGGACCGCCGGGCATCTCGGCGATCCGCATCCCTCGGTAGTAAGAGACTACGGTGGAGCACGTATCGAGATCTACGAGTCGCCCGACTGATGTCCCGGGTGGAAGACCGCAGGGCTCGAACGTCAACCCTTCGACACGCTTGTCCTGAGCCTGCCGAAGGGCTTGTCCCGAGCCCGTCGAAGGGGCTTGTCCCGAACGCAGGCCGAAGGAAACCGATTTACTCCTGAGAAGGCCCCCGGCAGAAGGGTTACGTGTATGGCGACTGCTATTTACCCCGGTACGTTCGATCCCATAACCTACGGTCATATCGATATCGCGCGCCGTGCCGCGGGCATCTTCCGGCACGTGTACGCCGTCGTTGCCGATAACCCCGCAAAAAACCCCTTCTTTTCCCTCGATGAGCGACACCGAATGGCCCGGGAAGCTCTCAGCGGCATCAAGCGAATCGAAGTCATCACCTACAGCGGCCTCATAGCCGATTGCGTGCGAGAGACGCGGGCCTCGGCGATCATACGCGGTCTCCGCGCTATTTCGGATTTCGAGTACGAATTCCAGATGGCTTTCACCAACAGGAATATGAATCGAAATGCAGAGACGGTGTTTCTCATGCCCAACGAGAAGTATACGTACCTCAACTCCAGCATGGTCAAGCAGATTGCACATCTGGGCGGAGATATTTCTTCATTTGTGCCGGCGTCGGTGGAACAACTCTTTCGGCGGAAGACTCGACGCGGGAAAGGACGGTAGATACCGATGATGTTTCACGGGTACGGCAGGGCGGGCAAGGCAGTGACGTATCTGCTGATTGCAAATATTGCGGTCTATGTGCTGCAGAACGTCCCCGGCCTGCGATTGGCCATGGTGAACTGGGGCGGCCTGGTACCGTCGCTGGTATTCTCCCGGGCGCACGTGTGGAGGATCGTCACCTACATGTTCCTTCACGACCCCGTCACGATCTGGCACCTGCTTTTCAATATGCTCGCTTTGTGGATGTTCGGCGTTGAAATCGAAGCCAGGTGGGGGCAGCGAAGGTTCTTGACGTTCTACTTCCTGTGCGGGATCTGTTCGGGCCTGTTCAGCGTCATCATGTGGAACACGCTCATCATCGGCGCTTCGGGGGCGGTACTGGGCGTGTTGACCGCCTTCGCTTTCTACTTCCCCGATCGCCGAATCCTCATGTTCTTCATCTTCCCTGTTCCGGCCCGATGGGCGGTGGCCATCATAGGTTTCATCTCACTATGGGGCTCGATGGGGAGTGTGGGCGGCGTGGCCCACCTTACCCATCTCGGCGGCATCGTTGTGGCGCTGGTGTACCTGAAATATTACAATCAGGCAAATGCTCTGCTGGAGCATGTTCGAGACCTTCGAAGTGAGAAGCATCGTCGCCGGAGAGCCGAGGAATATCTGCGGCGCGAGCGGCGCTTTGAGGAGGTTATCGACCCGATTCTCAAGAAGGTGTCCGAAAGCGGAATGGAATCTTTAACGCGTGAAGAAAAGAAAGAGCTGCAGAAGGCGTCACGAACCAGCAGGGAGAAGATGAAGAAGCAGAAAATCGTGCCCTTCGACGTGTTCAAGAAACTGTAGTATCCACGCTCCCCCTGTGCCTTCGCTTTCCGTCGGGATGTCCCTTCAACACGTGGAAGCGATCTATCAGATACACAAGACATCTCCGCGTGAATGCTGGATTCTTCGGCCGCCCTCCGGCTGAGACAGCGGGCAATCTGCTCCTCAAAAGGCAATTCGTTTCAGCGGCAGGGTTTCGCCATCCTGAGTAATCTCTATAATGAACACCCTGGAGGCGCATCCCCCGTGGTCGGCCTTCCACGTGTCGACCTCGGGCACACCGTCCCACTGGTTCACAAGGCGTCCCTCGGGTGAGTACATGCGGATTACGCAGGGCCCCGACCGGATTCCCTTCAACACCACATCCCCGCGCGTCAATTGCAGTCTTTCGACACTCTTCTTGCTCTTTCCCATGTTGTGTCGTATCGGGTTGAATTCCAGATCGAAGTTGGTCACGTACGCATCCATCTGCCCGAATTCAGGGAAGGTGTCCACTGTCGCGTAACCGTTACGAATCTCCCGGATGAAGGTTTTGTAAGGGAGTTGCGCGTGGTTCTGCAGAATCGATACGTCGGAATTCTCGTTGATATACATCGGTCCGATGGTGGGGTCGGCCGGATAGATGAGCCCGCCCAGTATTTCGGAGCGGGCGCCGTTCTTGCCGTGCAACACCGTACTCTCCCCTTCGGTCTTCAGGCCGAGGATCCGGAAAAGGCCGCCGTTGTTGACAATTTTTGTTTCCCGGTGTACCTCGGTGTTGATCTGCACGCCGAAGACCCGCGAGTGATTTACCAGGATTCTGCCGCAGCAGAAATCTTCAATGAACAGGTCGCCGGCCGCGGGGGTCGTTTCGACGTTGGTGTGCACGCACCGTTTCATCACCACCCGGTTGGCGGCCTCGGTGCGCAGGTCGAAGGAGTTGAGCTGGTCCACAACCACCACCGCGGAGGGATCCGGGTTGTCGAAAACAAGAGTTCCTCCCACATGGGCCGAAAAACCCATGATTCGCCGTATCTTGTTGTGTATGCGGACCGTGCCCAGATTGTACGAGGTGTGACCGGGGAAGAAGATCGTTGTTTCACCGCGTTCCACCGCCTCCCGGACTTCATCCGCGTCGGTTACGCGCGCCCACGAGGAGGGGTCCCCCCACGGCTGATCGGGTGTCTCCGGCACATCGAGGTGCAGCGACCGGTCTTCGGCGGGGAAGAGCTTGAAAAGCGTATCCGAGCAGTATTCCGCAACGTGTCGGTCGGTGATTGACACCTGGCGGGCATAGTCGTACACCGATCGCCGGTAACCGTCCACGGTCAGGTCACGAACGTAGATCATCGAACCCGATACGACGGCATCACGGGCGGGATCTCCGCCGCGAAGTTCGGCATCGACAAGGACAAGCAGCCTTCCGCCGGTATAGATTGCCTGGCATGTATTGGTGCTTTTCAAACCGCGGATCTGGGTGGGAACCGCAAGATTGTAAATCCCGTACCTCCGTTGTCCCTCCAGGACGATATCGTCGAACGTTGCCGAATACTGCCCGCCCGCAAGGTGTATGCCGCGGTCAAACCCGGTGACTTTGACATGATTTACCAACTGGGGGCCGGGAGAAGTATATCCCAGATCAAGACCGATGATACCCTGGTTGTCTTCGGTAAGGATATGGACGTTCTCAACCCCGCCGCCGTTGTGCGAGGCAAAAGCGAGCCCGTTGGCTCCTGGATTGTTCTTGCCGGTGTTGATCGTGAGGTGAAGGATGTGATTGCTGTGGGTGCTGTGAAATCCGTGATAGAGCCGAACGACGGCCTTCTGGTCGGAAACGTCCTGAAATCCCGGGCACCCGTCCTTGAGCTTGATTACGGTCTTGCCCGGTCCCTGGCCCCGGATCGTAATCCACCGGTACCCGTCACCACCCTGCTCGCTGCCCCCGATCGTATTGGAGACCAGGTAAGTGCCCGCCGGAAGGTAGATTTGCCAGCACTGGTCGCGGTGCGCGGTTATTGCGCGGTTGATGGCCTCGGTGGCATCCTCGCGTCCCGTCGAGTCGGCGAAATAGGGAGCCCCGGTTACATCAACAATATTGGCGAACAGCGGAATAGAAAAATCCCCCTCCACGAGCGCCGCAGAGGGAACGACAAACAGGAGGGAAAACAGCAGCGCCGGACCAACGATGGAAGATACGGCGAGACGTTCGGGCAAGCGGAGCATACAGCGTGACCTTTGGGAAAAACATGAGAGAATCTCGATTCAAGTGACCCTACCCCCCGGGATGAAGATCTCTGTATAATATACCACAAAAGCAGGCAATTTTCTCCCCTTTCAACTTTCGGCCGAAAATGTCTGCCTCTGAGGCGAGTTGACGGGCGGGTGTCTCAGCAATCCATCCTGTTGTGTAAAATGTTGAAATTAAAGCGTGTTAGAGATGCCCCCGCGGCTCTCAGTCGCGCCGGCAGGCTTCGGGGTTGAGCCCGCGGTTAATAATTCTCGGGTGTCACCCTTACGGCAAGGACAGGGCTTCTCTTACGCCTCTGAATACGTCGTCCACACTCAGGGAGCGCATACACTCCCGGTCGCGCCGGCAGCTCGGAAGGTGGTCAAAACACGGTGAACACGAACATTTTGCGCGCAGAATCCTGCACATTGGTCCTATGGGGGCAACTCTTCGCGGATCCGTGGGGCCGAAAAGCACGACGAGGGGGGTGTTGATCGCCGCGGCTGCATGTGCCGGTCCCGAGTCGTTGGCGACGACGAGATCGGCTTGTGCCGCGTTCGCAAACAACTCCGTTGAGGAGCCTGCCTGAAGCACGTGAGCATGGGCGCCTCCCGCCACGAATTCGGCGAGGTCGCGTTCGCCGGGCCCGGCCGAGACCGTCACCCGGCATGCGCCCGATGAGACGATGGTTTCGGCCAGTTTGCGGAACCGATCCGGGGGCCACTGCTTGATCGCATACCCCTTGCCGACACCGGGGTGCAGGAGCACAAGCGGTTTGGACGATCCCGGTGGGCCGGGAGAAGACGACGCAGCCGGGGAAACCGGGTAGGGCACGGGTTCCCGGTCCCCGTGCGTGCCCCCGACAGCATCGTAGTTGACCCGCGTGACGTGCCGATCGAGCCGGAAGACGTATTCGTCGGTGTAGACCGATGTGCCCGGGGCGCAGTCGGGGCTGCGCGGACCGATTCGGATGGGAGCACGGCTTGCGAGCGCACACATCTCCGTCCACACGCTGAAAACTCCCTGAATCGAAACGAATACCATGTCCGGAGCACGAAGCGCCGAAAGCAGGGCATTCCATTTTCCGCTGCGCACTTCTTCGAATTCACCGGCGACAGCGTCCAGTTCCCCGTCAATCCATACAACGCACCGGTGAATGAGGGGATAGCGCTGCTTGAGGAGGCGGAGCGCCGGCAGAGTCGTCAGGCGGTCGCCGATCCCGCCGCAGACAAGGCACAGGACACGAGCGGGCGGCGTTGCCGGCGATTGCCGGGGAACACGACGCACGGCCCGGCGAAGAAATCCGCGGGCACGCCATCGTAGAAACGCTGCCGGCCCCATCACGCATAGTCTCCGGGAACCAGTGAGTCGTAGTACACAGGGGTGTACACCACGAGACGGCCGCGTAGAAGGCGGGTGTAATTCGTGTCAAGTGCCTGTACGAGTGCAGGGTGCATCGCTCGGAGGAACTTCTCGGCATCCGTCTTGAGGATAATCAAATCGAAGCGCCGGTTGGAAAGCGCATTTACCAGCCGTCCGGGAGGCTCACGGCCGGCCCAGGTGATATTGTCAACGGCCGCGAAGTGGTCCCAGGGCTGCTTGTCGAGCCGATAGTAGAGATGAGTTGCCGCCGGAAACCACACGTCACCTTCAACCGATTGTGCCAGCGTAATTGCCGCTCGATCCACGTCCCGGACGGTGCTCCACGGATAGAGCGCGGCAAGGGGATTGAACAGTCCGAGCACGAGCTGTCCCACAAGAAGTATCTTTCGCCGGGCCATAGTCGGCGCGGCCGCGACACACAGAAGAGGCTCGAAAGGAAAAAGTGCGTTGATCCAGCCGCCGGCCTTGACCAGACCGAGCAGGGAGGAGATGAATACCGCGACGAAGAAACACAGAAACCGCGGGTGACGACGCCGAGAGAATTCGGCCAGGGCCGCAACCAGGAGAGGAAATTGCAGCAAGAGCAGCCTCACCGGCACACGTCCCCCCGGAAGCCCGCGGAAGGGGTGGTTGAGGGGGTAGCGGACAAGATAGTCCCAGGCGCTTCCGCCGGAGAGGAGAAGCGTCCCCCCGAACGCGGCGACAAGCAGCACAAGCGGGAAGAACGTCCGGGCTCGGCGGCGCCGCACCAGTACCCCCACGACCACAACGGAGAGAGCAAGCACGGCGGTCTGCTTTGTCAGGCAGGCGAGCGCCGAAGCGCTCAGGGCAAGGAGGTCGTCGCGCTCGGTGTTGCCCAGAAAGAAGTACAGGGCACAGGAAAGCAGCGCCATGAGCAAAGGGTCCACTGCAACCGTGTCGTAGAGTTTGCCCGCAATTCCGTACGTTGCCGTGAAAAGGGCGACGGCCCACAGAGCGCGACGGACTCCGCCGCCCATGCGACGAGTGCATCCATAGACGCACGCACAGGTGCCGATCACACCGGCGAGGGAAACCAACCGTCCGGCAACGGCCGGGGTGAGCCCCAGCCGGACGGCCGGAGCACAAAGAATAAACAGAAGGGGCCCGTAGATAGCGCCGGCTGGATGGCTTGAAGGGTCTGCGTAAAGGTTTTCAAACCGCGCGGCCCGGGCAATCATGGCGGCGTTGTAGGGCTCAAGAAAACGCAGTCCCGAAGTAAGCCTCTGCGACACAACGAAGAGAATAAGGCCCGCAAACAACAGAATTACACCGGCTGCCAGGGCCGGTTCGTGTGCGCCGAACCGCCGGTGCAGGAGTGGATAGACGGACACCCACAGGGTGGCCATCCCACCGACCCAGGCAACCGCGGCCCCGACCCATCGAGTGCCCTCGGGACCCTCCAACATGCCGGCAAACAGACGAGGTGCAAGCAGCGCCGCCGCGAAGCCGGCCACCGCCACCGCCGCGACCGCTCCTCCATGCATGCGGCCGCCGAGATGAGGATGCAACTCCGCGGGTGTCGGATTTCTTCCACGCACGGCAATAATATAGTTTTACATACCCGCAACGGGACAGTCCGAAATTCTCCACAGTTGGCGAGTGTATTCCCACATCGGTTTCCACGTGCAGTATCTTGGCTACACACTCGACGGATTTCAGCGGCAGGCGGTCGGCGCAATAGACCGTGAAGAGTCGCTTATTGTTGCCGCTCCCACCGGATGCGGGAAAACCCTGATTGCCGAGTACGCCGTCGAAGAATCGTTGCGCAAAGGAATGCGCGTCATTTATACGGCGCCGATCAAGGCGCTCTCCAATCAGAAGTATCGCGATTTCCGCAAGCGCTTCGGTGAAGAGACGGTGGGGATCCACACCGGCGACGTTACCATGAATCCCGACGGCCGGCTTCTCATAATGACCACCGAGATTTTTCGCAACCTCATCCTTGAAGATTCTTCCCGGCTCGACAACGTTTTCTACACCGTGTTCGACGAAATCCATTACCTGGACGACCCGGAACGGGGCACCGTCTGGGAAGAGAGCATCATTCTCGCCCCACACACTATTCGATTCATGTGCCTGAGTGCAACGGTACCCAATATCAGAGAACTTGCCGCCTGGATGGAGCACGTGCGGGCGAGGCCGTTGGCGGTTATCGAGGAATACCATCGTCCCGTTCCTCTGAAGCACTTCCTGTTCAGCGCAAAATACGGATCGATGACGCTGAAGGGGGTTCGGAAAAAGTATCGGCGAAACCCGGTTCAACGACGCCGCTTTCAGCGTCAACGCCCTTCGTCGCTGAAAGTCGTGTCCCACGTGCTTGGCGAAGACCGCGCACCCATCCTCTACTTCTGCTTCAATCGCCGCGCCTGCGAAAGAAACGCCGCGCGGCATGCGCGCGCCAACCTCCTTGATTCCGAACGCCGGCAACGGGTACGGGAACTGGTGGACCAACTGGTGAAACAATACCGCCTCGAAGACTACGACCGGCTCCAGTCAATGAGGAGGATGTGGGAAAACGGGTGCGCCTATCATCACGCGGGAATACTCCCGGCGGCCAAGGAGCTTGTGGAGCGGCTGTTCACCGAAGGGTTGATCAGGCTGCTGTTCTGCACGTCGACATTCGCTCTGGGGGTCAATATGCCGGCCTGCTCGGTTATTTTCGACGAGCTGGAGAAGTTCGACGGCGTTGACTTTGTCTATCTCATGACCCGCGAGTACAACCAGATGGCGGGCCGGGCCGGGAGAAGGGGTATGGATGAAGTCGGATACGTGTACGCCCAGGTGGTGCCGGAAGCGGCCGACCCCCGGCATGTCGAGCGAATCCTGTACGGAAAGAACGAGCGTATCAAGAGCCGCTTTGCCGCTTCGTATGCAACACTTCTTACCCTCTACAGCCGTTTCGGCGAGGAAGCGATGGGGCTGTTCCGCAAGAGCTTCCGCAACTACGAAAAGGGGAGTTTCGGAATCAGCAAGTCGTATCGGCGCGAGGAAGCTCAGATTCGCAACCGCCTGGGCTTTCTTCAGTCCGCCGGCTTTCTTCACGGCACCGAACTGACCGACAAGGGCCGGCTTGCGGCAGCCGTGAACGGCTACGAAATACAGGCGGCGGAACTCTACTTCTCCAGGAGCTTCGACGAATGCACCGTAGAACAGCTTCCCGTAGTACTGGGAGCGCTGGTAACCGAAGAGTCCCGGGCCAACCGCCGAGTCGTTACCCCCGCCAACGTACGTCTTCGCTTCGATGCCGAGAAAGTCATCAGCCGGCTTCGGCGAAAAGAGATCAAGCACGGCATCGCATCGCCGATTCGCGAAATGGAATTCTCTCTTGCCGCCCCGATTTATGCCTGGACCAACGGCTGCACGCTCAAGGAACTCGAAGCCTTCGGACCTCCGGAAGGAGATATGGTACGAGTTCTCCGGATGACCGTCCAGTTGCTTCGCACGCTCCGCGACCGCCTGCCCGATCCCGAGATTTCCGCGCGGATGGATGAGGCAATGTCAAAAGTCAACCGGGAAGTAGTCGATGCACAGGCAGAGTTGAAAGCCGGAGCGGAGGCCTGAAACGCGGCCTCGCGCGATACTCAGGAATTACCGCCGCTCTTGACGAATTTCGCGCTCTTCAGTTCACGGTTTGCCAGTCGGACACCCGCCGCCTTGACCCCCTTGACCAGGAATTCGTCGACGAAAAACTCCTCCTGAAGCACGCGCACGCGGGGCTTGGGCTTGTATTCAACGATGAGGTTCTGGGATGAATCGGTAATCAGTTTGACCGGTGTGCAACCCTCCGGAATAATGGAATATCCCCGGTTGAGGATGAAGCGCTCGATCTTGCACCGCTTCAGGTAGGGAACGCCCTTCGGTGTTTTGTATACAACGCTGAATACGGTGTTCGCAGTGGTCTCCTTGTCGGCAAACCCGCAATACAGCATACCTTTGTCCACGAACATTTTATCCGGCACATCAATTACCGAATAGGCGCCGCTTTTTCTGATTACCAGGATCCTGTCGTAGGCCGAAACGTCGAAGAGCACGTTCCCGTTGACTTCGTAACCCAGGTATCCCGTCTCCTTGTCGTACCGCAGCTTCATGTTGCGCTGTGCCGCTTCCTTCACATCCACCTGCTCGAAGGAAACCAGCTCGGTGCGGCGGGGGTAGTGGTCACGGTAGCGATTGACAAGGTCCTCGAGGAAACCGCGCGTATATCCGCGGATGTCCGCAAGGTGGTCCTTGATCTGTTTCAGCCGCAGCTTGATCTCCCGCATTTCTTCCTGCGCACGGTTGATATCGTAGGCCGATATGCGACGGATCGGGATTTTCAACAGGGTCTCGATATCCTCCCTGGTTACGTCGCGCTTGATCCGTGATTTGAACGGCTTGAACCCGTCCCGGACCGCCTTGACCACCGCCTCGGCCGTGGTTTTCTCCTCGATCCGCTTGTAGATACGATTTTCGATGAAAATCTGCTCAAGCGTCTTCGCGTGGAGCTTGTCGGTGAGCTTGCCCTGCTGGAGTTTCAGTTCGGCCTTGAGTGTCTCAACGAGCCGTTCCGCGTTGTAGCGGATGACCTCACTGACGGTCATGACCCGGGGCTTGTCCTCGACGATCACTACGCAGTTGACGGCCACCGACGATTCGCATTCGGTGAATGCATAGAGAGCGTCGACCGTGTCCCGGGCGTGTACCCCCCGGGCGAGCCGCACTTCGATCTCCACCTCCTCGGCGGTAAAATCGCTGATCCCGGCGATCTTGAGCTTGTTTTTCCGCGATGCATCCTCGATGGAGGCTATGAGACTCTGGGTCGTGGTACCGAACGGAACTTCCCTGATTACGATTCGCTTGGGGTCTTTCAGGTCAAGCTTCGCCCTGACCAGAATCTTGCCGTTGCCGTCCCTGTACTCCGACACATCCGCCAGTCCCCCGCAGAGAAAATCGGGAAACACCAGGTGCTGCTCATCGTTGAGATAGGCGATCTGAGCCTCCAACAGCTCGATCATATTATGCGGAAGTATCCTCGTGGACATTCCCACCGCGATACCTTCGGCCCCCTGCGCCAGGAGCACCGGAACCTTGGCCGGCAGGGTTACCGGTTCCCTGTTCCTGCCGTCGTACGACGGCTCGTATTCGGTAATTTCGGGATTGAACAGCACTTCACGGGCCAGGGGAGAGAGGCGACACTCGATATAGCGGGCCGCCGATGCATCGTCGCCGGTGAGGATGTTGCCGAAGTTGCCCTGCTTGTCTATGAACAACTCCTTGTTGGCAAGGTACACCAGTGCGGCGCCGATCGATGCGTCACCGTGAGGATGGTAGCGCATGGAGTGGCCTACGACATTGGCCACCTTGTGAAACTTCCCGTCGTCGATCTCGTTCAGGGAATGAAGGATCCTCCGCTGGACCGGCTTCAAACCGTCGTTGATATGCGGTATCGCCCGGTCCTTGATTACGTACGAAGCGTACTCCAGGAAATTCGTGTTGAACAGTTTGTTGACGTAGGCCATTAGACGAGGTTCTCCATGATATATTCGCGCCGCTCGGGCGTGTTCTTCCCCATGTAGAATTCGAGCGTGTTACGAATCGTTTTCATCGATCGCATGTTGACTTCCAGCAGGCGCATGTCCTCGCGGATAAACTGCCCGAACTCTTTCGGCGATATTTCTCCAAGCCCCTTGAAGCGGGTTACCTCCGGATGCGACAACTCCTGCATCGCGGCGTCACGCTCCCCGGCGCTGTAACAGTACCGGGTCTCTTTCTTGTTGCGTACCCTGAAAAGCGGGGTCTCCAGGATATACACATGACCCGCTATGACCAGTTCCTCGAAATAGTTGAGAAAGAACGTCAGCAGAAGGTTCCTGATGTGAAACCCGTCCACGTCGGCGTCGGTGGCGATCACGACCCGGTTGTAGCGCAGGTTTTCAAGGTCTCCTTCGATCCCCAACGCCATCATCATGTTGTACAACTCTTCGTTCTTGTAAATTGCCGCCTTACTTTTCGCGAAGACGTTCTGCGGCTTGCCCTTGAGCGAGAAGATTGCCTGGGTCATCACGTCGCGGGCCGAGACCATGGAACCAGACGCAGATTGACCCTCGGTGAGAAAAATGGTCGACTCCTCGCCGCGTTTCTTGTCCCCCAGATGCCGCTTGCAGTCACGCAGATTCGGGATCTTGACCTCGATTTTGCGCGCCGCCTCCCTGGCCTCTTTCTTGACGGTATTGAGTTCCTTGCGCAGCTTCTCGTTCTGGACGATCTTCGCTTCCAGTTTACGGCTTGCCTCGGTGTGCTTGTGGAGAAAATCGACCACCGCCGATTTGACTTCGGATACGATCCAGCCCCTCACTTCGGTGTTGCCCAGCTTGTTCTTCGTCTGGGATTCGAAAATCGGCGACTTGAGTTTGACCGCCACTGCTCCTGCCACCCCTTCCCGAACGTCCACACCGTTGAAATTCTTCTTGAAAAACTCATTCACCCCCTTCAGGAGACCTTCCCGAAAGGCGCTCTGGTGCGTGCCGCCGTCGGCGGTATACTGTCCGTTTACGAATGAAAAGTAGGTCTCGCCGTAGTTCGACGTATGCGTGAAGGCAAACTCCAGGAATCGGCTTCCGAAGTGAGCAATATCGTACTGGGCGCTGTCGCCGACCTCGGCGGCAAGCAGGTCCAGAAGCCCGTTCTTCGATTCGAATTTCTGCTTGTTGAAAATGAGCTTCAGGCCGCTGTTCAAATACGCGTAGTTCCAGAGGCGGTGCTCAATGTACTCGAAATTGTAAGCGAACTCGCCGAAAATCTCGGGGTCGGGAACGAATTCGATATAGGTCCCATCGGCTTGAGATGACTTCTTGCTCTTGCCCTTCTTCTTGAGTTCGCCCCGCGAAAACACCGCTTCAAAGCAGTCGCCCTTGCGGAACGAAGCGACCCTGAAATGGGACGACAGCGCATTGACCGCCTTGGTTCCGACGCCGTTGAGTCCAACACTGAACTGAAAAACATCGTCGTTGTACTTCGCCCCGGTGTTGATCACCGAAACGCATTCGATCACCTTGCCCAGCGGTATGCCGCGGCCATAGTCCCGCACCGTCACGACGTCTTCGTCGAGTCCGATCTCGATCTTCTTGCCGTGGCCCATGATATACTCATCGACCGAATTGTCGATTACCTCCTTGAGCAGGACGTAGATGCCGTCGTCGGGATTGTCTCCGTTGCCCAGTCGCCCGATATACATGCCGGTTCGGAGACGGATGTGCTCCAGGGAGCTGAGAGTCTTGACTTTGCTTTCGTCGTATTCGACAGAGGCCTTTTTCTTCGCCATAGGGAGAACGATCCAATGGTTGTGATACCCGCCCAGTACTGATCTCAGGCAAGAAAATACATGCGCTGTGGTCAAATGGACAAGCTGTGACGCGGTGAGGGAAACGTGGTACGGAGAAGACGCCTTTGCCGCGGCGGCATATCGTATGCCGAAAAACCTTTGCACCTGAGCCGGCGCCTCGGCAACTACGGCAGTCGGATCGGGAAGCAAGGCAGCGAGAGCGGGCAGCCGCACGAAGCTTTGCGGTCGAAGACGGATTCCGGTGCGTCGAGCCAAAAAGAAACGGCGCCGAACCTCCGGCGCCGTTGAAAGAGCTAACCCACTCTTCGTCTCGAGATTGATTTCCGATTTCTCGAAACGCCCTTACATGAATGTAACCTCAGGAGAGCACAACAACCTGCTCGGCCTGGAGTCCCTTCTGGCCCTGGGTTACGGTGAATTCTACCTGCTGACCCTGTTCAAGAGTGCGGTAGCCGTCGCCTTCGATCGATCTGAAATGTACGAAGACGTCTTCTCCCTCCTCACGGCCGATAAATCCGTAGCCGCGAGAATTGTTGAACCACTTGACGGTTCCGGTCTCTCGGTCTGCCATAACGCACAAACCCCCATCTGTTAAGTTGAAACTGAAATCTCGGCTTCCCTCGGAGCAGGACGCGCCGTCACACATCCAACCCCCTGCACCTCGCCGGAATTCCTCTCCCATCCGCCGCCAAACGGTGAATAAGAGACGGAAACAGCCGTCGTGCGCATCTCAGGAAGCCGTCCTCCTTTACGTAATGCAGCAAAATGCCGCCTACATACCCGCCGTGTTCCCGGCACACCCACTCGCCGGAACCCGCTTACGTGCCCTCGTGCCGGCCGGAAACCGTGATGATACGCAGCCCACCCGTCTCCCGGCCGAAAGAGTCTCTCGTTCTCAACCGCGCGCGATAGCGTCCCGCGCGATGATATATCTGCGAAGTGTTGCCGTCGGTGCGCGAAGAGTACTCCGATGTCCCGTCATCGTCTAAATCCCACTCATATCGCAGAATCGTGCTGCAGTGAGATGTTACGGTGGGCCGGAACAACACACGTGTTCCTACCTTGACCGTAATGTCCCGACCCGGATCAACCTGCGGTTGGCCGTTCATCACATGAAGCGTGGCGCTGTCCGGGGCCGAAAAGTTGTTGTCGTTGTCGCGGACCCGAAGGGTCACACGGTACGAACCCGGACGACGCGGCGCCGTCATTCGGTATTCACCCCGGTCCGAGGAATAGTCGGTCTTCCCGTCCCCGTCAACATCCCACACCCACTGCACCACCTCTCCTCCCGGGTCAATACTTGCCCACCCATCAAGCGTTACAGAATCCAACGGGCAACAAATTATGCTCTCGCGTATCTTTGCTGAAGGGAGACCGTCACATGAGGCGGGTCGACCGGAGAAGACTGCAACCGCGGCGGCCGGAATGAGAAGCGGTACCTCTTTCCAATGGTGAGAAAACACGTCTTCCTATCGTTCAACTCACAAACCTTGAACTCCCAATATAATATTTGCCGCATCTGACCGGCACGCTTGCCGTCCCGCCGCAATTGATAGTATACCATCTCGGCGCCCCCAACGGCAAGCGGTTTTCGGAGGGTGTCGGGACCCCGTAGCCTCCGCGAATATTCGATCTTGACATTAAGCCCAATATATTGTATCTTCAAGTGTCCTGATAATCTACCTGTAGTGTTAGACCTTTCGGCGAGAAGAAGGAGTTGCCTTCATGGTTCTGCGCAAACTGAGGATGTTCGGGTTCAAGTCGTTCGCCGACAAAGTGAATATTGAGTTCGGGGAGGGGATTACCGCCGTCGTCGGCCCCAACGGTTGCGGCAAGAGCAACGTGGTGGATGCGATCAGGTGGGTGTTCGGCGAACAGAAAGCATCGGCCCTGCGCAGCACCAGCATGCAGGATGTGATCTTTTCCGGAACCCTGCAGAGACAGCCTTTGAACATGGCCGAAGTGACGATAGTCATTGAGAACACCAGAGGGGTACTTCCCATTGAGTACAGCGAAGTTGCCGTGACCCGCAGGCTCTATCGCAGCGGCGAAAGCGAGTATCGTCTCAACAAGGTTCCGTGTCGTTTGCGGGATATTCAAGGCTTGTTCGTCGATACCGGTATCGGCTCCAACGCCTATACTACTATAGAAAACCACATGATAGACAGCATTCTCAGCGATAAGGCCGAAGAGCGGCGGATACTGTTCGAAGAAGCGGCGGGGATCGGGAAGTACAAGCGGCGTCGCAAGGAAAGCCTTCGCAAGCTTGAGTACACCCGTCAGGACCTGTTTCGTATCAACGATAAGGTGCAGGCGAAGACGCACGACGTCCGGGTGCTGGCCAGACAGGTGGGGAAGGCGAAGAAATACCGGACGTGGCACGATGAACTCAAGAGACTGGAGGTGGGATACGAGAGGCGACATTTCCGCGAACTTGACGAGGCGGTGAAACAACGGGGGGCCGGGGTGGAAGAAATCGAAACCTCGCTCGAGACGCTCAAGGCCGGAATCTCGACGGCCGAGTCGGATTTACAGAAACGCAACCTCGATATGGTGAAAAAGGAGGAAGCCCTGCAGGAGGCCGGCGGGCGAGTTGCCCGGGCACAGGAGAAAATCGTCGGGATCGACAAGGAAATATCGCTGTCCGAAGAAACGCGAAAGCACCTTCTGGAGAACATCGATCGGCTCGACCAGGAGGCCCGGCACCGTGGAGAGGAGATCCAGCGCAAACAGGAGCTTCGTTTGAAAATCGAGGAGGGGCTCGTGGAGGCACAGTCCCAACTGGATCGTCACCGCGAAATGCTGGTGAAAGTCCAGGATGAACTCGCGACCTTCGACCAGAACCTCCAGGCTCGCCGGTCTGATGCCGACCGTATTTCTCAGGAGCGTCTCGATCACAGCAATGCCGTGGGAGATCGGAAAAACAGTATTGCCGGGCTGCAGCATACCCTTCGCTCCGCACTGGAATCACGCGACCGCGACGAACGGGAGCTTGCCCGGCTTGAGGTTCAGCACACGGAGTGCCGGGAACACGTGGATGAATGCCGCAGGCAGCTCCAGGACGTGGACGCGGAATGTGAGAATCTTATCAAGTCGCGGGAAAAGCTTGTGGAGCGAATCGAGAAAGAGGACGGTCGGTACCATGAGTTGGTCGAGCGCGAAAAGCAGCTCGAAGCCCGGATAGACGCCTGTCGTTCCCAGTTGGATTTCCTCCGGGGGCTGGATGAGGAACGCGAGGGATACGAAAGCGGTGTCAAGGCGCTGCTTGCCCATGATGGGCGAGGGAAGCTGGGGGCGGTAGCCGACCTGGTACAAATTGAGAGTAGCGAAGCAACTTCGGTGGCTGAGCGCGTGATGGCTCAGGAGATACAGACCGTGGTGTTCGATACCGACGAGGCCTTGCTGGGTGCAATGAGGTTTCTGCAGGAACAGGAAACCGGATGTGCGCGATTGCTTTCACTGGAGCGGCTCAGCCGCAAGCAGGCTCACCCGGTCGAGGAAGTCGGAGAGGGTACCAGCCTGTTGCGCGATGCGGTCGACTGCGACGATTCCTACAAGACGGTGATGGACCACCTCTTCGGCAATGTGGTCATCTGCCGCTCGGCCCGCGAAGCGATGGAACTCTCCGCAATGTCTCGCAACGGCACCATATACGCTTCGCCCGACGGAGTGACGTGTTTGCCGAATGGCAGCGTGATTGCCGGTCGTTCCGGAGAGTCTCGTCCGGGGATCCTTACCCGCAAACAACGCCTCGACAGCCTGCCGAAGGAAATTGAAACCTTCGGCCGACAGTACCGGGAGGTAGTCAACGACAAGGAAAACTGCATTATCACCCGCGACGAGGCAAAAGTTGCACTCTCCGAAGTGAATTCACGGCTGAGCGCCGGACAACGACGCCGACAGGAACACGAGACGCATATTCTCCACTATCAGAACCAGATGGAGTCGGTCGGGGAGAGAGAACGTCAGGTTCGCCGGAATCTCGGCGATACCTCGCGCGAGATCGAGAATCTGGAGCAGCAGGTGAAAGAGGCCGAAGAGCACCTGACGGTCCTGACCAATCGCGGGGAGGAGCTTGACGAGGCTTTGGCGCGGGCAAAGGAGGCGGTAGCCTCGATGGAGCAGCAACGGGCGGAACTTGCCCAAAACGTAACGAATGCCCAGTTGCGTATCCAGGGTGACGAACATAAGATCAACCAGGGAACCACCGACCTGGAGAACCTCTCGAGGGAGGTTGCGCAACTTGGAGAGAAGAACAAAGGGGGGCTCGAAGAGAAACACCGGACCACCGCTCGTATCGACGAGTTGCAGTTGCGTATCGCCGATGCACGGGAGTCGCTTGAAGAACTGAAAAAGGGGCGTGAGGAACTTCAGCGGGAACATGCCGCGATTCGTGAGGAATACAACACACTTCTGGCCGAAATGGAACGAATACGCACGAAAGTCAGGGAAGACCAGCGTCAGTCTGAATCCTTGTCCGGAAGGCTCTTCTCGCTGCGCAACGAACAGACGCGGGCCGAAGAGCAGATGCGGAGCATTCGCGAGAAGATTTTCGAGGCGTATCGTATCGATCTTACCTCACCTCCCGATGAGCTGCCCGTGGTCGAAGAGGAAGATCGGGAAGTGGAAAACTCAATACGCATGTACAAGGAGAGGCTGAATCGCCTTTCCGGTGAAGTCAACATGGCGGCGCCCGAGGAGTACGAAGCGAAGAACAAGGAACTGGAGGCTCTGACCGCACAACGTGACGACCTGGAAAAGGCCTGCAACGACGTTGACAGGGCTATCAAGAAGTTGAATAAGGAGGCACGGGCAAAATTTCTGGAGACGTTCGAAATAGTGAAGGGGAATTTTGCCCGTATGTTCACCGGACTTTTTGAGGGAGGCGAGGCCCACTTGACTCTGGAGGAAGGGGTGGACCCGCTCGAGGCCACGATCGGTATCAACGCCCGGCCCGGCGGCAAGAAAATGAGAGGGGTGTCGCTACTCTCGGGAGGAGAGCGTGCGATGACGGCCATATCGCTGCTCTTTGCGCTCTATATGGTGAAACCGTCGGCCTACTGTATTCTGGATGAGCTTGACGCGCCGTTGGACGATGCCAACATAGAGAGGTTCGTGCGCGTAGTCAGGGACTTCTGCGAACAGACACAGTTTATTATCGTTACCCACAACAAGCGCACCATGGAGGCGGCCGACGTGCTCTACGGGGTCACGCAGCAGGAAGCGGCCGTATCCGCCGTGGTTGCGGTGCGGCTTGAGGAGGCACTGCGGCACGCGGCCTGATCGAACCTTCCGGTTCTCCTCCG
>CAZNDN010000031.1:0-34402 GCA_964571815.1 uncultured Fibrobacterota bacterium | reverse complement strand
CTTTCCGTGGCCACCGCATACCTCATGCCTCGTTTCGAGGTTGATGCGGTGCTTGACGGTTTTCGGGATACGACGGTGTTGAGCACCCGGGGCTTCATTGTCGGGCTTTCACTTGGCGCTTCCTCGACGGTCGCGCGACGATTCAATGCGGCTCTGGAAGGATTCTACGCACCGTTGTGGATCTCGCGGCAAAGGAAACCCTGGCGAACATGAAGCCCGGTACCTATGTCTTCCATGTCACCAACAAGGCCGGGAAACCGGTTGGCTTTCAGATTCAGGATACCAAGACACAGGAGCCCCTGGCCAAGGGGATGGTCAAGCAGGGGACGACGAAAGATTTCGAAGTCGAAGTGGGAGAGAACGGTGTTCGGTATCGGTGCCCGGTGAATCCAACACCGTGGTATGAGGTTTCCGTATCCAAGTAGGATGAGGAAACGCCGCGACGACTGGGGATGAAGCTGCGGTGGCGGCGCCCCCGGTCGTTTTTTCAGTGGCTTGAACCGGCAGCCGTCGTCTGCGCAAATATCCGCGTTGTCAAGCGTTGCGTTCATGCCTGCCGGCGAGGGGCGCTTCTCGACCGTAGTACCGCCGGTAAAACGATCGACATTGATCCCGCACCAGCCCGACCCTCCGCATCACGACAAACAGAGCGGTCAGGTGGACCACTCGAACGAAATTCTTCGCGAACACTTTCCGCTCCCATCGGCGCACCGAGCTTCGTACCCCCCCGCCGAGAAACAGCGTTGTTCCGGCCTGTTTCATGCGAAACGCCAGCTCGACGTCTTCCATGAGCACGTAGTCGGGGAAGCCCTCGGGCAGCGCTTCTGTTCTGAAAAACTGACCCTGATCGCCGAAAGAGATGCCGGCAAGACGTGCGCGCAGGTTGTTGAGCAGTTCGATGAACCGGTAGGTGATCCGCCGGTCGTGAAATGCTGCGCCCAGGGCTCCGCCCGCGGCGTCGGGATGCCGTATCAGCGAATCGCGGACCCGCGCGAGGGCGTCCCGTTCCAACTGCGCGTCGGCATGCACCACCAGTACCACATCCGACTGCACATGCTCCATCGCCGCCCGGATCTGCACTCCCCGTCCCGCACCGCATCGTACCAGCTTCACGGTGGGCTGCGATTTCACGTATTCCACCGTGCCGTCGTCCGAGCCGCCGTCGGCGACCACGACCTCACGCGGTGTCCGGCTCTGCCGCGCAACCGACTCCAGACAGGACTCGATCGCTAATCGTTCGTTGAACGTGGGCACAACCACCGAGACATCACGCGGTTGCGCGTAGCTCCCTGGATCGCTCCGTCCCTCCCGGCATATCGACCACAGGGCCGCCGCAACGAAGGGTACGAATTCGATTGCCAGGACCATCCCGGACTCCCGCCAGATATGCGTCTCGGCATAGCGGGCGGTTACCACAAACGTCGCCGCGATGCTCAGGTGCAGGACTATCCAGGCGGGAGGGCGATAGACAGCGAGAAACGGGGTGATCAGCAGCAGGTACCAGGGGTGCAGCGTGGGCGTGCACAGGAGGAAGACGCACGATGCAAGAAACATCGCCCGGATTCTGTCGGGGGTGAGGAAAAATACGCCCGTCAGTGCCGCGGCTGCCGTGAGAAAGCTGAGGAGCGTGGCGTTGGCGGGGTCGAAGATCAGCGCAAAGAGCGAAAATACCGGGCCGTTGTAGTGAAACTCGGTGGCGAAGCGAAACGGAACGCTCCACGGAAGTACTTCCGCGCTCCAGAACAGCAGCCAAAGAATCATGGGGGTGAAGAAAGCGAGTGCTGCACGAAGCGCACCGCGGTGCACCACGAACGGGAGGAAGACAAGGGGGGTGATCTTGGCCGTCACCGCCGTGCCCAGAGCGGAAAAAAGCAGCCTCTCCCGACCCCGCGCCGCGCCCCACACGGCAGCGACCACAAAAAAAACGTACATGCTCTCCATGTGCCCCTCTCCGGCGATAAAGACCACTACCAGGGGGTTGAGCAGATAGAGGGCAAGATGGTGCGCGGCAAGACTGAAATGGGCGGCAATAAGAATGAGCACCACGGCCGTTGCCAGGTCGAAGAGCACGAAAGCAATCTTGAAGGTGAAGGCGGAGTCGGCGATCGCGGAAAGTCCCCGGAACAGGAGTTGGGCCGAAGGCCCGTAGATTGTCGGTATTTCCTTATGATTGATTTCAGACCAGTATTCCGTCCGCAGATCGGCAAGCTCAGGCGCGTCCGGAGGCGTGTCGTAAGGGTTGAAACCGTGCTTCTGTATAAGTCCTTCCCACCGGTAGCGGCTGAGATCGTCGGACGGTGCGCAGGGGAGCATAACCGCGCGTGCGGTCAGGCCCAGTGCGCAGATCAGCACCACGGACCGGCGTTTCGCCGGCAGCAGGCGCCACAGCCCGAGCATGGTCGCGAAACAGAGGGCGTAGGCGCCCAGGAACGAGCAAAGATGTTCGTAAGCGGGGCCGGAGAATGCCATCAACACGGCCGACCCCGCATGAAGCAGTGAAAGAAGAACAATCGCGGCGACAGTCATGGCACGATACGAAGGGATATGCCCGCCGAGACAGCTCGGCGGGTCGCCGGCATGGTGAGGGAGGGGAGGTTTTCAATCAGGGCGTGGCTGCGCGACATGTGCGATAGACCTTCCGGGAGATTGATTCAGCACGCCGAGAAAAATAGCACATTCTTGAGATTGCGGACGTACCGATTGCGGATTGCTGATCTCGGATTGCGGATTTCGAATTGGCACTTGTTGGTAGTAAGGGCGTGGGGCGAAGCGGGACCTCACCGAAGACCATGCCGCACCTACGGCGCTTGGCGATTATTCGTCCCGCACAGCGGGACTCACCGAGCGCGGAATGAGGAATGCGTGCTTCGACCGTGCTCAGCACAGGGAATGCGGACTGAGAGTAGCAAGCCAAGGTTATAAAGTTTGTGGGGTCTGGATGCTGGTCCCGGATGCCACGTAATGGACAACTCTCACTACTGCTCGCTGCCCCTCTGATTCTCTGACACCTTGTGTGGCACGGTCGTCCCCGACCGTGTTTGCACCATGACTACTGAACTCCAGCCCCCGCTCGCTGCCTTTTGCCCTCTGCCGTCTGCCTTCTGATTCTCTGTTTCTCTGACACCTTGTGTGGCACGGTCGTCCCCGACCGTGTTTGCGCCACGACTACTGAACTCCAGCCCCCGTTCGCTGCCTTCTGCCCCACGACTATGTGAGGACGATAACTGAAAGAAGGTAGCCTTTTTCACACCCCACTGTCAACTCCCAGTGACTTCCAACGTCAACCCCCCGTCGACTTCAACAACCTAAACATAGTAAACCTCTGCCCTCTGCACCTCCGTCTTTCAGCCCTCAGATTCTTGCCCTTTGAAATCTGTACTTTGTCCTTCACCTCCCCGGCACCTTGCGCTGGAGCTTTTCCCGCCACTTTACATCGACCCGGTCCGCCTTGCCGCCGGTGGTGCGCTTCTTGGCAAGTGACGCGGGGTTCCAGCTCATGTAGTACAGCTCGCCGTCCTCCGCGTAGAACAGGTCCTGTTCACCCGTTTCCAGGAACGTCATGAGGAACGCATCGTTTTCAAGCACCACCGTCTCCTCGACCTCGTTGACACCGTCGGTGGTGACGTACGTGTGTGTGCCTTCGGGAAGAACGCAGATCGACCAGTATTCTTCGATGGGGAACTCGTAGTCGGCCTCGATTGTGCCCAGATCTTCGGCAAACAGCACATCGGGGCCCACGCGCGTGGAGAGCACCACGATCATTCTCGTGGTCAGGGACCAGTAGTCACCGTAGAGATCTTCGGCGGAGACCAGGAACGCGTGGTCGTCGACATAGTCTCCATTGAAGTCCGCCCGGACATAGCATGGTGCATTGTCGAAGGAGTTGCGTGGGTGATCGCCGTAGTAGAGGAAGTCGCTGTAACGGTTGACTTCCGGAGAGAAGAACCCGTCGGCGTACGGCTCGATAAGCTCTTTCAGCCTAAACGAGAGGGGGAGCCAGGTGTCCACGTACGGTTCCACGCACTCCTCCTCGTAGACTTCATACTCTACGGTCGTCTGGGGACAGTCGGGACCGTAGACTCGCTCGTGACGCATGACGCATCCACTCAACACCATAATCGCCACGGGTGCGATAGCGGCAATGATTCTCATCGGACGCCTCCTTTCGACAGGGTCAGTTCCAGTGGCTTTCGTTGCCTGGAGAAAACCCTATCAAAATCCTTGCCAAAATCGTAATGCTTTGAAATGGTGTTGCTTACAACAATGGCGGCAGTGGGAAACGCTCCGCGACTCCGGGAACAACCGCACGGCTTGTCCGGGGAGCAGCTACTGCACCCGTGCGCAACCCGTTGCCGGGTCGACGGTTACGGTTGGCGGGGGACGCCGGGAAAGTATTCCCGGCGATGACTCGGCTCGGCGGGAATACGCTCTCCGGTCGAAAAAGCGTACTCAAAGGGCTGGTTGGTGTAGCGGGAGGAATCGATCGGGCGGATCAGCAGATGATTGTTCCGCGCGAGGTATCGGGATTCAGTTCGGCGGTCAGGGTGTCGGGGTCCAACCCGCCGGTGATATGCACACGTGCTACGCCGTTGTGCAGTGCCCGTCGGGCCGAGAGCAGCTTCGGTACCATTCCCCCGCCCACGCTCCCGTCGGCAATGAGCGACTCGATAGTGTCGCGAGGGATATTTCCGCGCACGGACCCGTCGATCATCACTCCGGGCACATTGGAGAGGAAAATGAGGTGATCGGCCTTCATGGCCGCGGCAATTGCCTCGGCGGCCGTGTCGGCGTTCACATTGTATATCGCGCCGTCGCTGCCGCGGGAGACGGGCGACACCACCGCCACGATTCCCGCTTCGCGCAGCACGTCAAGAATCGAGGTGTTGACACGGGCTACTTTGCCTACCAGCCCGATATCGCGGCCGTCGACGGTCATTTTCTCGGCCTCGATCAGGCCCGCATCGACTCCGCTGATACCCGCCGCACGGACGCCTCGTCCCAGAAGGTCCCCGACCAGCCGCTTGTTGACATCGCCGGAGAGCACGCGCTGAACCTCCGCCAGGCTCTCTTCATCGGTAACCCGCATCCCCTGGACAAACGTGAACGATTTGCCCGTCATGGCCAGCCTTCGGCCGATTTCCTTGCCGCCGCCGTGCACAACCACCGGGAACGCCTCCCGGCTCAGCGCAGCGACGCTTTCGGCGCACTGGAGCATCTGCTCCGGGCCGTCGATTGCGGAGCCCCCGATTTTTACACATACTGTCGGCATAGGGAACTACCCCCGAACATGTGGTCTAGCGCAGAAGGCCCGTCGTCTCCTCGAAGCCGAACATGATATTCA
Source organism: uncultured Fibrobacterota bacterium (assembly GCA_964571815.1). GTDB lineage: Bacteria > Fibrobacterota > Chitinivibrionia > Chitinivibrionales > WJKA01 > CAZNDN01. The sequence goes on along the minus strand of CAZNDN010000031.1, from coordinate 29,061 downwards.
TATTCTGCAGCGCCTGGCCCGATGCGCCCTTGAGCAGGTTGTCGATGACGCACACGGCGATGGTCGGCCCCTCGTCACTGTCGCCGGCCACGCTGATATCGCAGTAGTTTGTGTGGGCTACGTTGCGGACCGCCGGCAAAGTACCGTCTCCGTTGACCCGCACGAACGGTTCATTCTTGTACGTATCCAGCAGCAGCCTGCGGCAGGCTTCGGTCCCGCGCGGCGCACGGAAATAAATCGTGGAGAGGATCCCCCGGTTGAGCGGAACCAGATGCGGCGAGAAGGTGATGCGCATCGGCGATCCGGCCGCCGAAGACAACTCCTGATCAATCTCCGACACGTGCCGGTGCTTTCTCCCGATACCGTAGGCGGAGAGGTTTTCGTGAGCTTCGACGAAATGCGATACAAGCTTGAGGGACCGCCCCGCCCCGCTGACGCCCGATTTGGAATCCGCGATAATCGGGGCGCGGAGATCGACGGCCTGTGCGTTGAGCAGAGGAATGAGCGGCAGAAGGATGCTGGTGGGATAGCATCCCGGATTGGCAACGATCTGCGTCTCGATGATTGCGGCGCGATTGTGTTCCGGAAGGCCGTAGACGGCGCGGTCGAGCAAGGATGGCCGGGGATGTTCGGTTTTGTACCACTGTGCGTAGCACTCGGCATCGGTAAGCCGGAAATCGGCGCTCAGGTCGACCACACGTGCGCCGGCGTCGATCCAGGGAGAGAGTATCCCCGCGGATACCGCATGGGGAAGGCACGAAAACACGCAGTCCGCCTTCACCCCCTGCGCATCTTCGGGAGAAAGGAGGGGCAGATCCACGATGTCCCGCATAGCGGGAAAAACCTCGGGAAGCGGTTTGCCGGCGTAGCTCTGCGATGAAACGGCGGTAATGGTCACGCCCGGATGGTACCGCAGCAGGCGCAGCAGCTCAATGCCGGTGTAGGAGGTCGCTCCCAGTACGACCGCGGTCACACGACTCATACGAGCCCTTCTTTCAGGTAGTTCAGGTTCGGAGGCGGCCAAAATCAGCGCAGAAAATACACCATGGGACGGGATTGGGCGAACCCGTCATGCAGGTAAGGGTTGAACGGGGGATTATATTAATTTATTATTACAGTACAGGCACGTTTTCAGCGAAGGAGAATGCTTACATGGGCGGTCATTTCGACATAGACCATGAGCGCTTTGTCATGAAGAACAGGAGCCTGGCCAGTGCTTACGAGCGTGACCGCGGAGCCCGGGGACAGGACGGCTCAGGCGGGAGCAGTCGACAAAGAAAACAGTCGTGTTTCAACTGCAAGCTCAAGAAGAAGTGTCCGGAGTTCAAGTCGAAACGCAGCGGTCAAACGTCCGGGGCCGCGTCGTTCGGTGGTGAGGAGCATTTAATCTGTGAACGCTACACGCCGGCGCCGGCGGGAGGAAACCGTTCGATGTCGGACAAGCAGATCAAATCGCTGCTGAAAAACACGAAGAAGAAGTTTTAGCTCCGCGGGGGCCGTCATAATGGATTCCTCACCTCTTGAACTTTACGCTCGTGCCTATCGACTGCAGTACGAGGAGGAACGGGCCGACGAGGCGACGGAGATATACGAGAAGATTGTCCGGGAGTTCCCCGATTCCAACGAATGCGCCTATTCGGTCATTCAGCTCCAGAAACTCAAAGCGAACGACATTTTCGATTCGTTGGGACGCTCGAAGCGATCGCGGGCTTCGCGCCCCCTCATACTGGCAACGCTGATTCTCAACGTGCTGACAATCCTGGGAATCGGCGTGCTCGCAACGTTGTACGTGAGGAATTCCAACCTGGACACACGCTACGTTTCCGGCCTTGCGCAGGCGATCGGGAAATTGTACGCCGGTCAGGAGCGGGAAGCGTTGCGGGAGCTGGCCCAGCTCAAGCAACTGCGTCGTGGAGATATCGGTCCTTTCCTTCTCTCCGCCCGGATCTACAGCAAGCAGGGACGATACGAGAAGGCGATGGACGAATTTGTTCAGTTTCATTCCCGGTATCCCTCGGTACCGGTTCCCCGTGAGGAGATCGCGGCATTGAAACATCGGCGGCGGGCCGCACGGGAGGCGTTCTCCAACAGGCGAACGTTTCGACCCGCCGACGCAAGAAGCGAGTCCGAAACGACGGGAGTCGCCGCGGGGGACCAGTCGTCACCGAGTCCTCCCGAGACCTCCTCCGGAGCTGCCCAGCCCCCCGGTGCGGGAGACAGTGTTTCATTCTTCTGAGCGGGGAGGACGGATGAACGCGTTGGAGAAGATCGGCGAACGTCTGGCCAGAGGCTTGGTACAGGCCGAGGACGGCACGTGGGTCGAGCTTCAACGGAAGCTCGCCGAAGAACGCGACGTGCGGGAGCACCTCGAGCGCGGCGAAGTGCTCAAAGACGGTTCGTGGGTTATGCTCTCGGAGCTTACACGCGGGAGTTCTCCCACCGAGAGCGCCGCGTCGTCTCCTGCCCCTCCCCGACAGGGCCGGCCCGAAGGGCCTGACGGATCCACTGCACAAGAGAACGCTGCAGCCGCTTGAAAGGCAGCAGGCCGGGCCCGGGTTCCACCCGTCCCCGCAATCTATAGCTCAATCGATGGTTGCCGCTCGGAGGAAATCAACGATCGCGGGAACTTGCACCTCCGCATCGAACAGTGCCTGCACTCTCTTGCGAGCCTCCTCTCCCATGGCCGCAATGCGGTCGGTGTCTTCGACGAATCCGGCCATGGCGGCGACGAACGCCTCTTCGTTGCCTTCCTCGATTAACACCCCCGTGGTCCCGTCGGCTATGACTTCACTCATGCCCCCGGAATTCACGGCAACGACCGGGAGCCCGCATGCCTGGGCTTCCACGGCCGCGCGCCCGAACGGCTCGCAGTCCGCGACGCTGCAGAAAACGTCATGGGAAGACAGCGTTTCGTACACGCGGGTGGTATGCCCTTTCAAGCAGCAGCACTGCCCGATTCCCAGATCGTGGATACTCCGATGCAGTTGTCGCCGATACGAATCCGGCCAGTAGAGGGTGTCACCTACGATACTTAGTGAGATATCGGCGCGGGGCAGCAGCAATCGGACCCGCGCGAAGAACATGAGCAGCAGATGACAGCGTTTCCAGGGGACTACTCTGCCCAGATAGATGAATCGAACCCCCCGGTCCTTCCTGTCGCGTCGGTGCACGTGCGGCAGGGGGATGCCGTTGTGGATGACCGTCGCCCGTCGTCGCAGGCGGCGCGGCAGCCGGCGACGGACCGCTTCCGAAATGGCGATCACCGAGGCGCCGGTGCGCGGAAAGAACATCGCGTACAACAGACGAACCGCGGTGTTGCCGTGAAAGATTTCCCGAAGGTGAAAGCAGGTGGCCCCGCGATAGCCCCACAGGACGGCGAGGAACACGCCGACGTGCGACTTGGGCACGTTCGCATGAACAATGTCGGGTGAAAGGTGCCTGAGAAGGCGCGCAAGGCGGAAGGAGAACACGACATACCCCGGCACCGCGTACCAGCAACTGAAAAGGGCGGGAAGAAGACGATCCCGCCGAAAGCGGTCAACGGAGGCAGGGCACGGAATGATATGACAATCAACGCCGTGGGACTGGACGTTTTCAACCAGGGGGCCGGATTCGGTGGTGACCAGGTGACACCGTGCCTGTTGCGATGCGCGGGCAACCAGATCCTGGAGCGAGAGTTCGGCGCCGCCCAGCCGCGAAGCCCAGTGGTTAACAAATACCATTGATGTCGGAGCATTACCAGACATAGTGTGCACGAAGCCGTTTGCGGGCCTGTTTCGCCTTCGAGGCCATACCATCCCAATCCCGCACGGCCATGACGAGGGCGTCACGAAGCCTCTCCGGATCCCCCGGTGGAACGAGAATCGCGCAGTCGCCGACAACCTCGGGGATTCCCCCCGTGCGGCTCGCAATGATCGGTACGCCGAACGCCATGGCCTCAAGCAGCACGATACCGAAGCCCTCGACGCCGCCTGATGTGGGCATGGACGGGCACACGAGAACGTCGGTGCTTGCATACGCCGCATCGAGTTCATCGTTGCCGGCCGAGGTTCTCAGCTCGACTCTTCTCGTAAGCCCCAGGGCTCGTATCAGCCGTCGAACGTTTCTTCGGGAGGGCCCGTTGCCGATCAGCACCGCGTGCAGGCCGGTCCTGACCGGTGCGGCGGCGACGGCCCGGAGAAGCACCTCCTGGCCCTTGTGCGGCTGCAGCCGCCCGACACAGAGGACGCGCAGGCCCTCCTCCGGAGGTCCCTGCTTGAACCGCTGAGGGAGTCCCTTCCGCAGTGCGATTCGCGGCGGATGCAACTCCGTGGGGGTGTTGACACGCGCCCCGCGGAGAAGCGACTCGGTGATTCGGCTTATAACGTAGATGCACGCGGCCCGCCGCAGCACCCTTCTGAGAATGATTGTCGTGAGCGATCGGGATTTCTGAAGCGGCAGCAGTTCGGTGCCGTAGGCATAGACGCGGTAGCGGATGCCGGTGCCGCGAAGGCCCCAGGCGGCGCCGAGGGCGGCGAAGACATTGCCGCACTCCACGGTGCACGACCGCGCACCGGACACGACCTCCCGTCTGAGGAGCCGGGCGACCGAGGGCAGCGCCAATTTGACATTCAGCCGGGCCCCCGGGCCGCCGGCCCGCACAACCCTGCAGGGAAGTTTGCCGGCGATCGGTTCCCTCCCGCTCGATCCTGCCGCAATCACAAGGTCGCCGCGACCGAACCCGTGGCTGACGCGATCATACAGATAGCGCTGTATGCCTCCTCTGGCGGGAGGAAAGTCAAGTGTCACCAGTATCTTCACGCCGTTCCTTCCCTTCGTCCCGCGCACCCGCATACGTGGACGAAAGCTTCACCAATACCCCGTTCCAGAACCAGAAGTAGACATCGCCGGGGAAATAGTGAATATGGGTTCCGGTCACACTGACGACCGCGAATACGAGGTTCATGGTCGTGATTCCACGGGCCAGCGTCACTACTTCCCGGTTTTCAACATGGTCAATCGTGCGGAGTCCATTCATGATGAACAGTGTCAGAACCGTCAGCATCAGGAGGAGACCGGGGTAGCCGAATTCCGCAAGGTAGGTAAAATAGAGAGAGTCGGCTTTGAGTGCACCCAGGCCGCGTCCCATGAGTCCGGTAACCGGCTCGCGCGAGAAGCGGATCAGTTGTCTCCACAGTTTCATCCGGGACTGGAATGAGTGCTCTTTCAGAGGATCGGAGATTGCCGACGATCGACTGTCTACCAGCAGTTCCACGTATTTCTCGTCCCCCAGCATTCCGCCCATGCCGCGCGCGAATCCCCTCACGCCCGCGGTCGACCCCCGCGACCCGCTGAAAGATTCGTATGCCCCGTAAGCCGCAACAAGCGCGGCAACAAGTGCGATTCGGGCACCTGTTCTGCGCACCCGTACCACGGTCAACCACAGTACCAAACTGATCACCGCCCCGATCCAACTGGAGCGCACCGATGTGATAAGAATGCCGTAGAAGAGCAGCGGTAGTGTCGCGAGGAGATAGAGGCTCAGCGGACCGCTGAGCCACGCACTCCACATGAGGACGGCGATGATTGCAAGCTGCAGGTAGTCGGCGAACGCGACGGGCGCCGTGAACAGTGAATAGGGGCGAATGATGTCGCCGATGGCAAGGGTGGAGAAGTCAACCGAGTTGTACCAGATGGTCTCCGCGGTCGAGTATCCGATGTAGAGCTGTTTGAGACCGTAAAGCAATGCCGCCAATCCAATCACGGCAGTGATAAGCCACAACCTCTTCAGGTGCTTCACGTGTCCGGCATAGTAGATGCCGATGAAGAACAGCAGCACGGGAGGGCCGTAATACTTGAATCGCGCGGCTGCCTGGGCTATCGGGGTATAATTATAGAACACGACACGAAGCGCCATGTAGATGAAGTAGCCGGCTACAAGTTGCAGATACGGCGCAATGGCCCTGTTCTCGCCGCGGCGTTGTCTGAACTCGAAGAACAGCGCCGCGAAAATAAGTATCAGGATGAGTTCGCCGGTCATTATCAGCGGGTCCATCGAGGGACGCGCGTAGACCAGATAGTAGAGCCTTCTGACAAACGGAATGAACGGCAGGATCAGGAAGATCGCGTAGACGCCCACCAGCGGCGCGCGAAGGATGGGGAACACCAGGATGAGTCCGGCAAACACGGCTGCTTCCAGTTGCGTGGGAATGTCGAACATCTTCCAGGCGATGAAGTGCCCTGCCGCGGCAATGCCGACCAGTGAGAGAATCGAAAGCAACCTTCGTTTCATGTATGTGTTCTCACCAGGTTTGCGTACAGGCTCAGGTACTCACCGGCAACCCTCGTCATGTCGAAACGCTTGACGCTGCGGAGACCGTTGTCGGCGATACGCCTGCGCAACCCCTCATCCGTGAGCATCCGCACCAGCATCTCTCCCAGGGTATCTTCGGTTCCAAGCAGACCGTCGTAATGGTGCTGAACCACTTCCCGCGCGCCCGCGTTGGCCACGGATACCACGGGTGTTCCGCAGGCCATGGCCTCGATCAGCGGGACCCCGAACCCTTCGTAGGTGCTGGCCATGCAATAGACCCACGCCTCGCGATAGTGTTGTACCAGCAGCGATTCCTCCGGTGTCCCCAGCCATCGCACCCCCGCGCCCCGGCATGACCGCGGACCCACTACGTTGAGAATCGCGCCCGGCACCTTTTCGCGCACGGTCGTGTGAAATGCCTCCAGCACAGCCCGCCCGTTCTTCCTGCTGTCGAAGTCGCCGATGAACAGGACCGTCGGCGTAGGACTCTTCTCCCCGGGAGTGTAAATCTCCAGTGGAACTCCGCAGGGAATGACCCGGTGAATGAGAGGCAGGGAGCGTTTCGTGGTCCGGGAAATTCCCACGGTGGCACCTTTTCGCAGACATGAAACCCATTCGAACGCGGCAAACAGCCCCTGGCGCGCAAGCCGGTCGAACCGTCGAGCGTTCAACGCCTCGTTGAGCGCCGACCCGTAGAATGTCCGTACCCGCAGCGGTGATCCTCGACGGAGGTAGTCGTCGCCGTGACAGTGAACGATATCGCAGGAGGAGAGTTTCAGTGAGCGGAACCTGATACCGGGCACGATCTTCTTCCATACCGGATTGGCGGTGCCGTACTGAAGGTGCACGTGGTCGTAGCCCGCGCGGTCGGGCTTCGGGCTGAAACTGTAACACGTAATCCTGACTCCCTGCTTCACCAGCGCGTTCGCAAGCCGATGTACCTGAACGGAGACGCCGTTGCACCGGTCGGAGGGAAGCTCCTTGCTGAGAAAAGCAACTTTGAGTTCACTGCTCATCGGCATACGCCTCCTTCCGATGCTACCACAGCAATATGCACCGGTACTTTATACTACCGTATATGAGCGCTCCGAACAAGACCGCCGGGGAGATCGCCCGGGAAACCCATTCGCGAACCAATGCCGGGGTGAGTGCATTCTTCATCCCCGTCGCGCGGATTGCCGGCGCGACCGTGACCGCCGTATCCACGGCGATCGTATGGGCGACAAAATGCCCGGTAACCAGGGCGACCGCGACTGCCGTGTGCAGGCAGAGAACCGTCGAGACCGTGCCGGGTACCGGGCTGCGAAACCGACGCCGGTACGCCGCGCGATGTTTTTTGTAAAGCAGGGGGTCGAAACGGCGGTTGATGCAGTTCTTCAGCAGGTCCCACTTTTCTCCCTCACGAAAGAGATGCTCCACGCGCGCGGTGGTGCAGAAACCAATCTCCCCGCCCCGCCCCATGATCGTAAAGGCCAGATCGATATCCTCGCGCTGGACCGTGAACCGCTCGTCGAAACCGCCGGCTTCCCGGAACGTATCGGTGCGATAGAAGATGTTGTTCGTGCGATAGCCTCTCGACTCCAGACGTTTGAACTCCCGGTACCTTCCGTTTCCGCGATCCTCTCCCGCAATGAGCGTCTGTCCCTCCACGCCCGCCCAGCCGGGATTCTCCTTCAGGCGGGCAAGCCCCTCCCGCAGCCATCCGGCCAGGGGACGGCAGTCATCGTCGATGAATGCGACTACCGGGCCGGCGGCTTCCCGCACGCCCCGATTACGTTTGCGGGAGATGCTCGTGTCGTCGACGAAGATCCACCGGGCCTGCTGATACTTCTCCCGGAACGGCTCGACGGCATAGTCGGCCACGATAATCAGCTCCCATGCGACTGCGCCGTCGGCCTCGCCCGGAAAGCAGTCGGCCAGACCTCCGATCAGACCGGGCCGGTGCGAGGCCACCACCACCGAAACTTCGATATCTCGACTCACAGCCACCGCTCCATTCTGTTCACCTGCCGCTCAACACGATGGCGATGGGCCGCGCGAGCGGCACGAAGCGCCGTTGTTCGGACACGCTCCGGGTCCCTGATAACCTGCCGGATTTGAAGCGCGTCCCGCGACGGGTCCGCGCCGTGAAGAAGGAATCCGTTGCGGCCGTGCCGTACAAACTCCCGTATCGAGGCGATGGGTGAGGCAAATACGACCATCCCCCACGACATGGCTTCCAGAATCGCCAGTGAGTGCCCGCCTTCGTACCGTGAGGTCGACAGAAGATACGGACACCGTTCGTACCACTCATTCATTCGTTCGGGATCTACCGAAGATACGTGTCGTATCGAATCCCCGGCGGCAACGGGCCGCCGACCGGCGGGCACTCCCACTACCCACAAGAGCGCCTCGGGACATTCCTCGTGCAGCTTCTCCATCACCGCCTCGGCATACTCCAGGTTCTTCTTCCAGGTGGGAGCGCCGACGAACAGCAGCTCTGCCGGTCGCGTGACGTCCGGCAACCGGTACGGTCCGTGCGGCACGTCGACACCGTTGGGAACGAGTGTGAGACGGTGCCGTGCACGCGGGTAGCATCGAGCAAGATAGCGCATCTGGTCGACCGTCCCCGACATGCACCGGTAGCAGAGGGCGAGGGATGCCCGCAGCAGGGGAAATCGACAGATCCGGGCTCGCCAGGTGGTGGGTGAAGTCAGAACCGAACGGGGCAGCCGACGCTCAAGAGCCGCCGCCTGTTCCTCCCATCCGTGGTTGTGCAGGACCACACGCGTCCTCACCCCGGGCAGCAACCCGTACAGCATGCACAGGAGACCGTCGCAGGATCTCGCGACAAGGTAGTCCGGCGCGCGGCGGCCGCTTGCAATCAGCCGCAGTAGGAGCGTAACCATGAAGACGACATACCAATTGAACGGGGCCCTCCGGCCGGCCGGGATGACGCGGGTTTCATGCCCTCGGGCACGCAGGCCCCGGGCAAGGTTTTGCATGCAGCGCTCGACGCCTCCCCGGGAATCCTTTGGAATTGCCGCGGCAAACCAGATCCTCACTACGTCACCTCCCCGCGGCAAAAATACTCCCAGGGGCGTATCCATTTTCCGATTCTATCCACCAGCGACATCAGTGCCCGGAAATCGTCCTGCATCTCGGTGGTCATGTGAAGCGTGATGCAGATGTGGGTTGCCGGCAGGAGCGTGTGTTTGACCAGTGCAAGGATCCCGGCGGCGTCCCGGTAGAACGGGTAGAACGAAGGCACATACCAGGCTCGTTTTCCCACGGCCAGGGGGCCCAGCATGGCGCCGGTGAACCGCGCGGTTTCGGGGCCGCCGCAGATGATGTGAAAGAAGTCGCTGAGAAAACAAACCTGGCCGGCATTGATCGCGTTGAACGGGGGAATGAAGGCCGGCGGAAGGGACGCATTCGGTGACGTCCCTCTCAGATCCTTCAACCGTTGGCGCAGTACCGGGAAGCTCATCTGGAGCGTTTCACTTGGATACGGTCCGAAGGTCCCCTGATGGGTGAAGCCGTGCAGACCCGCCATTGCGCCGGAGCGTTCGACAAGGTCCACCAGATCTCGATTCCGGAAATCTTCGGCCGTAATTGCGGCGAGAAACGGGACGTTGCGGGAGTGAAGTTGTCCGCACAGACGCTCCACCGCGGGGCGGTGTCGGAAGAAGACATCGTCGATCCGCAGATACAACCGAGGGTCTTCTTCGCCGGCCGATGAGAGTACCCGCAGGTTCGACAGGGCCTCGTACACCGGCCGCCGGCTCAGCCGGAAGAGTACCGAGCGCGGCAGGCTTCCGCGCAGCCGCAGGTTTTCCAAGTCCAACTCCCCTCCGCTGCTCCAGAGGCGGGAGGTGCGTTTCGTATCGATGCAGGTTATGCTGCTTGCGGTACGCATCGATGCAAGGCCGCGAACAGCTTCGGGTACGAACCACCAGGCCGCCGCCTGCTCCACCAGGCACGTGCACAGGAGCAGCAACGCCCGGGCGGGATGCCTGAACAGGTCTGCCGCGCGTCGGCGCCTGAGCGTAACGAGCGTGTGCTTCAGCAGCGTGTCGCGCAGCAACCCCGGGAAGCCGGGTGCGTGTCGAAACGAATGATACCTGTCGCGATGTTTCATGAAGAAATACAGCTCGGCGCGAAGATAGTCGTGCATACGGGGCCACGCCCGTCGAAGCAGGGGGCCGGCGGAGACGTTTCGCGGCAGATGAGTTGCGGTGAGTGAGGATTCGAACACCACCTTTCCCCATTGCAGAATACGCGCCGCCAGTTCATGGTCTTCGGCAAACGGCTCGACAAAGTGCGTGTCGAATCCGCCCACGCGATCGAAGACTGCCTTTCGGAGAACCAGATGACAGCTCAAGTAGAGGCCGCCGCTGAGGTTGGAGACCTCGCGGTCCCAGAGTCCGTCTCCCGAAGGCATCACGCGGCCTTCAATACCGACGGCATCCGCGTGCCGCGCGGTCGCTTCCCGCAGCCTTGCCGGCCACCCTTCTCCCACCACCACGTCGTCATCCACGAACACCAGCCAGGTGGTGTTCCCCAGCTCCGCGCCGTGGTTGCGGGAGGCCGCCGATCCCCGCTTGCGTTCGTGGTAGATGCAGGTGAAACCGTACTCCGCGCACAGTTCGCGGTTCGTGTTCGCGCATCCTTCCCCCGAGGCGTCGTCCACGACGCACACCGAAACATCATCGCTCCCTTCAACTTCACGCCCGATCGCTTCGAGGCAGCGAGCCAGCAGTGCCGGCCGGTTGCGCGTGGGAACAACCACGAAAAACCCGCTCACCCTGTACCTCTTTCGTTACGGGCCCGGCCCACGTCGCAATACAGGCGATGCAGTTGCCCGAGGGAGTCGGCGGAACGCTCCCGGTAGCGCCGGCCGCCGACCCGGGAGAGCCGGGCGTACTTCTCCGTCTCGCCGAGTACTTCTTCGATTCCCCCGGCGATTGCATCCGCCGAAAACGGATCGACAAACCGCGCCGCTGCCTCGCACGTCTCGCGCAATGGCTCGATGTCGCCAACCACAAGGGGACAGCCGGCCGCCATCGCTTCAAGGGGAGGAATTCCGAAACCTTCGTGGAAGGAGCAAAACAGAAACGCGGAGGCACGGCGCAAGTGAGCGGAGTAGCGGCTCATGGGCTCGACGCGGACGCCGGGCGGAAGCCCGGTGTTTCCGTCAAGCTTTCCCGTATCTCCGCAGACGACCAGTTCGAGCCCCGGGCGTGAGGCGGCAAGCCGGCGGAAGGCCTCGATGACCCTCGGGAGATTCTTGTTGGGCGCTCCTCCCAGGGTCAGAAGATACCCTTCCCGTGCCTGGGGGAGGGACTCCGCATTGGATTGTGCCATGGGAAGCCGAATCACGCGGGTCTTTCCGCACAGGTGAGGAAGCATATCCGTGAGTTGCCGCTCCGTGGTCCGGGATACGCAGGCGACCCCATTCAGTCGCCCGGCAAGAATCTTTTGACACTTCCAGTACCGGCTTTGTTGTCGCTCCCGCAGGAAATCGTCATCGCTCCATCGTTCCACGCCTACGTCGTGCACGGTTGCTACGGTTCGACTCCCGTGCCATGCGCCCAATCCGAGTTGGTAGCACGGCCCGAGAGCAACCCAATAGTGGAAGACATCGGGGCGGAACCTGCGGATGACCAGGGGGACGGCCAGGAGATCCCGTTTCCAGTTTCCCGGCCGGTACGGGATCCAGCGCAGGGGGCCGTTTCTGAGCTGCTCCGGCGCGCGTTCACGCTCTCCCCAGGCAAGCAGTTCGTCGCCGCGGTTTTCCCGCAGGTACCCCCACGTCATCAGCTCCGCGTGCCTGCCTACACCGCGCGCGCCGTACCCGTACGAGAAAAGTCTCAAATCCCAGAGTACTTTCATGCCGGCTTCCCGGTTGAGATCCGCTCCCTCGGGGCTTCCTCTTCGCCGGACGTGCTCCCCGGGAGCTTGTGGTACAGGCCCGCCAGGCGCGGGGCGAGTACGTCGAAGGCGTTGCGTCGAATGCAATCCTCGATCGATTCATACATGGCGTTGCGCAGAGCGGGCTCAGTGAGAATGCGCTCGATCGCCCGGGCTATCGAATCGGCGTCACGGTCGGTTACCAGGGCAAGCGGCCCGAAATCGGCCGTCAACTCTTCGATAAACGGCACAGACATGGCCACGATAAGCCGTCGTGCACTCAGTGCGGTGGCAAAGCTCTCCGAGGAGCTTCGCTCCCGAAACAGTGCGCAGTACACGTGGCACTGCCCGAGGATTTCGTCGCGCCGTTGATCGGTTACCCATCCTGTAATCTCCACCTTGTCGGAGAATCGGCGCGACTCGATCTCGCGTCGCAACGCTTCCAGCACCGGCCTATCCTCGTCGCGCCGGGGTCCCCCGATCCAGGTGAAGCGCCATGGTACCCGCAGCTTGCCCAGCGCTTCAAGCAGCAATGGATAATCGTAGGCGGGGTTGATAAATCCCGTGGCGGCAAGATGGACCGTTTCCCCGTCACGGAGAGAACACCGGCCGGCAGACTCGCGGCTGCGCACGGGGTAGGGAATCACATGGATCGTTGAAGGATTCACTCCCCGGCTTTGGAGTATTGCGCGCTGGTAGCGGTAATGTACGAGAATGGCCTCAGCATGGAAGCCGTGCTTCCGGTGCGCCCGGAGCGCCGTCACGTACGGGTGTCGAAGATCGTAGATACGGCGTTTCAGGGCGCCGGCAAGCCCCCTGCCCGTGATACGGTCGCGCGGGAATACGCCCGGAACGGAGGGGTACACTTCGTGCAGGCTGACCACAAGGGGACGAAGCAGTCCGCGGCACAGCGTGGAGTAGATGTCGTGTCGTCCGAAGACGAAAAGCGCGGTCTCGTACTGCACGTGTACGATATCGCATTCGTTAAGGATTCGCAGGCTCTCCCGCCGGCGGGATCGAATCGCGGAGGGGTCAACGCATACTACCCGTACGTGCGGATTCAGGGCCTTGACATACGCCCCGGCGTAAAAGGATATGCCGCAGTGCCTTTCTATCGGATATACCCATCCCGCTTTCATCGCGTACCTTTCCCGGCGGTGCGGCCGGTCAGCGAAACCTCCGGTCACCGATTATTCGCCGCAGTCGCCCACGCGCGAGCCCTGTAAGCGTTGCCGGGCAGGCGCATGCAACCAACTGCATATCGTGAGACGCGCCCTTTCTGGATACGTATTCGAGTTCGTGCCTTTGCGCGGTGAGAAAGACCGGAAGGTGCTGCCAGGCGACGTTTTTGGCGAAGCAGAACGCGCGGTTTCGAAACCGGCTTGCACGGCGCAGAAGCCGGCCGCGGGCGGCCCGACAGCCTCCCCGGGGCTCGATCTCGTGCGTTACGCCCACCTCCGGACAAAAGAGTATTCTTCCTCCCCGTCTTCGCAACCGCATCGCCAGATCCACTTCCTCGAAATGCGCATTGCCGAAAAACCACGGATCGAACAGGACCGTGTTGAATACTTCCCGCTTGAACGACATGTGCGCGCCGTGGCAGGCGTCAACTTCCATTTTCGCGGAGAGACCGTAGTCGCATTCGTAGCGCATCGTCGGCTCTTCCAGGACCACGACGGCGTCTTTGTCGCCGGCGTTGTTGGCGTCGTGGACCCCCCCGGCAATTGCCTCGAACTCCGGGTGCTGCTCGTGGAGGCGAATGTGGGCGGCGGCCACGGAATCGCCCGGAACCGTATCGTCGTCGAGGAAGAGCACGATCCGACCGCGTGAAAAAGCGACTCCCCGGTTTCGAGCCTGGGGAAGGGTCTCGTGCGTACGCCGAATAACGGTCACACGGGGATCGTCCCGTGCGTCGCACTCGTCGTCGCGTCCGATCACCGGCAGGATCTCGCATCCGTCGGGAAGGTCTCGAAGAAGGTGCCGCAGGAGCGCGGCCAGGCGCCGGGGACGGTGGTACGAGGGGATGACGATGGAGAGTTGCACGGTCGTCTACGCCGGGCCTTCGGAGTTTTCCGCGTCCGGGTCTCCGTACACGCTGAGTTCGGCGAAACACGAACCGCCCCCGGTGAGTCCCAGGAAAACTTCGATGTGATTAGTGAGCGCGTTGGCCGACCGAAGCAGTATGCCCAGCGCGGGCATCCTCTTTACCAGGGCGAACAGCCGCGTGCAGCAGCAAGCCCACCGCGGCCCGGCGCGTCGAAAGGCGGGCAGGTATTTCTCCGGGTATCCCAACAGCCATCCCAGGACGCCGGCGGGTGCAAGAAACCGTCCCGCCCGGAATCGCCGTGCGTACATGTGATAAAGCCGGGTCGAGCGGTGCAGGTCGAAGTGACCGTCGCTTTCGGCCGGCAGATCCTTTCCCAGGCGGTGTATCAGCATCCGGTCGGGCCATCGGTCGCGGTAGTCGCTGCACTCGCTGTGAAGGAAAAGACGCGTGCCGGGTGCGCACACACGCAGGGTTTCATCCAGCACGCGTTCGACCTTGCTCACGTGTCCAAGGGTGTCGATCGAATATACCCCGTCGAATGCCCCGGGCTTGAAGGGTAATGCCTGCGCATCGGCGCACACCCGAAAGATCTTCCCGCGGGGAGGAAGGGGTATCGCCCGGAGGGCAATGTCCGACCAGTCGACCGTGACGACCGTGCACGGCGTGCGCCCGAGAAACCACAAGGCGTACGCACCTGAGCCCCCGCCGATATCCAGCACTCGCGAACCCGGCCGGCTCGAGCGAGCCAGCTCGTCCACGCCGCGTCGTTTCAAGGAAGTGAAACGCCCGAACCACCGCACCAACGAGGAATTCGTGAAAACCGTCCGCGTCTTCCAACGTCCCTCACGGTGCCGGTGTGATGAGAACGCCCGTCTGGAGAGAGTTTCCATGCCGATTGGTCAGTCGGTTTTAGACTTGTAGTAATGATAATAGTATTTGTAGTATCCGTATGAGGAATACCGGTGCGAGAGGTCGATGTCATTGAGAACGGCGCCTATCAGCTTCACGCCCACGTTGCTCATTGTCTGCACGGCTCTGATTCCCACCGTGCGGTCGGTGTGATGGGATTTTACCACCAGCAGCACCCCGTCGATCTTCGTTGCCAGCAGGCTCGCATCGGTCACCGCCACCACGGGCGGAGTGTCGAAAAATATGAGATCGAAGTTCTGCTTGAAATAGTCCAGGTGATGTTCCATCTTCTGTGAACCTACCAGTTCGGCCGGATTGGGGGTGAACTGGCCGGCGGTGATGATCGAAAGGTTCGGCTTTCCCGTATCGCGAATCGACTCGGCATAATCCGGCTCCCCCGCGAACAGTTCCGCAAACCCCGGTTCACGACGGAAGTTGAACAGGTGATGGAGCATGGGCCGGCGGAGGTCGGTGTCGACCAGCAGCGTCTTCTTTCCCATCTGGGCCGTCGCCATCGCGAGGTTGGTCACCGTGAGGGACTTTCCCTCGGAAGGGCCCGCCGAGGTGAGGGCCACGGTGCGCAGGGGCTTGTCGGGGCTGGTGAAGGTCAGGTTTGTGCGCAGTGAACGGTACGCCTCGGTGGTGATCGAGTCGTCACCGGCGAAATTCAGAAGCCGTCGCGGGTATTGTTTCACGCTGGTCCGTCGTTTCTTCTTCGATGAGCGGCGCTGGACCTGGATTTCGTTCTTCTTCCCGTACGTTATGTGAGGGATCGTGCCCAGCACCGGCACACCAAGGAACTTCTCGACATCTTCGTGCGATTTGATGCTGGTATCGTTGTACTCCACGAAGAAGGCCAGACCGAGGCCGAGGGCCAGCCCGAGCACAGCGCCCAGAATGTAATATCGGGACTCGTTCTTGGGTATCGGCTTCTCGGGCATGCGTGCCGTATCCACCACCTTGATGCCGGCGCTGGTCGATGCGCTCCTGATCCGCTCTTCCTGGGACTTGTTCAAGAGGAAGTTGTAGATGCTCCGGTAGTTGTCCTTGGCAAGTTTGAGCCTCTGAAGCTCCAGTGCCTGGGAGAGCATGTTGGGGTTGCCCTCCTTGTAGTTATCGATCGCTGTCTTGTACGATTCGAGCCGTCGTGTGAACAGGTCCAGCTTGGCCTCCTTGGCCAGAACCGACTTCCGAAGTTTCTGCCACTGACGAATGATGCGCGTATCGACACGGCTCCCCGATCCGGGGGGTTGCTTGTACCTGAGAAGCTGCCGTTCGATCGCATCGATTTCCCGGTCGATCGTCGAGATCCCCGAAAGCCTGATCCCGAGTTTGGACAGCCGCATCTTTTCCTTTTCCAGCTCGCGAAGCTTGGAGCGCAGTTTCAGGTACTCGGGCGAGCGGATGTGTTCGGCGGGGGTGAGCTGGTGCTCGAGTTTGGCCAACTGCTTCTTCTCTGCGGTCAGATCGGCCTTCTTAACACCCAGTTGCGCCATGTTGTCCGCATACGCCTTTTGCAGCGTGCGTAGCTCCGGCGTGCCCCCTTCCGAGATGTCCCCGGTCTTCTCCTTGTATGTGCGGTAGTCCCGTTCGGCCTGCTCCAGTTTCTTGCGGATGGTCTCGAGCTGGTTTTCTATCTCCAGGGTCGTACGACGACTTTCTTCTCCGGCTACTTCTTCGCACTGATTACGGAACACATCGGTGCCGATAGCAGCGATGAAATAGGCCAGCTCTCTGGTGTTGGCCCTCACATTGAAGCGCAGGAAGGAATTGTAGGCCGTTGTCTTGAGTTCGATGCTGTTCTGTACGTAGTCGAAAGCCTCATCCCGGGTCATTCTGGGAAACGGCGAGGTGAACAAGTCCATGCCGATACTGTCCACCACCATTTCCAGGAACGAGCGGCTGTGGATGATCCCGCGATAGAAGCTCAGGGAGAATCCGCTGCGCATGTCCATGGCCTGTCGCAGCAGCGGATTGGTCTCCTCCACCACAAGCGTGGCGTACGACTCAAATACATCGTTGATGCTCGACGCATAGTAGACGCTCGATGCGACCACGGAGACGAATGCCGTGATGATGACCCATTTTCTTCTGACTACCAGCGCAAGGTAGTCCTTCAGATGGACTTCGGTGTGCGTCGGATCCGGTGCGTTGGCGGGCGAGCGAGCCATGTCAGTTGAAGACTCCGCTGAACGTCTGAATCGTTACGATGAACAGGAGGGTGTTGTTGAGGATTGTCAACACGGTCTTCCAGTCGAACCATTTGGAGTACACGATGATCACGTCGGCTTCCTCCACCATGGGAATCTTGTCCATGTCGCCTTCGTCGATGTAGGAGCGGACGTCGACAACCTCTTCCATGGTCTTGCCCTCGTGCTTGAACAGCCGACGCACGCGGGAAAGATCGGCCTTCTCGGCGGGACCGCCGGCCAGGTAGATCATCTCGAAAATATTGACGTCTTCCTCGGGCTCGTAGAAGCCGGGCTTGCGCACCGCGCCGATCACTTTTACTTTCAGAGAGCGCTCGCGGGAGAGCAGCACGATCCGATCTCCTTCCTTCAGCTTCGGCAGGACATCGAGGTTCCCCTCTTCGAAGAACTTCTCGAAATTGTAGAAGCGCGCGTCGTCGTTCGTGCCGTCGGCGGGCACAATCTTGACCCGTTTCAGATCGGCAAGTTTCGTGGGGCCGCCCGCCTTCGTGAAGACTTCCTGAAGCGTCACTCCTTCGTACACCGAAACCGGCCCGGGATCGGCAATCTGCCCCAGGACGAGTACCGTCAGCTCGGGGTTTTCCACGATGGAGACGGTTACCAGAGGATTGTCCACATAGGTGGCCAGACGCAGTGTCAGGGCATGCATGAGTTCCGATGTGGCGACATTCGCGACGATTTCTTCGACAAGCAGCGGATACTCCACTGTCCCGTCGTCGTTCACCTCGTACGTTCCCGAGAATTCCGGATGGCCCTGCACCGCTATTTCCAGAACATCGCCCTCATGGATGATCGCGGCTTCGATGCAGACAATGAAGGCCAACGTAACGCCCGGGGCCATGTTCAATCGTGAATTCAGGCTCATGCGTGTTCCTTTGCGGAGGCATGGTCGGATCCCGTGTTCCGACCTCCGGTGTTACCATCGAGACCGTGTTTCGATCGGTTCAGGACGGTCGGAATAGGAACGGATACGTAACCGATACCTCGCCTTCCGGTATTTGCTCAAACCGCCACATCCGGACTTTCCTGCGGATATCGTACGCAAGATCGTCGCTGCCCGTGGTATTCTCCAGTATTTCGACCCGAATTACCTTCCCCGATGCGTCGATGGTGAATCGAACGGTAACTTTTCCTTCCAACTGGGGATTGCGCTTGAGGTACTTCTCGTAGCTCATCCGGATGCTGACCTTGTTGGCCGTGACCACCTTGCCGATTGCCTTGTCGTCGCGTTTGGTATTTGCCGACGCGGCGCCTTCGATGCTCTCGGGACGGCGGACGATGAAGCTGCCTTTCTTGGCCAGCGTCTCCGTCTGGGGGCCGCCGATGCTTGCGACGAGGTCGCCGATGTCTTCACGGTGGCGGGCGGCGGTCAATTCCTTGGTCTTGACCAGCTTTCTGTCGAGTACATCGGCACTCTTGACCTTCTCCAGACCGGCCATGTCCTTCAGGGCATCCTCGAAATCCTTCACCTTGCCGCTGCTTTGGGCCGCTTTTCCCAGAACATCGACCACCGCAAGCCCCTTTCCGCCCGCCCCGGTCAGCATGCCCAGCGCACCCACCGCGCGAACCTTCTGTTCTACTTCGGCCGCTCGCGCCGCGACCCGTTTCTTCGCTACTTTCCTGCTCACCGGCGCTTCCTCCCGTGCCTCCTCGGCCGTACTCTCCTTGGCATCCTCCGGCTTCACCTCCGCCTCCTCCCGCGCAGTCTTCGCCCGGGCCGCCTTCTTTACCTCCGAGATCGGTTTTTCGACGATCAACCTGGCGAAGCGCTCCGGCACTTTTTCGATAGCTGCCGTTTCTCGCTCCGCAACGCTCCTGGTTCCCAGTACATAGATTATTCCCGCGTGAACAGCGGCCGACAGAACGGTTACGATCAGAAAGCGCCGGTCGACACGCTGCCACAACCCGCCGCGAAGCTCCCTGAGAATCACGCCTTCGGGCTTGAACGCTCCCGCGCCAACAACGACAATGTCGCCTCGTTGAACCACCGACTATCGCTCTTTCTGTTGAACCGCCAACGAAAAATTCGAATAGCCCACCTGCCCGCAGGTATACATGATCTTTTTCAGAAGCTGGAACCGTATGCGCTTGTCGCCCTGAATCGTTACATCGCCGGAAAACGCGACCTTCGAATGGTATTTCTCTATGGTCTCAGTGGCTTTCCGACGACGCTCGAGCCATTGATGAAGTTGGGGGATGATAAGATCCCGGGATGCCAGTACCTGATCGACGTCCGCCACGTTCTCGTCGTCGACCAGTATATACCGGTTATTGACTGTAATAACGACCGTTAACTCCGGGCGCTTTTTCGCCGATGACTCCGGAAGCATCAGGTCCTCGGAAACCGTGATTATCTCTCCCTCGGCCGAAAAACTCTTCAGCAGATACACCAGAAGAATCGTCATCACATCGACAAGCGACGTCAGTTGGGGGCGAAACCCCTTGACTTGCTTGCGGGCACGATGCTTGCCGGCATGCTTCTGCTTTGACTTCGATACCGGAAAACTCATCCGATCTCTCCGGATAGACCGATGTCGGGGAACTGGCTCTCCCTGCACACGTCCATGAACTTGACAATGTCGTCGTACAGGATGTCGGGTTCCAGGACAAGGATAACGCTTTTCTGGGAGGGGTACTGAAACTTGATGGCTTTCAGCAGCACCCGCAGCCGCTCAAAAGCGTATCCGTGCTCGTCCCTGGGAACAAGGTCCATCTTCTTGCCCGTGCCGACAATTCGGAATCCCTTTGAACTTACCACAATCGAAATGTCAAGCTCCCTGGACTCCTTTTGAGCTTCTCCGGCTTCCGCCGCCGGTGGGAGGGAGAAGTCGATAATGGAAATCTGGGTGAAGACGGCCATTGAGACGAGAAAGGGTATGAGCACCATGAACAGGTTCATGACCGGAGTGACGTCCAGCTCGATCATTTCGACCTGACCGGAGGTAGCCTTGTTCGCCCGCTTCATCGCGGGGAAGGTCTTTTTGTTCGGCGGCCGATTGGTGCCTGATTCCATGGTGTGACTCCGACTCGCCGGCTACTGTCGACGCTGCGCGAACAGAAAATTGAGAATGCGCACCGAGCTTTCGTCTATCTCCTCGATAAGAGCGTTTGCCTTCGCCCCCAGAATGGAGTATGCAACCATGCAGGGAACCGCCACCATCAGGCCCATGGCAGTGGTATTCATCGCCATGGCGATGCCTTGAGCGAGCACGGTCGCCTTCTGCGAAGGATCGGCCGTGGCCAGGGCTCCGAATGCCTGCTGGAGCCCGAAAATCGTGCCCAGGAGCCCCATGAGGGTCGAAATGTTCGCAAAAAGCGAGAGGTAATGAGTTCGGCGCTGGATACGGGGCAGTTCGCGCAAGGCGATTTCGTCAACCGCATTCTGTATCTCCGGGTCGGGCTCCTGCTGCTGGAAGTGCCAGAGGGCCGACTCGAGGATCATCGCCAGCGGATTCTTCATGCGGGCGCACAGTTGGCGAGCCTTCTCAACTTCACCGCCGCGCACCATCCGCGTAATCTGTGTCATCACTGCCTTGGCGTTGACTCTGCAGTGCAGATAGTAGTAGATGAATCGCTCGATCGTGACCGCCAAAGCGAATGCCGAAACCCCCGCAAGCACATACATCCACGCTCCGCCCTGCTGGAAAAACCTGGCTACCGACTCCATCGGCACCTCCTCTTCATGCTTCGCTGCTGAATCCGTACGCTGTACCTTCTACTATGGTAATGTTCCGGGAATTCAAAGTCAACTTCCACCGCATATTCCGCCCTCGCCCCACCCGGGAACGTGTGCATGCCGTGAGGCATCACGCTATGGCTCCGATGATGATGTGAGTGGACGCAGAGGCAGCGGCTGGTCGATCTCCTCGACAAAGGAGTGAGAAAACGTTACTTCTCGATAGTAGGGCTTCTCCTTCGGCAGGAATATGACGACCTGGGGCCGCTCTACCTTTCCCTCGATACGAACGCCCACCGTGAACGTGATGGTTCCGGGCTGGTCAACCCGGTACTGCGGTGCGGGTTCGGCGGTTGCCCCGGTCGACTCGGGCGTTTGAGCGCCGGCCGACAGTGCCGAAAGGATGAGGGCGGGAAGCAGCCACAGCCCGAGTTTTTGAATAACGCCGGAAGCTGGTCGCGGCATGTCGATATCCTTTCTTCTACAGTTCAAAATTCTCTATCTCCACAAACGTGTATACCCCGTCCTTTACGCTTTCCGGATCCATCGGCTCCTCGCTGCCCGGGGGCCGCGGAAGATACTCATAACGGGTGACGGTGAGTTCCAGATATGGTACAACGCCGTAATGAACGGTATCGTTTCGGTATACGGCCAGGCAGACGACATTCTCCCCGTCGCGCATTTGCCCCGTGAGATCCCACGTCCGCACCTCACGGGACCCCGGTGATACCGTGGTGTCGGTCGGCAATCGCTTCTCGTTCACATACGCCTCGATCGTCCCTGCCGCGGCAAGGTACAAGAGGGCCTTGTGCGGGGGCTCCTTCAGATAGAAGCTTCGTCGAAGAAACAGCCGGGAGGCCGGCGTGTACCGCGAAGACTCTTCGGGGTTGCCTTTGCCGTACCACATCGGCGACGGGGTATCGCCCGGGAACCCGGTGAAACCGACGGCGGAGTCGGGCTGTGCCCGATGTGCTCCGCTCCAGGCGTCGTCGCGGAAATCCAGCTTCACCCACCCCTCGGCCGAGTCGGTGCTGCATTTCCAGCGCGGGCCCGAACTGAGAGATTTCGGTATAACCTTCTTCTTCTTCCTGCCGTACTCCTCCGGAAACTCCTGATAGAGTCTCACGTAGGCATCGGTCACGAATTTCCCTCTCGCATAGTCCTGCTCGGCGAAAGCGAGGATACTGCGATAGACCTGGAAAGCCTGGTCCTGGAATCGCAAGCCCGCTTCCTGAAACTGGGCGCGGAATTCCTCCTTTTCCGTCTCGCCGACTCCGCGGGGAAACGGCGGGTCGTTGAATGACTTCAGGTACAAGACGTCGCGGCATCTCCCCCGGGCAAACAGAAGCCGGGCGATGTCCCGGCGGCTTTGCTCGACGAGCGTGTCTTCGATCCCGTACGCCTCGGCGATCTTCACCGCCTTGAGGTATTTCTCCAGTGCATTGTCCTCGTAGCCCTTGATCTGGCCAAGAAGCTTTGTCTTGTACACAAATTGTTCGTAGGGATCGAAGTCGGAGGGAATGGGCGCCGTTCGCGCGATTGAGACCACGTCGGCATACATCGTACCCACCCCGTGAGCCGTCCGGGTAATGAGGGAACTTGCCTGCCGATAGAACTCGTCGGTCTGGTCATACTTGCTTCCGTTCTCGAGGCAGATGAGCAGCAGATCGATTGCGCGCGCCTGAAACGGGGCGATCTTCTGCAATACTTCAAGCTTCTGTGTCATGAGAGCAAAGCCGTCGGCCGATGCCGTCGCTTCGGCTTTACCGAGAATCTCGGTAAGGCCCAGGTAGTTCTTACCCGCCATGAAGGGTAGTGAGGTCAGCTTGGCGCGGGAATTCTTCACGTACTTGTCGTCGATTCCCTGTTTGATTCCCAGTTTGACGTTCTGCTCGTGGTAGCTCAATGCGTTCTCGACGAAATACTTCTCCAGGGCGCGGGCGATACCCAGCTCCAGCGAGAACTGCTCCTCGAGGGACAGGCCGCCGGGCCTGTCCTGCTTGCGAATGCCGATACCGAAATCCTCGTTTGCCCTCCCCATGTGGAAGATTGCCCGGGTTGTCCACTCGGAAATCGCGTAGTTGACCACCCTGGAGTACCTGCCGACCGCTTTGTCAAGCAGTGAGGCTTTGCGGTCGACCCGGCGACGATAGCCCGAGGCCGCTCGACGCAGGGCCACGGCTTTCATGCGTTGGTGGAAAATCTCACCGATAGTGAATTGAGCTTTGGCGGCGTAGTACTTGTTGACCGAACTGGGGTCGCGAAGCCGCTTGTAGGTCGAGATAGCTTCCTCCAGCTCCTCGATCGCCTTGTCTTCGTCGCCCTGCATGTACATCGCTACCCCTACCATGCACCGGGCCTGGACAATCCGGTCCCGGTCGTTGCCGAAGCGCCGGGAGAATTGCCGGTTGACGCGTGTCACGCTTTCCCAGTCTTTGAGTTTCCCGTAAAGTTCGCCCGCGCGGAACAGCACATCCGCCACTTCGTCGGCATCGGGATACACCTCGGCCATCTTTTCGAACGTTGCCGCCGCTTCGGCGGTCTTCCCCGCGTTTTCGAAACAGAAACCGGCATTGTACAGCGCCGTCGGAGCAAGCTCGGTGGTGGGGTGAGCGGTGACCACACGAAGGTACATTTCGCCCGCGTTGTCCCACTGCATCATTTTCTCGTAACACTTTGCCGTCCTGAAACGCGCCTTCGCAAGGAGATGAGAATCTTCGTACCTTCCCGAAAGCTTCCGGTACATCAGGATCGCCTGTGACCATTCCGCCTGCTTTTCGTGGGCGAGACCCGCGTTGTACAGCGCGGCATCGGCGATCTCCACATCGGGGAACTCCAGCGCAATTCGTTCGTATTCGGTTGCGGCATCGTGGTAGCGCTGCCGGTCCTCGTACGATTCGGCCATGCGGAATATCGACTCCGCCACGCGCGCCACGGCCTCCTCCCTGCCCACGCCCTCACCGGCCATTTCTCCCAGCTTCCGATACCATTGCTGGGCCTCGTCGAATTTCTTTTCCTCGTAAAACGACTGCGCGATCATCCGGACCGCATCCGTAACCTCCGGACTCTCCCCATAAACGTCCACAATGGCCTTGTAGACGAATCGAGCCTCTTCAAACAAGCCGTTGTTGTAGAAAGCCGATGCCTTGATCGACATCACTTCCGGAGCCTTGGCACTGGTAGGATTGATGGAGAGGTAGTTGTCGCAGGCCCTCACCACAAGGGCCGACGCGGGTGAAAGACCGCCGGTGTCGGCAGGTGAACTCCCGGATGCTGCGTCGGCGCTGTCGCCGCCGGCGACACTGTCGGCCGGGGGGTCTTCTCGAAGAACTGCGTCTTCCCGCGCCGGCGGCGCCGTCGACGCGCAGCCCAGCAGCCCGACAAACCCGCACAGCATACCAATCAGTCCGCCCGCCTTCACTGCCTCACCTCCGCTTCATGTTTCAGGAGATTCTGTGAAGCCACAATGGCGTTCCACGCGGCGGTCTCCCTGAACTTGCTGTCCGGATATCGCTTCGACACGGCCATGTATTCCCGGGCCGCCTGTTCGTAATCTCCAAGCGAAAACAGAATTTCGGCGTAATTGTAATGGCATTCGTTTGCCGCGGGACGTTTCGGGTAGTGGCGGATGAAGTCACGGTAGCACGATGCGGCCCGGGCGTAGGATGCGCTGTCGTTGTCCTGGAGGGCCTCCTGATGATAGCTGACCGCCGCATCGTACAGGGCCGCGGCGGCAACACTGTCCCCCGCAGCTACTACGCGCGCACTCGAGTGCTTCTTCGCCCAGGCTCCTTCCCTGTTGTACTTCTTGAAGAGGGCTACACGACGGTGGTTTGCCTCAGCCGTGTTCAGGCGTTTCTCCAGGGCCTGCAACAGCTCCATTTCCGCGATCGGGCTGCGCTCGTAGTCCGGGTACATTTCAAGCAGCTTCTCAAATGCTCTTTCGGCCATCCTGTAACGGCCCTGCTCCGAGTAAACATTGGCAAGGCGATGTAGAATTTTCGTGCCCTTGTCCCGACGCCCGAAACGCCTGATAAACTCCGCGGCCCGGGCCAGCCCCTTTTCACCCGTGATGTCCGCTTCGCTGAAACTGATCGCAATGTAGTCCATGGACTCGTTTTCAAGAAGAACCTTACCCGCCGCGCCGTCTTCGCCCAGGTCGACAAGGGCCAGAAACGAACCGATAGCTTTCTGCGGGTTGGAAAGGCGATATTGTGCCCAGGCAAACTTGTAGAGCGCGTCGTCAAACCAGTCGCTCTCGGGATAATTCATTACCCGCCGATAGGAACGTGCCGCCTTCTCCAGCATCGACCGGTCAAAAGCGTGTTCCCCCACGAACATCCATGCCTGCGCCGCGTAACGACTTTCCGGATGGTCTCTGCCGACCAGCTCCATCTGGACCAGCGCGCTGTCGGGCATGCGCATGTCGTTGTAGCACCAGGCCAGAGAGTAACGCACCGCCGGGACCAGTTCGACATCGGGGAAATGGTCCAGTACGTAGCGGTACTGCGCGATGCTTCGGCTGTGGTCCAGCAGAGGTGGCTCCGGCTCTTCCGGCATACGGGTAAGCCTCCCCTCGCGAAACTCCTTCATCCGGCTGTGGTACAGGTCAAGCTCCAGTTCATACTTCTCGTATTCCCGGGCGAACGATGCGTTTTTCCGGGCGTAGTTCAGCTCCCCGAGATGGTACCGTACGTAGGCTTCATCCGCCTTTTCCAACGGCTCCCGAAGCAGATTGAGCAATACCGAAGAAAGACCTGCGGTTCGACGTTCCCGCAAGGATTCTTCCCGCTCGATCAACGAATCCATGGTGACCTCGAGGCTGTCGAGCAGTTGAGCGTTCCGAGCCGCCTCCAGGGTATCGCCGCCGCCCGCGGCACCCCGGAGCATCGTTTTTTTGCGGGTAAGCATCTCTTTTCGCCACTTGAGCGACTCTTGCTCCCATTGGTAGCGTGCCAGGCGGGTCTCGGCTTCCAGCATGGAGCTGCGCCGGACAAGTCTTTTGATTTTTACCACGTTGCTCCGCGCATGACTGAACACAACCCGGCGCCGGAGGGTGGAGGTGCCTTCCTCCTGAACTCCCAGCAGGAGTGAGTCGAGGCGATGAAGGAGATCCTCGCGCTTGCGGGAAAACGAGGTCTCCTGGAAGGAACCGGTCTGGTAGAACTTCCGTACCAGCCCGCAGAGATCCATCGCCGTTGTATAGTAGGAACCGATCTGCTCCGGAGTGATTCGGGGGCGCGATTCGGCCTCTTTCAGGAGTTGCCCCACTTCCTTGAGGGCCTTTCGAAGCTCAGGCCCTTCCGGGCCCGAGGCGCCGACCCGGAGCTTGCGTTCGAGCCGTTGACGAAGCATGCGAAGCCGCGCTTCTTCCCGGGTTACCGACGACAGTGCCTCCCATTCGTAGTCGGCCTTGTTCAATAGCCGTTTTGCCATCACCAGAAACATCTCCGCCGCCTGTGGCGAATCGGGGCTCTGGTTGATCAGCTTGCGCATACTCGTTTCAGCTTTGTCGTATTCTTCAAGCGAGAGATAACACCATACGATTCCAAAGAGTCCCTCCTCAAACCATTGCTCGTGCTTCAGCAGTTCGAAAAATGCCGACAGCGCCTTCCGATAGTTGCCCGTTTCGTACAGAGAACGTGCCCACGTGAGACGAAGCCGCTCCCCGGCTTCCTTGTCTGCCTCGGTCCGCGGCTGGAATCGGCGGGCGCGCTCGACGACCGAAAGCACGGTTGCCCACTCCTCCCGGCGCACGAAATACCGGGCCAGGGCGTGCACGACGTGCAAAGCGTAGGGAGCGTCGGGTACGACGTGTGACGCACGGCGCGTGAAGGAATCGTCCGTTTCCGTGGCCAGTTGGCTCTCCAGAACAATCCACAGCAACAGGTTCCGTGCCTTGCCGCTTGCGGCGTCAAACTCAAACGAAGAAGCCCGCTTTAAAATTGCGGACCAGTCCTGAAGCGCATACAGGCTCTGCATCCTGAGAAGAAGTCGCTCCTGTGCGTACCGGCCCTCGTCGGGAAGCCGGTCCGAAGCCTCGAGGGCTTCATTGTAGTTGCCCAGATCAAAAGCGGCCCGGGCATGAAGGAGATGCACTTCATTCAGAGATCGCCGTCCCTGGTAGCGGCCGGCGATCTGCTCCAGCTTCTCCGCGGCCGGGGCCAGGTTGCCGCCGTCGATCAATTGCTTCACGCGGTATAATTCGATGCGATACATCTCCTCGACTTCTTCCGGAGTGCTGCGCATCACGAGCGAGTCCTTGAGCAGCTCGAGCTTTCGGGTGAATTCCCGGGCCTGCAGTCCGAGGTTGGCCCTGAGAATTTCGAAAAATTCCGGGTCGATACCCACTGCTTCCTCGTGGACGACGGCCGGAAGCCGTACGTTCGTCTTGTCGCTCAAATAGCTCAGAAGGGCATCGACCATGTTCCACAGTTCGTCGATTTCATGTTTGATTTCGAGCATGTGGGTTATCCGCTCGACATCTCCCTGTTCCAGGACATCGAACATCTCCGGTACCGGCTTGCCTTTTACCATCTCCCTGAGTATCGCCATGGCATCGGAGAGAGGGGGGCGAAGCGCATTGACTTTTTCCGTCAGTTTCCGATGTCTCTTCCGGTGCGCTTCCAACTGCTTGTCGAAATCAACCAGCAGATCCTCGTGGAGCCCGGTGACGCCGGGTGGGAACAATTCGATATTCCCGACATCTTCAAGCATGTCGCCGATACGAATCAGTTCCCGCTGGAGCAGGCCGATCTTGTACCATTCGGCGCCAAGCCGCATGACCAGGTTCTCGCGCCGACGCCACACATCGTTGTTCTCGCTGTTCTCCTCGGCCGCCCGACTGAGACAGGGCGCGCAAAGCGGCAACAGAAATGCCGCCGCAAGCACCAGGTGGTTTCTCAGTCGTCGTGTTCGCATCGGTGGACCCCGGCTCTGTATCGAGCCTTATTCCGACAACCCTCGGTTATTGGGTTTCTTCCCTGATCTTTTCCTTGCGTTTTCGTATGCGCTCAAGGCGCCTATGCCTGTCTTTCTCTTCCTGATTTTCCTTCTCCTCGGCCTCTTCTTCCGTCGTGGTCCCTTCGTCCCCACGCCCTTCTTTCAGAGCGTCCAGCCGCTCGTCGATATCGATCTTCGTTCCGCCGCCACGGTTTTTCATCAACAGAAAAGCCCGACGCATCTCGGAGCCGGTTTGCCGGAAGCGGAGCGGAAGGGAGATTTCGCCCACAATCTTCCATCGTGCAAACCACGGGTCAAACGGATCCTTCACCCCGCGCATCTTCTCATCCGGAAAATCTTCCCACAGGCGCTGATAGTCGCCGCCGTAAGTCATGTCCGATCCCTGGTTCTTACTCAGCAGCAGGGGAATGCAGCCCATGAGCGACAGTCCGCTGGGATAGCGTATTCTGGCGCCGGGGGTCAAATACATGGGGTTCTCGGAGAAAGCCACTTCCCATTTCCGTCCCCCTATGGGACCCGGCCATCCCTCGAATTTCCTGGGCAGCACCGATTTGTTGGTAAATCCAATCATCGAGTACTCTACGAAGATATCGAAGCTCAGGCCTGTGTAGGCTGCTCCGGCGTCCAGCAGGTACTGCCGATACTCTTTCCAGGGCTTTTCCAGGGGCAGTCTCATGCCGATATTCACAAAGGTCTTGAACGGCAGCCTGGTGAAAACGGCAAGGAAATCCCGCTCGTACAGGGCCCTGAATTGCAGCGAGCCGCCCTCTACCATAAATCCTTCCGGTGAAAACCCTGTTCCTCCATATCGGTATCCGCCCAGAGAGGCGAAATTCTCCACGAAACTCCGGATATATCGGATTTCCAGTCCCGCTCCATGGTAGCGCAGATCCTTGTTGTTGGGAACGGTGAACTTGACCCCGCCGATGATTGTACCGAATTGAGGTTTTCGTTCCCAGAAATAGGAAAGCATTCTCGATTCAACCACGACGGACGCGAAACTGAGAATTCCGGCTTCGCACCTCGCCTCGAGAAAGGGGAAGGGCTTCAGCAACCCCTCGTCAGCAGGGTC
>CAZNDN010000030.1:31695-34561 GCA_964571815.1 uncultured Fibrobacterota bacterium | reverse complement strand
GCCGAAGTCGTTTTGTCGTCCTTCACCTCCAGCGTCTTGGAAACCGATTCGAAACCCTTCTTCACCGCCGTCACACGATACGTCCCCTCCGGACGTTCACGCGAGAGATAGCCGTTGTTGTCGGTGTAAAACAGAAGCGGCTTCTCAAGCGAACCCTCCAACACTTCGACCTGAAGCTCCACAGCCGATACCGCAACCTCGTCAATCTTCTCTCCCCCCGCGTAGATATTCTCCCTGGTCCGGATCTCCAGCGTCCCCGTCGGTGATTCGTAATCGAAGCTCGTGGTGTCACCCGCCCGCCCCGCGCCGCGCTCATCGACCGCCACCACTTTCCAGGTGTAATGGTTCTCCGTCAGCACGGCCGACGCATTCACCGCCACCGACGCGGTGTCTCCCGTAAAACTTCCCGCGGTGACTTCATTGTCCCACACAACCATCTGCGCGTCCACATTTTCGATATTTGAAGCCACGTAGACGTAAATCTTGTACGTGTTCGCCAGGGAATCGAGGTTCGTCCACCGAAACACCACCTCCTCACCCGAAAGCGTCCTGTTGACGGGCGACACGTTCACCGGCGGTTTGAGCGTGTCCTCACTGGGAGCTATGCTGAACGTTCTCGGCAGACCGAAACGCATCGATGTGTAGGCGGGATGATTGCCGTAATTATTCAGGACAACAACCGAATACGTCTGTCCCGTCGAAAGGGGTGGTGGTGAGGCGGTAATTGTACCCGAAGGATCCGGGGCGCCGTAGACAATCTGGGTACTGGGAGTTATCGCCTGCCATACGATACTGAGTCCCTCGATACTCAACTCCCCCCCTCCATCGCCCGAGTCCACGGCGATCTCTTCATCGGAGAGGATCACATGATAGTAGGGAACACCGGGATTCACGTCCCACGAAAACGTCGGCGTCAGATCCTCGATCTCCCCGGAGGGCGTCTTGAGTCTGGTCGGCTCGGTACTTTCGACCACCAGCTCCAGTTCGTTGGAATAGAACGTATCGGGATCCATAATCCCCGGCACGCCCTGATGCGGCCAGGCGACCATATAGTAGAATACGCCGACCTCCATGTCCTCCTGGTCGGAAGGAACGAATGTCAGCTCCCGCTGAGCCGGTGTCCCCGGCAAGACCTCGTTGGAATGACTCCCCATGACCGTAACACGTTTGCGCCCCTTCAGGCTCTGTCCCTGCGGTACCTTGCTGTAGTACACGTACCCCGAGTCCGGAGCGTCATAGCCGGGACGCGCGACGCCGGTCCATACCATCTTGATCGAGGAATCCGGACTCACCGCGGAAAGCGGAAACTTCGTAAGCACGTACTCGGTCTGGGCCCGCGCACCCACGGTCAACAGCGCTGCCAGCGCAACCAGTGTCCGTTCTACTCCATGCATCGCTCAAACCCTTTCGTCTGTAGGAACCCACACCCTCAGCGGTTGTCAGAAATAGTAGTACACTCCGCTCTTCACCGCCTGGAACGGGAGAAGATCCAGCTCAACCAGCAACTGGATCTTGGTTCCCAGCGATGAGCCCACATTCAACACCGGCATGATCGGCGCCCCTCCCAGCAACGGGTAACCGGCATCCGACAACGCCGAAGACAGTATCTCCCGCTGATCGCCCCAGTCCATGTCAAGGGTGAAAATCCCGAG
The DNA here is from genome assembly GCA_964571815.1 of uncultured Fibrobacterota bacterium. Lineage (GTDB taxonomy): Bacteria > Fibrobacterota > Chitinivibrionia > Chitinivibrionales > WJKA01 > CAZNDN01. The sequence continues at coordinate 32,909 of CAZNDN010000030.1, read as the reverse complement.
ATTGAAAAACGCCCTCCGAAAACTTCCCCCCAGCATGATCACGTTGTCAACCGGAATGCCGGCACTGAAATCAAGTATTCGATAATCCCCCGTCGTGTCGAGCCGCCCGATTTCTTCCCCGGTGTCCGCGCCGTCCTCGGGATCACGCTTCAGCCGCCAGACATTGTCCAGCTCCATCTCGACACTTCCGAGCATCTTTGTATATGATAGGGTAAGGTGCTTCGGAAATACATCGAACGAAAACGTGTGGCCGCTGGGAAGCGTCCATTTCATCTTCTCTTCGGTGCCGTATTCGAAGAAACTCGTATCATTGTCCTGCAGTTGGTTGATGAAATCCGCATCCGAAAACATGTCACCGGTCATATTCGAAGTGAACCTCTCGGGGTCCACGAAGAAGGGTAGAGCGTATCGCGCTTTGAGATGTCCCTTCGCCGTGGTGTTCACGCCGAAACGCGACGTCAGCCCGAAACGCCAATAGTCGACCGCAATCGTCGGCGACCATGCCTCCGCCAGATAATCCGCGGTTGCCGCACCCTCGAGCGAATAGCTGAGCGGAATCCGCAACGATATCTGCTCCTGATCCACGTCCGCGTATCCCAGCATGTCAACGTTGACCTTCGCCCGAAGCCGCGCGTGAAAAAGATGGCGGTTCAGGTGGAAGGCGAACCGGAAATTCCGGTTTACCCGATACGCATACCCGAACGTCATGGTTTCCCATTTGGCGATAATATCCATGGGAACGCTGATCGCGCCCCGAAGCAGCATGCTCACGCCCTCCTCTTCCATGGTAGTATCCGTTCGAAGGCTGGGAATACCGAGAGTATTCAAATAGGTCAGGTTCACGTTCTCGATGTTCGAAAACGTAGCCACCCCTCCCATGACCGGCACATCGACCCGTATGGTATGGTTCGGACTCTGCGCGGCGGTGGCACGCGGCTCGAATTCCGCACCTTCGGTGAATACCCCGGAGTCGCTGAAAAGCGAATCCATCCCGCCCCCGTAGAGCGTAGCCATCTCCAGCGGATTCACACTCTGCTGAATCGGGACGTTCAGACCGAAGTAACCTTTCGGGTACTCGAACGAAACCGACGTGGGAGGCCTGAGCAGATCATAGTTGAACCCGATTGACAGACGGGCATCAAACACCAGGGGCTCATCGTCCGAGTCCGACTCGAATTTCAGTTCCTGCCCGCCCACCGACACGGCAGCCACAA
>CAZNDN010000030.1:8861-31595 GCA_964571815.1 uncultured Fibrobacterota bacterium | reverse complement strand
TCGACCCCGGCCCGGTCACGTGCCCGAAGCGCCTCGCTCACGCGTTTCTTCAGTTCGTTGGAATACTTGAACAGCGCCACAGCGCGCTTCCGCAGAGGAACGACTTCCCCGGTCTTGGGATTGCGGGCGGGACGAGGCTTTCGCAACTTCGTGTAGAAGGTACCAAAGCCTCTGATCTCAATGCTCCGGCCGGTCTCAAGCGTCTGCCCGATCGTGTCGAGCAACTCCTCAACGACGATCCGCGTGTCCGACTGTGTAAGCCCTGTTTGTCCGGCAACATCCGAAATCAGATCGTGCTTCGTCGTATTGGCCACGTTCCCTCCAGTGTTCCGCGATGCTCATCCTCTCCCTCATAACTATCCAATAACTGCGAAGAGAAATCAAGCAGGAATTTCTCGCCCCTTCCGCCCCGGCGCAACAGTCGTACCCGAAGCCTGAAGAAGCCTGAATCGCCGCACAGTGTGAAAATACTTCATGAAGACACCCGTATCCACCTGGTGACCGTGGCGCGACGGTCGTCCGCGCAACACCTGTCGCTGGAAAGCCCTTCGAAATGCCGGTTCCGAAAGATGCCGGAGAACCCTTCGACGGTTCCGGTCGATACGCCCGCGATCATCAAAGGTCTCCTCCGGCCCTGCCGGGACTCTCCCTCCCCACGCCCGCCTCAACACCCGCGGCTCCGCCACGTTCCCGGCCGCGGCAAGGCGGTCAAGCACCGTAAGCTGCCCGTCCTGGTCAAGCATCGCGAAATCAATCAAACCCTTCTTTATGACCGTGCGTTCGAAATCTTCCCTGAAACCCTCAAACGTCGCACCGTTCCATTGCCCGGGAAAACACTCACCCATATACCGGTAGTAGGTTCGCGCGAGCCGGGCTGCATCAATCCACTCCATCGGTACCGGGAGCACCCGGTACAACCCGCCGCCGTCGATACCTCCCTGGAACGAGAAACCCACGGGCACCCTTCCGCAAACCGCTTTCCCGTATGCCCACGGCTCGTAGAGAGCATAGCCGAACCCTTCCGTCACGGCCGTACTGATACAAACGTCCGCGAAATGGTACAGGTGGGGAAACACCCGTCCTCCACCGACGTCCCGCCCAAGCCGTCGCCGCGCCCGCTCAACGTCGAAGAGCACCGGCAGACCGCGACGGACGCACAGGGTCCGAAGACGCTCCATGAAGCGACGATCCCGCGCCGACGAACCGGGTCCTCCCACCAGAAGGTTCGCTCCGCCCAGCAGGCAGGCAACCAACACCGCCTCCGCAACGTTCTTGCGCCCCAGAATCCTCACGGGATAAAAAACAACGGGCTTTGCGCGGTCGAGGAGCACACCGTCCCGACGCGCCGTCACCGTCAGCGCTTCCCAGAGCCGGTTCCGGGAAATCCAACCTCCCTTCGGGCTAACCCCGGACGCCACCGGATTGAAAAGCAGCCCGGTATCCAGGCCGGCCACGCGGAACAGACGATGCACCCGTCTGTTCAAGACGACATACCGGTAATTGGGCAGGGTCGGATACATCAATTGTCTGATGCCGGGCTCCCATCGTTCTACCGAGCGAAGCCGCCGCAGCATGTCGATTCGTCCTTCCTCGGCCAGATCATGCACAACCGAGACAAAACTGACATCAGCGCGCTCCCGCGCCACGTCGGCAAATGCCGCGGTCAGGGCGAGGTTCTTTCCCAGGGTAAGATTGTGTCCCACTACGCAGATCGGCCCGGCAAGCCCGGGATCGTCGCATACCTCCTCAAGGCGCCTCCGCAGGCGCGCCCGGACACGTTCGAACGAGGCACCCGACCTGAACGCACGGTAGGCGCAATCGGGAAGGTCGACCCGGGTAACCGACGGCCACGGGAGACGCTGCCGCACCTGATCGGGAGAACACACCACGATGTTGGCGCCGGGGCCGCGCCCCCGCAGTTCCTCAAACGCGCGGGCGTATCGGCTCATAACAACCGACACGCCTCCCATACGCGCATGGTAGTGGACCTGAATCAGCGTGCGGGCAATGCTCATCCCCTTGCTCCCGCCGCCTCGTCGCGCCGACGGGCGGACGAAACGCATCGAGGATGAAAACTCCGATGCACTTCCTTGAGGTACTCGCGGTCAACGTGCGTATAGATCTCCGTCGTCACAATGCTGGCGTGACCCAGCATCTCCTGAACCGTGCGGAGATCGGCTCCGCCTTCAAGAAGATGGGTGGCGAAGGAATGACGGAACGTATGCGGCGACACCTTTTCGGCGATACCCGCGCCGCGTACATATTTTTGCACGATTTTCCAGATCCCCATCCGGGAAAAAGTGCCGCCCCTGACATTGAGAAACACCGTGCTGTCGGTGGACGGCCGTGCCAGCATCGGCCGCTCCTGCTCCAGATAGCGCCTGATCCAATACAGGGCGGCCTCCCCGACCGGCACGAGGCGCTCCTTCGACCCCTTGCCGACAACACGAACAAATCCCTCGTCAAAGAGCAGCTGCTCGTGCGAAAAAGCAATCACTTCCGATACCCGCATCCCCGTGGCGTAGAGTGTTTCCAGAAGAGCCCTGTCACGTGCGCCGCGGGGCCTGCCGGCGTCAATCGCCCCCAACACCGCCTCGATCTCCTCCACCGACAGGACCACCGGAAGGTACCGCCCCGTCTTCGGCCCTTCAAGAAGCTCGGTCGGGTCCACGCTCAGCAGCCCTTCCGACACGGCAAACCCGAAGTACCCGCGCGTCGAAGACAGGGTGCGGGCAACCGACGAAGCAGCGAAGCCGATCTCGCACAGGGCACGGACGTATTCCTCCAGGACTTCACGATCCACCGCCGCCGGGTCGTCGATACCCCGTTGGTGAAGGAAGGTACGAAGGCGGCAAAGGTCGTTGCGGTAGGCAGCAAGCGTGTGGGGACTCAGCCCCTTCTCCAGGCGAAGGTAGCCCAGAAAAGCATCGTGCAGCGGAAAGGTGTTCATGTCGGTACGGGGCTCGGAGTGCGTGCTCGACTTCACCGCGGCGAGCCGCCTGAATCACTCTTCCCCGCGAAGGAAGGGATTGCAGCGTTTTTCGCGGCCGATCGTGGTCCTGCCTCCGTGACCGGGATGCACAACCGTGGCATCCGGCAACGCAAACAACTTCTCTCTGATCGCCCCCAGGAGCGTTTCCATGTTCCCGCCCACAAAATCGGTCCGTCCGATGGAGCCCGCAAAGAGAGAGTCGCCCGAGAGACACCACCCCTCTCCCACGACTGCACACCCCCCCGGGCTGTGCCCGGGAACATGCAAAACCGTGAAGCGAAACCCTCCGATCTCCATCGGGCCCTCACGAAGCTCCTCAGTCGGTTCCCCGCACGTTACCTGAACGCCGAGCATGGGCGAGCCGTTGAGATCGGGACGGCGCAGCAGCGGCCGGTCCCCGGCATGAACCCAGACGGTTGCCCGCGGAGAGACGTCGCGCAATTCGGCGATTCCCCACTGGTGATCGAAATGAGCATGCGTCAGCACAATCCCGCGAAGCCGCATGCCGTGCTCCCCCAGATAATCGAGCACTGCGTCGCAGCCCCGCGAAGGGTCAACCACCAGACAGCCGTCACCAACGCCGCTCAATACATACGTATTGGTTTCGAGCGGCCCGGTGACGAATCGAGATACTGCTACGGCACTCAGTGTGTGCCCTCCCCTTCAGTTGTACGGTGCCGGACGACCGCGGCGCCGTGCCGACGGCCCATCGTTCTATGCCCGGACGGAATTCTCGTGCCTGTCCGGAGTTCCCGTGCCCTCCCCGGCATCATCCAGAAACATGTTGTAAACGCCCCGCTCCACGAAGAACTCCACAACGTCACCGTCCAGATGTCCGTTGCCCACCTCTTCCCGCAGAATCGCAATCGCCTTCTCCGCGGGCATCCTCGGCTTGTACGGCCTGTCCTGCGCCACCAGGGCCTCGTAGATATCCACTACGGCAAGTATCCGCGCTTCCAGAGGAATACGCTCACCCGTAAGCCCGTCGGGATAGCCGCTTCCGTCAAGCTTTTCGTGGTGATGACACGCAATATCGGGTATTCGCCGAAGCCGGCTGGTCCACGGGATCTTGGAGAGTATTCTGCGCGTGGCCTGCGCGTGGGAGTTGATAATCTCCCGTTGCGCAGGCGTAAGGTTGCCGCGCCGAACCGACAGGCTCTCCCATTCGCCGTCGGTCAGAAACGGCTGCATCTCCCCGTCGGCATCGACATACCTGGTGCTTCGCAAACGCTCCAGACGGCCGTACTCATCGTCGGGAAGGAACCCCGCGCGATCAACCTTCTCGATGAACGCATAGTCGGATTCAATCTCCTCCGCCGAGGCCCAGGGAAGTTCCGTCGAACCGTCCGACGTCGCCAGCAGAAACTTAACAAGCTCAACCCTGGCCCGTATGGCCGACAACTCCCCCTTGTTCAGCCTTCTCTCCTTCGTCAGCAAGGCCTCCGGCACGCCGATTTTGCCGTAATCATGCAGCAGCGCGGCGAACTTGAACTGCCTCCGGCGCGCCTCGGTGAATGAAATACCGGCAAAAGGACCCTCGCCGCAGGCATTCACCGCGTCCACGAACCCGATTGCATACCCCGCGACCCGCCTGGAGTGCCCCGACGTCACTCTGTCCCGCTCATCGATTGCCGCTGCCGATGAATGCAGAAACCCTTCGAAAATATCCTCGATGCTGCCGTAGAGCTGGGCTCGCTCGATCGTCACCGCCGCCAGTGCGCCGATGGACAATACCATCTCTTCGTCCGCCTTCGTGAACGACTCAACCTCCGCGCCAACCGCGTCAGGCGATGCAAGCCGGGCGCACCATTCACGCTTCTTGTTCATGAGCTGCAGCACGCCTACCACCTCTCCCTCCAGGTTTTTCAGCGGGATCGTCAACATCGACTTCATCCGGTATCCGAACCGCCGATCAAAACCTTTCTGCCAGCGGTAAGGTACGCTGTTGTCCAGCGCATAGACGTCGGGTACATTGAGCACCACGCCCTTGCGGGCCACGTAACCGGAGATGGTGCTGTCGCTGATGGGAATCGGGATCTCCCGGGTCTTCTCCGCCATGTTCACCGAGTCGTTCTGCGCTACTTTGAAGAGAATCCTGTTGGTGAGCCGGTCTCCGCCTCCACTGCTTCGCTCCCGGATATAGATACTCCCCGCGTCCGCCCACACCGCTTCACGACTCTCCGTGAGGATCATCTCAAGCAGTTTGTCAAGGTTGATTTCCGAAGAAAGGGCCGTGGCAATTTTGACCAGGAGGTTCTTCTCCCGGCGGTATTTCACCACCTCACTCACCAGGTCGCCGTTCTCATCGACCGCCGCCGCACGCCGGCGCATCACCATCACCATGTTGCGGATATCGTGCTCCCGCGGTGGGGTGTAAAACGTACCGTACACCGGAAGAGTATGCAGGAACGACGGCGGCTCGTCACTTTCAATCCGCTGGAAGACCGGGACCTCTTTCGAGGCCCCCACCGGTACCCGTCCGATCAGTTCAAGCACCGCTTCCCGGGTGCAGGGAAGGTACGAAACAATGCCCAGGGGAAGAGGCCGGGCGCCGACCTGCTCCAGCACGAAACCGGACTCGACCACGCGCACGTCGATATGATCGGGCGCTACAACCGCCCGTATCCGCTCGACATCCCGGGCCGGGACATCCCCGACAACTACTATCCGCAACGGCATCAGGCAATCCCATCATGTGCGGCGTGTGACCGACATACTCCCGTCATGCCGAACGCTCATTCGAGCGTGTTCCCGGTATCGGGCACCATCGTTCTCGATTGTACGGATCGCTCACCACCACCGTCACAAATAAAACGGCCCGGCATTCCCGCGCCGGAGATACGCTCTTTTCGCGGGCACGTCCGGGCCCCGGCTCAGCCTCTACCCCTGTATGATCGCCTCGGAAGGACACACGTCCACACACGTGCCGCAGTCGGTGCACTTCTCGGCGTCAATCACGTAAATAGGATCTCCCTCGCTGATTGCCCCCTCGGGGCACTCCGGAAGGCAACTTCCGCACGCAACACAATCATCGGTGATCTTGTGCGCCATGAATCGCTCCTTGGTGTTGTAGGTGTTAGGTAAGGGTTTGCACACACAAAACGCCGCGAAAACCGTATATGGGTGCCGACGCTCTCCGCGGATGCGAACCCCCTCGGTCACGCCACAAAACCCGCTCCTCCGGCACGTCCCGCATCCTTCCCGCTGCCGAATCCCGGCATCATGCCGGAGCCCATAGTATTTTCGCTGTCAGGGTGAAAAATTAGCTCATTCCCTCCCGGATTTCAAGTACGACTCCGTTGCAGGGGGCACGAACAAAGGAGGTAGAATCCATGGTTTCCCAGCCGACAACATCCCTTCAAGAGGCAATTCAACAAGACCTGTTCCCCGCGCTTGAGACATTCTCCTGTCCCTACGAGGGAACCACCAACGCCGGCGGCATCATTCGAATCGTGTTCCCCGAATTCACCTGTGTATGCCCCGCGACCGGCTACCCCGATTTCGCCTCGATCGAACTGTACTATCTTCCCGCAAACCTGTGCGTCGAACTCAAATCCTGGAAACTCTATCTCAGTTCCTTCAGGATGATCGGTACGTATCACGAGGCCGTCACCGCACATCTGTTTCGTACCGTAACCGATCTTCTATCGCCCCGGTGGGCCATGGTGATCGGGGATTTCTTCCCGCGGGGCAATGTGGACACGACCGTGCTCTTCGAAACGCCCTCCCAGCGCCCGCGAGGGCTCGATTGCCTGCTTCGCCGACCCTCCCCGCACTGCAGGGAGATCGGATGAGACGGCGCCGTGTTCGCGCGCTGCCGGGACTTACTGTGCCGCGGCATGCTCCCGTCGAATAAGCCGCACGTTCTCAAGCCCCACCACTCCCCCCGCACTGCCCAGGTCCCTGGCCCGGCCGTAAAAGTAGGCCGCCCGCTCGTATTCCTCCCGCTCGAATGCGATATTTCCGGCAAGAAGGGCAAGTTCGGCGAATTCGGGGAAGCGAGCGATGCCCCGTGACGCCTCTTCCATGGCCAGCAGCGGCTTGCCGGCCTCGCGGTACACATCCACGATTCGATACAACAGCCATCGATTCCCGGGTTCGTGCGCCAGCGCCTGCTTGAGAAAATAAGCGGCCTGTTCGAGCCTGCCGCGCTCGCGAGCGATACCGGCCATCGCCTGCCGCGCGTACCCCCATCGCGGCCCGTCCTCCGGATAACGCGAAAACCATTGCAGCGCTTCATGAGGGTCGTCAAGCCGCCGGTAGATCTCACCCAGCGCAAGCATGTGCTCGTATCCCTCGGGGAACCGCGCCGCAAGACGCTCGTAGCAGACCGCCGCCTCCGGAAGCGCCCCGACATTGCGGTAGGCGGCCGCAAGAGCGGCACGAGCATTCCGGTGTTCCGGCTCCAGCTCGAGTGCCCTGCGGATCGAGGCAATGCATTCGCCGAAATTGCCCAGCCGGGCGTAGGCAATCCCGAGATTGTAGTGACCTCTGAAAAAATCGGGCGCATGCACCGTGCATGTCCGATAATACACAATACTTTGCGCCATGCTGTCCAGCCGGAAGTACGCATTGCCGAGATTGAACGAGCAGAGGGCGGGGTTCTCCCCCCGCGAAAGAGCCTCCCGATAGGCACGCACCGCCGATACCACATCACCCGATTCGTACAGACGATTGGCCTTCTCCAGTGAGGGTCCGGCCCGCCCGACGCCCGCGGCGCCGACCGCCACGACACCGGCCGTCGCCAGAACACGCACGCGCGCCCCCGCCGTATACCGCACCCTCCGCAAACACTCCATGAGTCTATTCCAATCTGAATTCGATCGTCTGACGAACGCGAACCCGTACCGGGACCCCTTTGTTCATCCCCGGCGTGAACCGCCAGTCGGAGACCACTCTCCGAGCGGTCGACGAAAAATCAGGGTGCGGCGACGAAACAATCTTCACCGATTCCACTCTCCCGGCCCGCCCGACGATCAACTCCAGCTCCAGCGCCCCCTCGATTCCCAGCTCACGCGCACGGGGAGGATACGGTATCGACGGACGATACGTCGGCTCCGGCGGCCGGTCGGTCTCCCCCTCCTCAAACACCACGACCTCCAGGTCCCTGCCGGTAAGGGCAACCGCCCCTTCCCCCTGTACCGACAAATCCGGCTGGAATCGAAACGCCTGCGGATTACGGTCCGGAACACCCCGGGATGGAACAACCTCACGCAACCGGGAGCGACGTCGGTGCTCCGGCGGTTTCTCCGGCCTCGCCGGCTCGAGTACCACTTCCCGCCGCGCGGCGAGTTCGCGCGACGACGGCCGCACGCCGAACATTCCGTCCAGCGCCGGAATCAGCAGGAACAAACCGGCATTTACGACAAGCGTACCCACCGCCCTTCCCGCAATGCCGGGCAACCTCGGCCGTCCATGCATGTCGGATTATTCCTTGTCCGCTGCGATCGAAACGCGCTCCGCGCCCGCCAGGGCGCACTGGTCCATGACTTCCACCGCCCGGCCGATATCGGCATGACGATCGGCGACGATCACAATCGACATGTCCGGACGACGGGTAAGCTCTCCGCCTACCAGATGCCGCAGCCGATCGAGCGACATCTGCCGCCCGTACACGTGCACCGTACCCTCGCGCGAAATGCCGATCAGCAGGGTCTTCCGACCCGTCACCGCGGCCGTCCGCGCCTTCGGCTTGGCCACATCGACCCCGGTCTGGCGATTGAAATTCGTGGTGATAATGAAGAAGATCAGAAGGATGAATACCATGTCGATCAGCGGCCCCATGTTGATCTCGGCCGACTGCGATTCCTCCTGCATTGGCTGGTATTCTTCAAACACCCGCACCCCCTCCTTCCGTCGGCCGCTCCAGCGTTCGAACAATCTCTTCGGCATCCGCCTTCAGAAGCTCCACCAGCCGGTTCTTGAATGAAAGAAGGCGGTTGTGCAGCAACAGCGCCGGAAACGCCACCGTCAGGCCCGCCTGCGTCGTCAGCAATGCCATGCTGATCCCCTCGGCCGTCAAATGCGGACTGCCGGCGCCGAATTCGGTGATCACCCGAAACGTATGAATCATCCCCGTCACCGTGCCCAGAAGCCCCAGCAGAGGCGCTACCGCAATCCATGCCGACATGGTCGACAACCCCCGGTCAAGGGCAGGCACCGCGCCAAGGAGAAACTCACGTACCACACGGGCGGGAGACGGACCTCCCAGGATGCGCGACCGGCCGAGCCGGTACGCCAGGCCGTCAAGATGCCGCTCTCCCACGGGCGCTTCGATCCGGCTCCAATCACCGCTGCGCACATGGCGAAGAAACCGAACCCGCGCCCGTGAAAATCCCCGGAGGTCCAGATACTTGTCGATTCCCAGGTACCACACAACGAGCGAAACGCCGAGAATCACCCACATGATCCAGCCGCCCCGCTCGAACGCGCTGAGGAACAGGCGAATCACGGTCTATCCCTTCGGCCACAGGGCATTGATCATCTCGACGGCATGCTGCTGAATACCCGCGTGAATGCGATTGCGCCGGTTTCGGAGGTAATTGTGAATCAACAGCAGAGGGATCGCGACCGCAAGGCCGGTCTGCGTGGTAATCAGTGCCTCGGATATTCCACCGGCCATGACTTTCGGATCGCCCGTCCCGTAGTGGGTAATGACCTCGAACAGCTCGATCATTCCCGTCACCGTCCCCAGGAGCCCCAGAAGCGGTGCAACGCCGGCAATCACCGCAAGTGAATTCAGATAGCGGTTCAGGCGCGGGCTTTCGGCGAGAAGTACCTCACGGGCGGTCTGCTCCGCCGAGGCACGGTCCCATTCGGGATGCGAAAGACAGGCATGCCCGATCTCAGCAACAGGCCCCCTTCGCTTCTCGACAAGGGCGCGGGCCTCGTCACGTTGTCCGTCCCGCAACAACCGGACCACCCGCGTCCCCGCACGCTCCACCCGATGAGATAGCCCGGAAAGCTGCACAAGCTTCAGTATCACCAGCACCAGGGCCCACAACGGAAGCAGCAGCAACGGCACCATGATCGGACCGCCCGCGCGCACGTACTCTCGTATCCCGGCCGCCGCCCCGCTCTTCCCCCCCGCCAGCAACCTGCCCGACTGCGCATTCATAAGAACGTCCACCGGCACTTCTCCCGACACCGTCTCCGAACGCACCCATCGTGGAAGAAGCTCACGCAATTGTTCGACAAGTTCGGCTTCACCCACCACGTACGCACGATACGTCCGCCCCTCGCCCCGCCCGCTCGGACGGATCATGAAAATCGAACCCGAATCGTTGATGCCGTAACCGAAAACAGTGCCGAACCGGGCAATCGTCAACTGTTCGGGCCCGTGATCCTCCACGATTACCGTACCTTCGACAATCCGAACCTCCAGTCCCCGGCTCAGAAATTCGTCCAGGTACTCACCGTACGCCGTAAGTGCCTTCTTCGCCCCCGCGGTTCCCGCTTCGATGCGCCGCACGCGCTCCAGAGCCTCGCGGCGTCGCTCCAGGTCAAGCGGAAACGCAGCCCCGAGCTTGTCGCTCTCGCCGGCAAACACCTCTTTCAGCGTTGCCCTCAGGTAGTCCCGCGCATCCCGCGCCGCCTCGGCCTCGACCCGCGCATCCTCCAGAAGCCGCTCGCGCGCGAAGCACTCTTCCTTGACACGGGAAAGCTCCGCATGCGACCGCTCCCGCGCGTCACGCAGCTCGGAGAGGCGTTCCTTGCTCACCTCCCGCTCCCGCACGTACCGCTCCCGGGCATTCCACCGACCGGCAATGACATCCTGGAGAGAATCCCGTGCGGCGGCAACACTGCGACGAAGGGCCTCGGCTTCGACGCGCAGACGCTCTTCATCCGATTTCCGGGGACGGGCGATACCCGCCGCACACACCGCAAGCATCAGCAACGTTGCCCTCAGGGCGGTCCGGGAAAAAGGCGAACGCCGGACAACGCAACCACACCCGGAGTGCCTACTCATCGTCATCACCGCCCCCTTTCCCGCGAGCGGGAAACGGCATGCGCACAACCTCGGGCAAGGCCTTCCCTTCACGGACCCGCACGGCTTTCAGTACGCGGTGCGCAACGGCCTCGTCCCCGATCACTTTCCACGTCGTATCGGACGCTCCCCCGGCTCCCGTCCACACGGCGCACCGACGAGCCTCGGAGTCAACCAGTGCTTCGTACACCCCGCCGATTCGGATGCGGTAGACGGTGCCGCCGATGTGCTCCAGCGGCGACGCTCCCTGCTCCAACTGGATATCGGCCAGCGACTGCTCAACGTCGCGGGCCAGGCGGGCAAAGCGGTGCAGCCCTTCCGTGTTGTCCACGGCACGACTCTCCAACTCGCCGGCAAGGAACCGAACGGCCGACAGCAGTCGATCTCTGCCCGAAGGAGGAAGCCGCCGGCAAAGCGCGGCGAGACCCTCACATACCTCGATCAGCTCCGAGCGAAACGCCTCTCCGGCAAGTTCACCGCGGCGCTTGACCGCCTCCTGTGCCGAAATCAGCGCCCCCAGGGAATCACTCTGTTGCCGAAACCGACCGATTTCACCCCGCAGTGAATCGGTCTCCGCGCCGATACGTCGCAGGCGAACAGCCGTGCGCGCCGTGTACTCCCGAAACTCCTCGGCGTCGGCAGCACTGTCGCGTCGCACCTCCGCAATTTCCGCATAAACACGCGACCGCTCCCGTTTCAGTTGCGCAATCTCATTGCGGATATCGGACTCCTGCCCGCGTACCGCCATTGAAACAAGCACGAGTGCCGGCGCCGGAATACTTCTCAACCACCGCACCATCACGAAAGCACCCCTCCGAAAGACTATTTTTCCTGAAACATGAAAGCAACGAAATGCGTCAGAGCTGAAAAATAGGTTCGGGTGAAAAGGCATTTCAACAAACCGGGGAACCGGAACCCGTGCCCCTGAGCGCTTGTCCCGACAGGCCTACCGCCGGAATGAGCTGCGCAAAAGGTCTCTCACCCTCATCGGAGTCGGATCATGATACCCTTTTCCAACCTTGCCCGACGTTTGCGGTCGTCAGAGATTCGACGCCTCATGAAACTCGCGGCAGACCCCTCGATTATCTCCTTTGCCGGCGGGATGCCGGCGCCGGAACTGCTCCCGACGGAGATACTCGACGAAATCTACGGGACGCTCTCCACCGCGGAAAAGCAGGCGGCCCTTCAGTATGCCCCGACAGCAGGATACCCCCCCCTCCTTGAGTCCCTGCGAGAGTATCTTCGAAGTCGAGGCCTTCCGGTTGACGGCCGCGGGCTTCTGGTGACGACGGGCGCCATGCAGGCAATCAACCTGCTCGCCGCGGTCACGGTGAATCCGGGTGACACGGTGCTTACCGAATCGCCGAGCTTCATCGGCGCCCTGGCCGCATTCAAGGCCCACGGGGCTGAACTCACCGGGGTTCCCCTCGACAACGACGGTATCGAGCTTTCGGCCCTCCGCCGGGCGCTCAGGGCCTCTCCCCCACCGAAGCTGGCGTACCTCACTACCCATTTTCACAATCCCGCCGGTATTCTTTACTCCCCCCGGCGTAAGCGCGAGGTACTCGAGGCGTTCGCGGGCACGGAGGTATGCGTGCTCGAAGACGACCCCTACGGCGAGCTGTATTTCGACCGGAGCCGTGCCGATGCAATGCGACCGATTGCGGCGGATGCCGGGTCGGACACGCATCTCTGCTACACGGGATCGTTCTCGAAAATATTCGGGCCCGGCATACGATTGGGATGGCTGCTCGGCCCCACGGAGATAGTGGACAAATGCGAACTTGTCAAGCAGTCGCGGGACGCCTGCTCGGCCTCCCTCAGCCAGGTGCCGGCCCACTCCTTCCTGGCGCGAGGTATGTTGAGGCGGTATCTGCCCCCCCTGCGGGCGGCGTATGCACGACGGGCCGGGATCATGCTGCGGGCCCTCGAGGCCTATACCCCCGGCGGCATGAGCTGGACACGGCCCGAAGGGGGCTTCTATGTGTGGGTGTCGCTGGAAGACGGTCTCGATGCAACGGCCGTGTTCGAACGAGCCCTTGCAAAAGGCGCCGCGTTCGTGATCGGAAAAGCATTCGACCCGGGAGAACGTCGGAACAGTTGTTTCCGCCTCGCATTCAGCCACACCGGAGAAGAACGTATCGACGAAGGGATACGAGCAATATGCGAGGCGGTCCGTGAAACCCGGGAATCGGGCTGAACTCTGAGGGAGGCGGTGCGTATGAGCGGTGGAAAATAGTATACTTTCTAGCGGGCAACGAAAGTGTACCCGGCGGCTGAAGAAAGACCACGATTGCAGGACGTGGTTAACGAGGGTGGGAGTGTGCAATTTTCTTCGTTTCTGCTCGTAGTTGAAGAGGAGGGTGAGCGATGACGAACGCACAACGATCGGTCGTAATGACGGTAGCGGCCGCTTGCCTGGCGACCATGGCGGGCGGAGCAGTATGGGCACAGACCTCCGAAGCCTACGACACAAAGAAAACCGAAACGGTTACCGGTCTCCTCGATCCTTCCCGTTTTTCTCTGAATCACAGTCTCAGCTTCGGAATGATGGGATCCAGTACGAGCAATGTCAAGTCTCAAAGCCTGTACTCAACCATGATGCGCTATGATTTTGTCGCACCGGTAACGCTCAATCTCAATTTCAGCATGCCGATTCACTCGACATTCAACTCGGGAAGTAATCTCACCTCCGAGAACATCGAATCCGCCGAGTATTTCCGCAACATGCCCGCCGCGGCGTCGCTCACCTGGCAGCCGCGAGACAACCTCCTGATGCGCTTCAGCGTGGTGCGGGACCCCCGCGCCTGTTCCTATCGGCAGTACACTCCCCTGGAGCGAAGTTTCATGCGGTCCGCGTGGTAGGTCCGGTCTTCACCCCCCGCTCGTGAATGCGGAGAATCCGCGTGCCCGCGGAGCAGAACCGGGGCTCTCCTTGTTCCGGAGGTCCGGTGGACTACGCTGACTACAATCCCCGTTCCGCCCGGCCCGGAAGTGCTCCGTCAAGCTCAGAGGCACGGTTTGTGCATCTCTTCCGGCGGTGCCCTGACGGCTGTTGCCTCCTGAAAATAGGCCGACCGTAATGATGATCACGACTCCTCAAAACTATATTGACCGGAATCGACGAAGAATCGGACTGTACTTCCGGCCATGCGGGACGGCTGCGTGAAACGCCTTCTCAAACTCTCAATGACCCTGCTCCTCGCGGCGGCGGTCCTCCTCACCCTCGCCCCCGTGGTCCTGATGCTGTACGTCAACAGCCCGCACGCCGCACGCACCGCTCAGCGTCTTGTCAATGACCGTATCAGCGGCACCGTCTCGTGGCAGTCACATCATATCGGATTTCCCGGGGGGCGCGTTGAAGTTGCCGACGCCGTGCTCGCCTCCGCCTCCGGCGACACCATCGCCGCGTTCGACCTGCTGCGCGCCGACCTCTCTCTTTCCGTACTGCTCAGGACACGACGCCTGCTCTTCAGCTCGGTTGTGCTTCGCTCACCCTTTTTCCACCTCCACTTCGATTCCACCGGCCCGCCCACTATCGTCGAAGCATTCGCTCCGCCCACTCCCCGGACGTCCCCCTCGCCGCCCCCGCGGTCGGGATCGCCCCCCGACCTGGCGGGCAGGAACCTGCGTATCGTCGACGGCACCTTTCGCCTGAGCATCCCCTCAGCGCCCTTTTCGCTTTCCGCCGAACGAATCGGTCTCCAGGGGGAGGGAACACTGACCCCGCCGTACGCATCGGCCGACCTCGGCATTGAAAACATTCGTGCCGCAATCGACACCACGCACTTCGGCGCCGACTCCCTCGGCCTTCACGCGGTCCTGCGCCGTGACCAACTTCGGGATGTGTTCATCCGGATCGTCGCGGGAGACCTTCGCCTGGACGCCGAAGCGGCCGTAGACAGCCTCTATCGGGTCTTCCTTCCACGCGGAGAAGTGCGGCTGGAAGGCAACCTCGCATCCCTGAGTGAACTCGTGCCCGCCCGCATACCCGTCGAAGGAACCGTGCGGGCCCGGTTGAAAGCGTCGGCCCCGATCGACAACCCGACAGCCCAATTACACGCTTCCGTCGTGAAGGGCGCATTCCCCGGAGTTGCATTCGACTCAGTCGGACTCTCCCTCTCCCTGCATGACCACGCCGCCGATTTGGAGCCCCTGCTCTTGCGCCGGGGCACCGGATCCGTTTACCTCAAAGGTGCCGTCGATGCACGTCGCTCCTTCGCCGCTTCACGCAAAACACGAGCACCCGACTTCTCGACCCTCTCCTACGATATGGCGGCGCGACTGGAACGATTCGAGCCGGCCCATCTGTTCGACCGGAACGCCCCGGTCCAGGGAAAACTCTCAGGGTCGCTCGACATCCGGGGGACCGGTATCGATCCCCGCTCCGCGCGAATACGTACCTCCGCAGCGCTCCGTTCACCCTCATTCACCGCATCACCTGAAATGAAACCATCTCCCCTGCATCTTGCAATGAATGCACATCTGCGGGATGCAACCGTACAGGTCGATTCGATCGCACTGGCTTCACACGACGCCCGGGTCCGGGCCCGGGGTTCGTTTCGTATCCCCGGCGGCAGGGTTTGTGCCGAAGCGAACCTGCGCGTGCCGGAATTGAAGCGCTTCTCTCCTCTGTGGAGCATGCGGGAGCTGGGCGGAAATCTCGAGGCGGATGTTGCGGTCGACGGCCGCGTTCCGGTTCCCGAGGTATCGGTGAAACTTTCCGCGTACCCCCTGCATTACAAGCAGTACTCCCTCGACACGCTCAGGGTCGAAGTCGCTCTCGACTCGACGGGGACCGTCCATGCGCCAATGGTGCGGGCACGGAAGAAACGCTCCCTCCTGGACGTTCAGGGTGAAGCGGCGTTGCTGAAACCAGGCGACGCGGGCCTGCGCGACTCAATCAACCTCGCCCTCAAAAGCAACCGCATACGGCTGTTTCTCGAAGAGTTCACCGATTCATTACGGGGACGTATTGAAGCCGACGTGGACATCGCGGGCCCTCCCCGATACCCTTCCGGGTCGATTTCGATCCATGCCGGCGATCTCGTACTGGGATTCCAGCGTATCGATACGGCCGCCGCGACGCTGCACTCCAACGGTGATACCGCCTATCTCGATTCACTCCGGGTGTGGCCCGTACCGGAGGCGTCGGTGTATGCCGAAGGGCGAATAGCCACCGATTCAAGCTACTCCTTCTCACTGAACACAACCAAAGTGCCGCTTTCCGCGCTCGGGCCGCTCAAGGGGGTCGGGGGGCTCGGCGGCTCCCTCGTGCTTGACGGAAAGGCCGAAGGGCGTCTTCCGCAACGCCGCGCCTCGCTCAGGGCACGGTTTTCCGACCTCACGTACCGTGACAGCGAGTTGAGAGACCTCTCCGCTGAAGCACGCCTGCGCGATACCTCGCTTCATGTCAACGTATCACAGCAATTCCGGGTCGATGCGCGTCTGAATACCGATTCGCGACGTTTCAGTCTGGAAAGCGCGCTCGACAACGTGGAGCTTGCTCCCTACCTGGCAATCGGAGGGCTCTCGACATGGAACGGGCGAATAGCCGGAACGCTCTCGGCTTCGGGCGATCTTGACAGCCTTCCCGACACGCAGGCGGCCATAGACCTTTCGATACTGAGGATCCTCATCGACTCAACGGTGATTATCGATGCCGAGGCCTTCGCGATCGAGGCCCGGCACGGAACCGTGCGCATCCCCGATATCCGCTTCCAAGTCGGCAGAAACGGTACCCTGAGCATTGCCGGTTCCGGAAGGCGCCGCGGCAGGCTCGATCTGTCGGCCGATGCGAAGATTCCGCTGGGGATTGCGACTCTGCTCTATCCTGAGATCGGCGATGTAGCCGGGACCCTCTCCGTCTCGGCCGAAGTCGGCGGCTCTTTCTCCGATCCTCGTCCCACGGCCCGGATAACTCTCTCCGACGGCGCCGCCGTCATTCCCATACTCCGGCAAAATCTCACCAATGTCAACGCCGCGATCACCGTTGAGACCGGAGAACTCGTTCTCCAACAAATCGAAGGGTCAATGGACCAGGGGCGGTTCATCATAACGGGTGATGCGGCACTGGACGGACTCAAGCCCCGGACGATAAGCGCCGATCTCACAGCTTCCTCGCTGCCCGTACGCATACCCGAAATCGTTGACCTGGTGGTGGATGCACGCCTTGCCTTCCGGGGAACCCCGGATGCCTCCCGGCTGGAAGGAGACGTGACGCTCCGTGACGGTCTGTACTATCGAGACGTGGACCTCGATCCCTTGCAGGCCGTTACGGCTGCCCCGCGAACTTCCGCCGAACCCGCCGAAGCGGATACCGTGCCGTTCCTGTCCAATGTGGAACTCGACGTCGACGTGAATTCCCGCAACGAGCTACGCGTGGACAACAACCTTGCCGAACTTCGACTCCGGCCGGACCTGAGCGTCTCCGGCACCCTCCACGATCCGGGACTGCGGGGACGAGCATCCGTAACCTCCGGAACCGTTACTTACCGCCGGACAACGTTCAAGGTCACGAAGGGAGTCGTCGATTTTGTAAACCCGTATGAGATCGATCCCCGACTCGATATTCGCGCGGAATCAACCGTGCGCTCCTGGGATATCGTCCTGACAATCAAAGGCCCCCTGGACAGGCTCAAACTTTCCCTGTCCTCGAAACAGGGCGCCCGTGGGACAGCCTCATTGGAGCAATCCGACATCATCAGTCTGCTGCTGACCGGACGGACCACGGGAGAACTGGCCGAGGGAGGGTTGGGGGGTCAACAGTCTCCCCGGCAGATGGTGGCCGAACTTGTCGGCACGACGGTGGGCGACGATCTCCGTCGTGCCGCCGGTCTTGATATCCTGGAGATTACGACCGGAGAAGAAGGTGACACGACCTCTTCGGACCGAATTGGGGTGACGGTGGGCAAACGCATAACCCGCCGTCTGTCAACCCGGTTGTCCATGGAATCGGAGGACAACGAGCTTCTGCGGAAAGCCACGGTCATCTACAAGCTTTCGGAGCGAGTGCAACTGAAGAGCTTCAATACCACTCGAGGCGAATACGGCGGCGAAGTTGAGTATCAAATCGAATTCAGATAGCAGAGTGCGGTCCCTGCTGCGCGCGGCGGGAATCCTCACGGCCGTCGGAGCGGCGTGCTACACGGTCTCGGGCAACGATTCAGCCGATTCGTCGCGTATTTCGACACCGCGTGTCATCATACTGGGTTCCGGAGACAGCGTCCAGACGGCCCGGGCTCGCCGCCTGGCGCACCACGCACTTGAAACCGCGGGATCACCCAGGGATATCATGCGAAACCTGCGCGACCTGGAGCAGCTCGCCGCACTCACGACCGTCGGTATCGATTCCGCCGCGGGACGTATCCAATCCCTTACCCTCAAGCAGCTTCCCATACTGAGAAAAATCAGGGTGACGGGGCAGTATCCGTTGTTTGAATCGGATATCTACGACGCCATGACGCTCCATACCGGTTCCCCCCTTACCGCGAGCGCCGTCGATTCCCAGAAGAGCCTCATCGAAGAACTCTACCGAAAGCAGGGCTTTCTTTCTCCCCGCGTCGAAACACGAATTATCCGTCCCTCGAATTCCCCCGGGAGCAATCGCGACGGCCGGCCGGAATACCGGGATCTCGCCGTCGAAATCTCCAACGACACGTTTCTTCGTCTGCACTCCCTCGAAATGGAAGGTGTGAATGCGTTCAGTCCCTTCCGCATCCGCTTTCTCATGAATACCTGGAAGAGTTCACTGTTTCCCGGCTCGGCCGGAAGGTACGTGGACCACGTACTCCGTGAGGATCTCGAGACCCTGAGGCGTTTCTTCGACGAACAACATTTCCACGCCTCCCGGATCGAAGCGAGCGTCGATACGAACCCCACGTTTCCGACAGTCAGGATCACCCTTCACGTCACGGAAGGGCCCCGTTACGATGTCGACTTCCAGGGAAACGACAACCTGCCCGACCGGGTCCTCCGCAAGCATCTGGACGTCACGGCAACACCGGGAATCTCAGGTGCGCCGCCTCGTGTGAACCTCGGAAAGCTGCGAAGCGTATACCGCCGCAAGGGATATCACGCCGCGGCGATCACCGTGACCGATACGCCCCCGCCCCCGGACTCGGGAGCACTGCCGGTGCACAAGGTTACGATCGCGATCGACGAAGGAATCCGTACGACCGTCGGCAAACTCTCCATCAGCGGAGCCGAACACATCTCGCCGAGCCGGGTGCGAGGTGAAATGCGCATCGACAACGCCTTCATCTTCCGGGAACCACCGTTTGTACCCGAAATCCTCGAAGCAGACCTGGCCGCCGTGCGCACGCTCTATGCGAACGAAGGATTCACACGTACCGCCGTCAAGGCTGAAAGCGAATGGGGTTCCGACAGTTCCCGCGTCGACATTCGGATCGACATCACCGAGGGACCCCGAACGATCATCGATTCCCTCGTCTTTACGAACTTGACGATCATGCCGGAGGCAAGAGCACGGAAAGTCCTTTCCATGCGGGAAGGCGATCCGTTTCGCGCGTATACGCTCCGAACCGAGGAGAACGCCCTCGCCGCCGAAATCGCGGAACGCGGGTATCCCCATGTCAAGGTTGTCGGCGGCCTTCGATGGAGTCCCGATTCATCCAGCGTCACAATCATGTACGAAATCCTGCAGGGACCCGCGGTCACGGTCGCCGATATCTTCGTTACCGGCAATTTCAAGACCCGCGAGAGCGCTCTGCAGCGAAGATTCGGCCTCGATCCGCCCTGCCCCTTCCGGCTCGGCCGCATTCTCAAGGGACAGCGAAAACTGCGTGACGCCGACGTTTTCAATTCGGTTTCCTTCTCCCCACTCGGCCTGCAACGCCGGGACGACACAGTCGCCCTCGTCCTGCAGCTCGAGGAAAAGAAACCGTACTACGCCGGAGGTGCGGTTGCCTTCGAGTCCGAGAAAGGACTGGCCGCCCGTGTCGGGGGAGGCGACCACAACTTCCTCGGGAGATTCAAGGATCTCAGCGGCGCCGTCCAGGTCTACCGGCAACCGAAGACTCCCCTTCGTCTCCTGGGAATCGACGGCAATATCGCCTACACGGACCCCGCGTTTTTCACCACCGACTTTGTGTTTACGCTGGACCTTTCCGCCGAGCGCCGTATCGAGCCCAACCTCAACTTCGGGGTCCACCGTTTTTCGCTTGCCGGCGGAGTCAAACGCGACCTGCGTGCCGACCTGTCCACCCAGTTCTCCTCCAGCTATGAACAACGAAACCTCTTCAGGATCAACCCCGATCTGCCGATCGATACCACCGACGCCGATGTCGAACGACTCCGGGACCTGATTACCTTCAATCCTTCGATTACCGCGGATACCCGGAATTCTTTCGTACGCCCCACGCGGGGCGCCCTGTCAACGTTTGCCGTGGAGGTCCTTACCGGTCTGCGCAACGATCTCGATAATCTCGTGCGCTTCCGGCTCGACGCCACCGCCTACGCCTCGGTGCTTCCACGCACCGGCATGGCCTTCATGAACCGTTTGGGATATGCTTTTTCGTACGCGGAAGACCCTTCACTGCCTCGTGACCGCCTCTTCTTCCTCGGGGGCACCGGCAGTGTACGAGGCTATGCCGAAAACATGCTCTACAGCGAACGAGACGAACGCCGGGACGAACTCGTACCGGCCGGCGGACAAGCCATGGTGAGCGCGTCGCTGGAGCTGCGTATCGACCTCGGCTTCAACCTTGAACTTCCCCTTTTCTTCGATACCGGCCGCCTGGGTGTTAAGCTCCTGAGCACCGATCTGAGCGGATTCCGATCATCGGTGGGAACAGGCCTGCGCTACCTTACTCCGATCGGTCCCGTCGGCCTGGTCTACGGGTACAAACTCCGGCGCCGGAAAGGAGAATCGTCGGGCCGTATCCACTTCTCGGTGGGATACACGATGTAAGCAGCCCCGAGCCGGGGAGCCCCCCTTCCTCAGCCGGGATACCAGGCGGCCCCGTGCTTTGTCCATTTCACGGCGGGCGACTCTTCCGCCCCCATTTGACCTGTCGGCACGCCAATTATTAAGTTCTAAGGGTGGGTCCGCCGACGGAATTACCGTCGCGGAGTCCTTTTTTGTTCATTGGGACCGGGATTAAGCGATTAACACCTCTCCGACGGCGTGGCTCTACGACCTTCGGTCGTTTTCCATGCCGCGGCACGACGGCGGGAAGTAGTGGAATCCGCTCCAAGGTTCACTGTGCAGCACCCGAATTCCAGGCACAAGCCGCCGACCATTCTCCTCGCCCGCGCTCTCTCCGGGTTGCTGCCTGCCTGCGTGGGCCTGCTCACGGCGATGCCCATCGGCGACGCATGCCTGGAACACCTGCGATCCCATACCGCGCGCGAGTATTGCGGGTTGGCGCGTATGACCCTCCCCGCGGCCTCATGCCGGGCCGCCGAGCCTCCGGAAGAACTCGGGTACCTCCCCAAGGCGTATATCGACACCATGGTAATGCGCGCATTCTACGGCCTCAACGAGGCCACCGCCTACGAAGGTTTCAAGAATCGCCGCGAGAAGTCGATTGAAGAAGCAAAACACATTGCCCGCAAGTTGCGTAAGGCCGCCGAACACGACCCCAACAAGCGGTACATCCTGTGGAAAGTCTCCGAGCTTGAGAACCAGATTATCCTCGAAGAAAACGAGATGCTGGAGAAAAAGAAGCGGGAACGGCTGGTGGTGACCAACCATCTCGTCGATGCTTTCAACGTCGAGACCACCAGGAAGCGACCCGATTTCGCCACACTTCACAACATACAGTCTCAGATGGAACGCGTTGACCCGGGCAAGGCCTCGGAGATCGGCTGGCTCATAAAGGATCGTGCCTCAAGTCTCGGACAGGTCGTCATGCACAACGCCCGGACGGCGCTGCAGAACGGCAATATCTCCGGGGCGCGAAGCGAGCTTGACTACATCACCCGGAATCTCAACTATCTCAACATCTCTCTGGGAAGCTACGGACAGCTTACCGGCGCGCTCCAGTCGCGACTCGATGTTTCCCGTGAGGAAGAGTACACCCGCAAAGAACTCGGCAAGGCGGAACAACTGTACCGTAACGGACGGCTGGGAAGCGCCGGGGAACTGCTGGAGAGGGCCGGCACGCGACTTGCCGTCATGAAATCCGCCATGCAGCCGCGTCCGTGGTCCCATCTCGAATCCCGGCGCACGAAACTCCTTGCCGACGTCGAACAGGTGGAAGATTCACTTGTGCGCGCCAACCTTGCCGTTCTCCGGCACCGGGGGATCGATCCCGCCGTATCCTACATGCGTCGCGTGCTCAAGCCGCGGGAGGTTTCCCGCACGAAGACGGCGATCGTCAATACGAGGATCATCCAGGCGCTCCTCAGGAAAAAACACGAAGAAGAGGCCCGCGATACCGTTATCAGCCCGGAACTGCTCTCGCTTACGAAAAGCTCCGGCGACCGAAGCCTGGGCATGGACGCGATCAAAGACAAGGCCCGCCGGATTGCGAAGGCGCGCGCCGACAGCATCCGCGCGGTACGGGAGAAGGAAGAACGGAAGGAACGAAAACGTCTGGAAGCGCAGAGGAAACGGCGCGAGCGGCGCGAGGCGCGCAAAGCGCGCAGGCTTGCGAGGAAGAAGCGACGCGAGCGGCAGAAACTAGCCCGGCAGCAGCGCAAACGGGAAAAACAGCTCGCAAAGGAACGGATGAAGGAACGGGAACGAAGGAAACGGGAAGAAGAGGCCCGTCGACGGAAAGAGCAGGAG
>CAZNDN010000030.1:0-8761 GCA_964571815.1 uncultured Fibrobacterota bacterium | reverse complement strand
GGAAGCGGAAGAGAGAATGAAAAAGCGGGAACAAGAGAAGCGTGACGACGAGGCCCGAACCGTATCGGTTGAACACGGGGCTCCGCGCCGGACACAGCAGCAGCCACAACCGGTCCTTGCCGCACGCACGCCCCCCCAACCGGCGGAAGCCCCCATGGAGTCGCTTGAAGAGGCCTCGCGCGACCTGCGCAGGGAAAAGGAACGCAACAAGGAGGAAGCGAAGGACGATCTTGTCGAAATCTACACACTGCTGGAAAAGGACATGATTCGCAGGGCCTACAACAAGTTCACCGCCCGCGAGGCTTTCCTCCGGGAACACCTCCACCCCGAAGCTTTCCACGTGCTCAAGCAAACCGTAGTGAAGACCTTCGAGTATCTGGTCAACAACACCCCGCGCCGATAACCGGCCCCGCCCGGACATCGAATATCCACAAGGAGATCTCCCTCATCGTCCGGCCCGCAGGAAACATGCTGCCGCCCGGGTACCGTGTTCTCCCGGGTGATATCATTACCTCCCGGCCCGCAATCGGCTGCCATCCATCATGGAGTTGTTAAGCCCGACGCAGGTGTCTTCCGCCGCGAATCCACAGGACTATGCCGGAGACCACCAGGAAGGCCGTCTCGATCGTAAGCGACGCATACAGAAGAACCGCGCCGCTGGAGGTGAAACCATACGAGTGAAGCCCCACGCCGAGGAGGTTCACGCCGACCCAGGCAAACAAAACAAGCATGTCCCCGACAATCGCCCCGGCGGCCATACCCCGGTCACCGATTATCCGGCCGGCCCGGGCATGAAGCACCGCGGTAATCCACAGCAGGATCAGCAGCGCGCCGTTTTCCTTGGGATCCCAGCCCCAGAACCGACCCCACGACTGCTCGGCCCACATTCCGCCGAGAACCGTGCCGATCAGGGTGAAGACCAGACCGAATGCCATAAGTCCGTAGAGCGCCCGGCCGGCCGTTTCGAGTTCTTCCGTGCGGCCCGGAGAAACCATCAGGCGAATCAGATACACATGGCCCGCTATGCCGGCCGCGCAGCACCCCGCATAGCCCAGGGATATGGTCATGATGTGTGTGGTCAGCCAGAAGCCCGAATTTAACACGGCCTGAAGCATGCCCATGGTATCGCCCGACTCGGCGTAGCGGCCCGCAATGTGCAGAAACAGAAAGCCGCCGAGCCCCGCAATGAGCAGGCCCAGCGAGTGCATGCGAAACCGCTCCAGCACCAGCCCCGCAACGGCGGTCGTCCAGCCGACGAACACAAAGGTCTCGTAGAGGTTCGCCACCGGCGGACGGCCCATGATAAGGGTTCGAAGTATCAGCCCCGCCAGGCAGAGGACCACCGCCGCCCCGACAAAACCCAGCCCTGCTCGCCGGGCCCATGCTCCGCCCACGGTCATGGTCCAGAGTCCCAGAAGCAACCCGGCAAGAAAGAGGAACCGCGCATAAAGAAAGGCGTTGAGCCTGTTGTAGAGAAGCTCCATGCGGTGATCCCCGACCGTAATCTCCTCACCCGCCCGCTCATGCAGGTAGGCGTGGAGTTCACGCGCGACCCTGTCGAACCGTTCCTGGTTTCCCGACAGGTACGCCGTGCGCAGCTCGCCCAGCCGGGCGATGACACCGTCCCGGGGAGCCGCTCCCCCCAGCATGGACACAAGCTCCCATGGACTCAGCCAACGCTCACCCTCCCGGGTAAACTGCGGTACAATCCGAAGCATCCGCTTCGACCCCGACTGAGCCTTCGTGTACAGAGCATGACTCAACGAAACCACAATCGAATCGCGGCCGGTCCACTCCGAGCGGTCCTTCCGGGAAAGCTCCTGCATGGTCGAGGAAAAACCGGAGGCATACGAAAGCATCTCCAGGTACGACAGCGCCCCCTCCGAGGGCGGAATTCCCAGGAACGACGCGGTCGCCGAGTCGGTCACCGAAAACAGGGGATCCGGCCGAAGAAAGCCGAGGGCTTCGGCAAGCGCTCCATACTCCCGCAGCATGGCATCCAGGCGTACGAGCTTGGCGTCAAACGCGGTTCGCTCATCCTCGGTCCGGGAGGAGATAATCGAAACCAGAGAATCGAGTCGCCCGAACCCCGAATGAAGATCGAGCAGACTGTACCGGCGCCCTTTCCGCACCGGTATTCCCAGCGCATCGGCTACCGACGGATCGTTGATCAGAAAAATCCGGTCGCCCGCCGCCGAGTGCGGACCGAACAGCACCCGCGCCAGCCAGTCGATCGCGGGCCTGCCTCCGTAGGAACGCCTTCCGCGAAACTGGAGCAGCTTCAGGCGAGCGTACGTATCCAGCGGTTTCTTGCGGCGCTGGTGCAGGATGGTGATATCGGCAATCGCGGAAGCCGAAAGGGACTCGTCGTGATTCTCCGCGGCCGGGCCGGACAAGATCCCGCTGAAAACGACCAGCACGGCACACAGCACCGGCGCACGGCTTCGGTCCATTCCCCGCTTCATGCGTTCCCCGTTCTGCGTATCGACGACACCAGCATAACCGTAAAGTGAAGCAGCAATCCCACTCCCATAAGCAGGCTCGCCACATACGGCAGGAGTCGGCCGGCGTTATGAACGACCGCGAGGGTCGAACGCTCCACCTCGCCGGACTCCGAATACGACGACTGGTACACGGCATACCCGCGGTGGCGAAACGGACGATTCATGGAGATCGCGACCTCCCGGTCAATCTCCGGGCCCCGCACGTGGACACGGCTCGTGAACTCCCGGGGCATGTTTGTACCCGGATAGGTTTCCTTTATGAAATCCAGAAGCGTCACCTCGAAGGGGAGGCGCACGGGCTTCGGGTCCTTGTCCTCCGCGTCCTCAAACCGGTAGGCAACCTTCGACGACTGCCCTTCCGCCAGGGTCAGCGACGATTCCCGCGCAACATAGTGCGTCACGCCGCCTCCCACAAACAGCACCAGCACCCCGTAGTGCGCGACCACCATGCCGGCCGTGCGCCACGTGTAGCGCAGCCGCGCCGGCAAGGCCGCCGCCAGATTCACCGACAGCAGCGTCACGATCAGCTTCACTCCCGGAATCGGCACGAAGCCTCCGGCAAGCAGAAACCACGAGCCGAAAAACCGCTGCCGGGCGGCATGGAGACCATGATCCACCTGATAGAATGTTCCCCACAACGTGAGAACGGCGAGCACGAGCAGGCACACCACCGTGATGCGCAGGGAAGCTGCACCTCGAAGAAAACGTTTCACTCGTACCATCCGTGCAAATCCACCTCTCACCGGGGAATCGTGCGTGGAAAACCTCGCGGCGTTTCCGGCCGTCCCGTCCGCGCGGAAAAACCGTCGGCTCGCATCAATGGAAAAATAGATCCCGCCGGTTGCGCTCGATTCACCCTCTCCATTTCCCCCTCGACACATGGTATTTTCAGGAACGGGATCACCTCCACCCCGACAACAGGCGCATCATGACATTCCAGCTTACTTCGTCTTTCCAACCCTGCGGCGATCAGCCCGCCGCCATCGATCAACTGGTCAACCATGTTCATTCCGGCAATAAACACCAGGTCCTTCTCGGTGTTACCGGATCGGGAAAGACCTTTACCATGGCCAATCTCATTCAGCGCCTCGGCATGCCGACGCTGATCATGTCGCACAACAAGACCCTTGCCACCCAGCTCTATCAGGAGTTCAAGGAGTTCTTTCCCCACAACGCCGTCGAGTATTTCGTCAGCTTCTACGACTACTACCAGCCCGAAGCCTACATCCCCTCTTCCGACACCTACATCGAAAAATCCTCGGACATCAACCAGGAGATCGACCGTCTCAGGCTCAAGGCCACCAGTTCGTTGCTCTCCCGGCGTGACGTAATCATTGTGGCGAGTGTCTCGTGCATCTACAATATCGGTTCTCCCGAAAGCTATCTCAACGCGAGCACGCGCCTGACCCGCGGGCAGTCGCTCAACCGTCGCGAATTCCTCAGTTCGCTTCTTGAGATGCGCTACGAACGCAACGACCTCTCCTTCGACCGGGGAACGTTCCGCGTGCGGGGAGATATCATCGATGTCTACCCCGCGTACGAAGAGCACGGTGTCCGCATCGAGACCTTCGGTGACGAGATCGATCGTATGGCGCGGATCGACCCGCTCGACGGCAAGAAACTCGACAATCTGGAGCAGGTCACCCTTTTTCCCGCAAAGCACTTCGTTTCAACCGCCGTTTCGCTTGAAGACAGCCTGGCAAAGATCCACGAAGAGATGACCGAGCAGGTCGCGCTTTTCAAGGCACAGGGCAAGGTGCTCGAAGCGCAGCGGCTGGAGCAGCGTACGCTCTACGACATCGAGATGCTCAGGGAAGTCGGCTACATCAACGGCATCGAGAACTACTCCCGCATCCTCGACGGTCGCGAACCGGGCAGCAGGCCGTACACGCTGCTGGACTTTTTCTCACCTCCGTTTCTCACCATCGTTGACGAATCCCACGCGAGCATACCGCAGATCGGCGGCATGTACAACGGCGATCGCGCGCGCAAGGAGACGCTGGTGGAGCACGGTTTCCGTATTCCCTGCGCCCTGGACAACAGACCGCTACGGTTCAGCGAGTTCGAAGAGATGGTGGACACGGTGGTCTACTCCTCGGCAACCCCCGCCGACTACGAAATCGAAAAAAGCAGAGGCTTCGTTGTCGAGCAGCTCATCCGTCCCACAGGGCTGGTGGATCCGCCCATTGAGGTTAAGCCCGCGCGCAACCAGGTCGACGATCTCATCGGCGAGCTGCGCACCGTCATCCAGAAAAATGAACGCGCCCTGATAACCACACTCACCAGGAAAATGGCCGAGGACCTTACCGACTACCTCGAATCGCTTGATTTCAGGGTCCGCTACCTTCATTCCGAAATAAACACCCTGGAGCGCCCCGAAATCATTGCCGACCTTCGCCGGGGTGAATTCGACATTATCGTCGGCATCAATCTGTTGCGGGAGGGACTCGATCTTCCCGAGGTGTCGCTGGTGGCTATTCTCGATGCCGACAAGGAGGGGTTCCTGCGCTCCACCCGTTCCTTGATCCAGATTGCCGGCAGGGCCGCCCGGAACATCAACGGCCGCATCGTTCTCTACGCCGATGAGGTCACCGCGTCGATCCGCCGGGCGTTGGACGAAAACACGCGACGACGACAGAGGCAGTTGCGTCACAACGAGCGCCACGGTATCATTCCTAGGAGCGTCACGTCCGGGATCAAGGGAGCGGTGTCGAGTTACGTTCCCGCGCGGGAGCCGACAGGGCTGCCCCTGGCGGCCGAGCCTCGTCCGGATTACGGTTCAACACGGACGCCTGCACGCGAACCTTCGTCGGCCCGGACCGACGCTTCGGAGCTGGAAGAGCTTCAACGCCGAATGCAGGAAGCCGCGAGCAAGCTGCAATTCGAGAAAGCCGCCGGACTTCGCGACCGAATCGCCGAACTGCGAAAGGAATCGTGAGCAATGAACCTCGACACTGCCCGGAGCTACCTGACTGAAGGGAAACCGGAGCAGGTCATTCTCGCGCTCAAGGCGCTGGGACGACACGGGAAACTGACGGACCTGCAGTCAATCGTCGATTTCGTGAAACACGACAACGTTCGTGTGAAACGCACGGCAATTGAATCCGCGTGCACGCTGATTCGGGAAAACCTCATCCTCAATTTCGAGAGCGTTTCCGCGGAGGTTCGCCGGAAGCTGGGCTCCATGATGGCCACGCTGTATCCGGCCGTAGTCGACGAGATTGCCAAGGACCTCCACGGGGACGATGAATCGAGGCGGGTGCGCTCCGTCCAGGTCCTGGGGCTGCTCAAAGACAATCCCCGGGTCAGGGAAATCATGGCCGACCTGGTAAAGGACCGTGACGAGCGGGTGCGGGCCACGGCCGTGAAACTGCTGGGGAGCATGGTCACGGTCCACACCATGGAGCCGGTCCTCGCCCTGTTGCGCGACAAGGACAAACGCGTGCGGGCAAATACGGTCGAAGCGCTCGAGGCCCTGGGAAATCCACGGGTGGTGCCGGTCCTGCTGCGCTTCCGCAAGGACTCCAACAACCGCACGCGGGGCAACGTGATCAAGGCCCTCTACAACCTGGGGCACAAGGATGTCGAGGGGGACCTGATGGAGATGATCAGGAGCAAGGACAATTTCATGAAGGCCTCCGCGTTGTGGGTCGTCTCACAGATTCGCATCCCGTCCCGGGAGATCGAAGACAGTGCCGGCTACTTTCTGCTCGCCGGGAACGAAATGGTCGTCAGTAACGCCCGGAAGGCGCTCCAGGCACTCGCGACAGCACGCGCCGGGGGCTATCTCCGCTACCTCGGCGCTTCTGAGGGCGCCGCCAATCCCGCCGAGGCCGCCACCAAACGGCAATAACGCCCGAAATCTGCCGATGCGGCCCAATTTCAAGCCTTTTCCGCGGTTTCGCACGGCCGCCACGTTTATTCGGGGATACAACTAAAGTAGCTTTTGCACCCTACCGATAACTAGAGTGAAGGCAATCCCTCCTCCAGGGATGGAGACGCTGAAACGGGGCATCCAGGGACGGAGCGGCATCCAGGGACGGAGCAGCACCCCCGATCCGAGGGAATCAGCCTGGAAAGAAGGTGATGGTTATGAGCAATTCCATCCAACCCATCGGTCCGGGCCTTGCGGCCGGGGCCTACAAAGCGCGGGCATCCAGGAAACAGGGTGCGCCGCACAATCTCGATCGGACTCAGGGACCGGATAAGGAAACCGTCGAGATCAGCCAGTCCTCCTTTGACCGTCAGAAGGTAATGGACCGGATCAGGGTGCTGCCCGACGTCCGGATCAACAAGGTCGAGGAGATCCGGGAACAGATCAAGCACAACAATTATCCGATCGAGAACAGGCTCTACCAGGCGCTGGAGAAGATGGTGGACGGCAGAATTCTCCAGTGATCCCGGGAAGCCCGCGCACGCCCCTTCCACGGACGCAACCGGGCTTCTCTCGAGTCGCCGCACCCCTGTTTCTTGCCTCATTGGCCTGTCCCATTGCATTTTTATGGGCGCGCATTCGCTCCGGCCGCGTCCCTCCGCCGCTCAATCGGCACGTTTGGCGATAATAGCTCAGCAGGGGTGACGATGTGCCGGCCTGACGAAGCAAAACGCCGGGGTGGCGGAATTGGTAGACGCTGGAGACTTAAAATCTCCTGACCCTCAGCGGTCGCACGGGTTCGAGTCCCGTCCCCGGCATTGAAGTGAACTGCCCCGTGCGGCCTGCCGGGCCGTACCGCAATACGCGAAGGCTGGAGGCCGGGTTTTGTTGGGCTTGAATCAATGCGGAAGGAATCGTCCTGTCTCCACCTCGTGTTCGCCCCGTACTTCGTTTGGCACCGGTGCCGGGTTTCCATTCTCTTCTACTGCCGCGGGTTGAAGTAATTACGGCCGCGGAGAGAGTCATTTCCACAGCTCAACCGAAAGCCCGGGCACACGCCGGAATTCCCTGAGATTTGTCGCAGCAACCCTGCTGAAGGCACGGGGACACGGTCATGTCGTTGCCAACCTCTTTGACGGCATTCTCTCGTCCAACGCCTGCCGGGTGGAATGGATGGATCAGGAGTCTTTCGCCAAGAGCAAGTCCTTTTTTCTGAAGCACCATGATCATGACTGGTCATTCACCGACTACGCCAACGGGATCAAGGCGCTCGACTTGCAGGATATCGACAATCCCGGCATAACCGACCTGGCAATACCGGGTATGTCTCTGGGCGGTAACGAGTACAACGACCGCATCGAGCAGCTCGCCTTTCAGCCGCCGTACTTCTTCCTGCCGGCAACACAGCAGGGACTGTTTATTCTCGACGTTAGCGACTGGGACAATCCAAGACTGGCGAAACACATGGAAGTACCCGAACTTGGGGGTATTCACAATTCGGGTTATGCCTACGCGGTCGGAAACCTGCTGGTCCTGCGCCCCCACGATAAGAAAGGGGTTGCCACGCTCGATATCAGTGACCCCGAGAATCCCGTGTTACTTGCGGCCACCACGGAGGTTGAACTGGCGTACGGCTCGGCATTCTGCGGGCACACGCTCTTCACCAACACAAAGGGTGACCATGGCGTGCAGAAGATCGACGTATCCGACCCGGCCAACATTGTTGCGGGTGAAAAAATGGTCGCCGGCCATTCCGGCGGCGGCGGGTATATCAACCTGCAGGACGGATATGCACACATCGGGTGTTCGGGCTATGGATACGCCAAAGTTGACCTGAATACAATGGAAACGGTGGCCGAAATCACCAAGGACGAATTCAATGGCATGTGCGACCATGACCATAAGGACCTCGACTATGCCTCGGGGTTCGGTCAGGTTGCGGCCGTTGGCGACGACGACAACGGTCTGACCTCCATTTTCCTTCACCAGGCAGCTCCCGACCAGACCGCTCCGGAGGTGGATATGGTCAACCCCGGCGACGGGGCAACCGGGCAGGCCGTGACCAGCCGTGTCGGTATCACTCTCACCGACCAGGTGGACTTTCTCACGGTCAACGACCAGACCTTCATTGTGCGCAAGACCGGCACCGATCAGCCCCTGGCCGGGAAATACTCCGTCACGGCCACCATGGTGAATTTCTGTCCGGAACAGGATCTTGAGGACGACGCCACATACGAAGTTGTCGTGCCGCAGGGCGGTATCAAGGATATGGCCGGCAACGGCGTGGCCGAGGAGTTCACCAGCAGTTTCAGCACCGGCGGAGAGGTCCTCGTCGAACCGCGCAGCGCCGTGCGGACACAACCCGCACCATCGCGCCCGCGCT
>CAZNDN010000029.1:0-35037 GCA_964571815.1 uncultured Fibrobacterota bacterium | reverse complement strand
GGTTGAAAGCCGGCTCAACCAGGGTACTACGTTCCGTGTTTATCTGCCGAAATGCCGCGGTGAATACCGTGAAGAAGCGCAATCCACCGCACCGCCGGCCCGGGGCACCGAGCGCATCATGTTTGTCGACGACGAAAAGACGATGAGCGACCTGGCGCATGAAATGCTTACCGATCTTGGATACGCGGTCACCGCGTTCAACGACAGCACAACCGCCCTTGCGGCATTCAGGCGTAACCCCTCCGCCTTCGACCTCCTCTTCACCGATCAGACGATGCCCGGTATTTCCGGCAGGGAACTGGCCGCTGAGATCAGGAGGGTGCGGCCGGAGCTTCCCATCATCCTGTGTACCGGTTTCAGCAGGCAGGTAGACGAAAAAACGGCGTTGATCGAGGGTATTGACGGTTTCATCCGCAAACCGTTCCGCAAACGTGACGTCGCGGATCGGATTCGAAGTGTACTGCAACGAAAGGACAACTCCTGATGCCGCGTGTGCTGATCATAGACGATGATGACGCCATGCGGGAGATGCTCGCGCAGATGATGGAACGTGAGGGGATCGAGTCCGTATCGGCCGAGGACGGGCACAAGGGGCTGAGCCTGCTTCAACGGGAGGAAATCGAACTGGTGATCACCGACATTGTCATGCCGCGCAAGGAGGGGCTGGAAACGATTATGAATGTCCGCGAGAAGTATCCCGGGATTCCGATCATCGCCGTCTCCGGAGGAGGGAAAATAAGTGCGGAATCGTATCTGCCCATAGCAAGGGAGTTCGGTGCGCGGTTTGTGTTTGCCAAACCGCTGATCAGAAAAGAGTTTGTCGCCGCGGTCAAAAAGTGCCTGGGGCCTGCCGGTTGAGCCGGCGTCTCGACGCCGCTGTAATCGCCGGGGCCGTCGCGTGTCCGTACCCTCTCGCTTCAACACAACCCTGCCGGCAAGCTTGATTTCGAGGTCGACAAGTAGATATTTTCATTGTCTTCCGTCGCACCGCCGGCACCATGCTATTGGAAATCACTGAACCGACATATCCGGAGCCCGGGCACGCGCATGAACCACGACTATTCCGTTGACTTCTGCAAAGAACTCGATTCCGTTACCCGGGATCCCGACCTCTATCGTCCCGCTCCGGTCGACCGGTACGAGCCGGGCGATCTGCTCCGCTACGATCTTACACCCGTGGCCGGCGAGGACACCGACCGTGTCGCGGCCACCTTGCGGATCGAGAAATTCGTCGGGGGCGGGTTTGCCGGGCAGGTCTATCGCGTGCGGGTCGAGCAGATCGACGAGTTTACCGGACAGGCGTTGAAAGCCGGCGGAACGTACGCCCTGAAAATCCTGATACCGCCGTCGGGGTTTTCGCGCTTTTTCCGCAACCTGCTCTACGGAATCGGTTTCCAGGGTCCGTTTCAACCGCAGTGCAATCCCGCGGCGGCGCGTGCCGGCGCCTTGTGGCAGAAGTTCATTCGGCGGGCGGCGAAGCTTCACTTTGGAGACGAACGGACGGTCAACGATGTCCATGCGACGTTTGTTGACCCGGGCGTGGGCAGTTGCGGCGAGATCAGCGACTGGGTTGAGGGGCGCACGTGGCGGCTTGAAGTCGACGAATACCTCGACGTGCTGAAGATCTGGAAGCGAAACCCTTCGATTGACGTGCCCATGCTGGGTTCGCCGGAGTTCAGGGCAAAGCGGAATTTCATGCATGACTTCGTGCGGCTTCTCAATGAACTGGGTGCTCACGAATTCGCCCGACAGTACGAATGGACCACGTGGAAGAGTCAGCCCAATTGTCTCAAGCGGCTCGATACCGACCCCGACCCGTCGGCGGGCCTCTGCGCGGTCGATTTCAGGGCCGGCCTGGCCCTTCTTCCGTTTCTGCCCATGAGTCCGGGGGATATTCTTCTGATTTTCAAGGGCCTTGCCCGCGGGAGTCTCGTGCAGTTTGATCGCGGCAACCTGCGAAAGCTGGAGAGCTTTGTCGGCGCCCATGAGAAGGAATTCTCCGACCTGATGCCTCTGCTGAAGCGGCTCCGCCGTGCCGAGACAATCTATCGCAATTCCATACCCGATATCACTCACAATCATGTCAGGCTCCTCTACAGCGGCCGGCTCTGGTCAACCATGCTTCGCGGCGCCGTAACCGGCTGGCGCGTGCGCGGCATCATCGACGAGCAGGGGGAGAAGAAGCTTCGCGGCAGCTCTCTGCGCTCGATCCTGTTCACCTGGATCGGTATCGTTCCTTTCCTGGGGACGTTCGTTCGCAAACTCTGGTGCCACGAGTCGTGGCGACGCCACTACCGCGGACTGTTTCGGCCGGCCTATTTCTCGCGGGCGCTGAAAGCGAAGATGGCCCGCGGCGTCGCCTCCTGGCACCGGGCGGGTCGGGTTGACGAGCAGAGGGGGAGGAAGGTTGCCGGATCGGTGCTTCGATTCGGTTACCACCTGGCGCTTACGCCCCTGCCGGTCGGCCTGCACCGTTTTTTATCCGATTGGCCCTATGCAAAAGAGCGGATCGACTACCTGGTCGCGAGGCCGGTCAGACTCTACTTCAACGCTGAGCTGCGCGAGCAGTGGCTGCGGGACATGGTGGCCGAAGGCAGGCGGAAACAGATTATCAGTGCCGAAGATGCCGAGACAATCCACTCGCAGATAAAAGAGCCGTTCATCCAGAAATACCTCAAGAGTCTGGCGGTCCATGTCTGCACCGCACCGGTCACCCAGGTCCTCTCCGTGGCCCTGGCCGTGGCGTACGTACTGATGCACCCGGAGATGCCGCAGGCGCAGGCGTGGGCAATCGGCGTGGGTATCATTGCTTTCTTCCAGGTCGCCCCCATCTCGCCGGGCTCCCTTACCCGCGGCCTCTATGTGGTGTATCTCGTGATCCGCGAGCGGAATTTCAAGGACTACAATATCGCCGTGTTCCTGGGTTTCTTCAAGTACGTGGGCTACCTCGCGTTTCCTATTCAGATGACCTGCCGGTATCCAACCCTGGCGCGATTCATGGCCGGTTACTGGGCAACCGAAGCCGTGCACGTGGTTCCGGTGTTCGGGGAAAGCGGGGCCCTCCTGGAGCACTGGGTATACGATCTCTTTTACAACTGGCCCCTCACGCTCCGTCGCCGTATGCGCGCACGCATGGCGCGGCGTGCCGCCCTTGCGCCACGGTATCTGCACGTTCCTGTCTGTGCGGCCGGCGCCGCCGGCCTGCTCCTGGGAGCCGATTTCCTCTATTTCCGGGCCAACGCCGTGATGCCCGCCCCCGGTGATATGCCGCTGGTCCTGCTTGCCGTCTCTCTGGCGGCCGGTGCGACAGTAACCCTTGGTGCGGGCGGCGCCGCGCTCTGGAAGAGGATCGTTGCCGGCATCGTGTGCGCCACCTTCACGGCGGTACTCGAGGTGACTCTGCGCGTGCCTTTGGGAGGAATGGCCATGGAGGCGGGCGCACTTGCGGCCCCCGTGATCTGGAGGTTCTTTCTGTTCTCCATCCTCGTCACGGTCGGCGCGATCGGGACGGAGATACTGCTTCCCGACCCTGAGGTGAAACAGATCGTGCGGTCTCCCTCGGCCGCCTGAGGGCGGAAACGTACGGACTCAGAGGCGCGCCGGTCCGGCAGTGCATCACTTCATCGTGGAGGGCAAGGGAGCGCGGTGAGGTGTCGCCCCGTTAGTCTATGCCTCCCTCATCGATACTCAGATCGCTCACCTTTTCGATTCGTTCAGCGCGACCGTCCTTGATCCAGAGGATGCGATCTGAGTTTTTCAGCATCTTGTGGTCATGGGTGGCCGACACCACGGTCACCTGATCTTCCACCGAGCAACGCTTCAAGATATTGATTACCTCCTGCCCGGTGTCGAAATCGAGATTCGCCGTGGGCTCATCGGCGAGAATAATCGAGGGGTTGTTCACCAGCGCCCGGGCGATCGCGACGCGCTGCTGCTGACCGCCGGAGAGTTCTCCGGGACGGTGGGTAAGACGGTTTCCCAGACCCACGCGCTCAAGACACTTCTTCGCTTCCTCGTTGGCCTCTCTATCGTCGGCCCCCGTGTAGATACGTGCCAACGCCACGTTTTTCAAGGCGGTAAGCGAAGGAATGAGATTGTACGCCTGGAAGATGTAGCCGATATAATTGCACCGAACGTAGGCAAGCTGGCGGCTGGTAAGCCGCGACAGGTCAAGCGGGCCGATTTTCGTCAACCCGGTCGTGGGCACATCCAGCGCACCGATCATGTT
This sequence comes from uncultured Fibrobacterota bacterium, assembly GCA_964571815.1. Lineage (GTDB taxonomy): Bacteria > Fibrobacterota > Chitinivibrionia > Chitinivibrionales > WJKA01 > CAZNDN01. The sequence continues at coordinate 30,809 of CAZNDN010000029.1, read as the reverse complement.
GAACAGCGTAGTCTTGCCCGATCCCGATGGTCCCATGATCGAAAGGTACTCCCCGCACCGTATATCAACGTCGATATCACTCAGCGCATGAACGACCTCACCCCGCAGCCGGAATACTTTGCTGACGTTCCTTACGGTGATGAGCGTGTCGCCCGGTTCGATGTCTGTGTCTGTTGTGTTCATTGGGCCATGTTCCCCTCGTCCACCGGTACCGTGCACCTCGCGTCATGCCCGGTTCCCACGGACTATGAGCCATCCGGGAATCTGTGCGAATGCAATGCTATTCCAACCTCCCCCCGGCACGTTCCAACAGCGGATTCAATCATTTTCCCCCACGCAGTTCTCTTTCATACGGTCTTCCACAGCATCCGGGAAGCGATCCGGTTCAGTGCCTGTCTCAGCGAGTAGCTGTTACGTTCATCCTGCAATGTCCTTCCGGCTTGTTCCGTCCTTGTCCGTATACAGGAGCACATCAATGCCCCTTTTGCTTCCAGGCCGTGTATGCTTGATCCGGCCGGTTTGGGACATCCGGGTAACGCAAAACCAGCTTACGTTCCTTTACCATTGGGCTAATATAGTGGTTTCGCAGAGCAGTCGGATTTCGTTCCAAAATCGTCGATAATTGCGCCAATGAAAGATACCTTTCCGTGCATAAGTTACTGATAACGGAACGCATTACATGCTTCGGAACCCGCTTCTTACCCTTCACGCCGACAATGATTTTCCGGATCTCAGTCTCTTCCGAATGTATTGAGTTCGGGTCTGTTTGTATGGAGCCTCTTTCAGAATGTATGGACCCCTCTTTCCCCCCGGGTACCGTATAATCGAAATGTATAGACCCCGAGGCAGGACCGCCACTCGATTCCGACCCGGTTTCGTTGTCGTGTTTTTCGGACTGTCGAAATAGTGATTGCTGAACAGGTGTCGTTGCAAGTTCATAACTGGTCCAACGCTTCCTGTTGTTGGAACGCAGGTAGCCTTGACTACGGAGCTTTTGCAGCATGCGAGTAATATCCACCGGGTGGTCTGAAACAAGCTCCTGCAATCGAACGTTGCTCACGCCCCCTTCAATGTGAGCGGTCGCAAGTGCCTGGAGTTCACCGGCTGACAGGTGTGCAATACGGGATTGCCCAAAGTGTCCGTAGAGGAATGCGAGCGTGTTTTTCGGTATCAGGCTCACCATTGACATGGTCAGTCGCACTCGATCAGGGTGGTTGGTCGGCACAAGGTTCGGGGTGCGCCACGACCGGCTTTGCCAACCCGAACGAATCTTGTCCGAACCCGAACCGGCCCGTTCTCCGCCGCCTATCATGAGGAACATCTTCTGTAGTGATTTATTCCGACATTCACTTATGCCGCCCCGATAGTATTGTTCTAACGAGACAAGCAGCATTCCGGGGTTATCAAATACAAATTCTTCCACGGACCTTTCGACTATTATGCCCCCGACAGCATCATAGTCCGCATGTATCAGGGCGTTGACAAATGCCTCCCGCAGGGCCTCATGCGCCGGTGTTTCATCTCGTCGCATACCATTCTTCAATTGAAACGGCACCGGCAAAGCCGTCGCCAGGCGGGGCCACACTCGTTGGAAAAACTGAAAAAGGTTCGGTTCCCACGTCCCATCAGGCGAAATGCGGTCTGTCCATCGCTGCTCCGAATCGAGCTTCTCACGATAATCGACAAAATAGCCCGGAATAGCGTCCGGGTCCGTAATCGCCTCGCCTTTTCCAAACATGAGGAGCCCGGCAAGCGTAACCCCTTCTCCGGGGCCGGTTCTATCACGGCGCCAACCGCCGATTTTTTCCAATAGCTCCTTATCGTTGAGACTCAGCCAGGGATGATCGCCTTTTGCCGCTCTGAATCGTTGCCGATATTGGACAAGTGTTCTTGCGTCAAGGTCGGAGATTGAAAAGCAGTCCAAGATCCGCATATCGGGGGTGTGTTTTGGATTGGAATCGGCGAACATTCTGCGAACTTCATCGTCCGAACATCGATAATCGCCTTCGTAGTTTCGTCGGAACGTGTTTCGATAGGGTGCGAGGCCGGTATGAACGGGTCGCTGAATGCGCGAAGCCGGGGGGATGCTTACGCAAAGAAGGTATCCGTTTTGCACCCTTACATCAACAACATCCTCGTTAGAAAGGAGGTTTCTATTCGTGACGGTTCGGTTGTTAAGGGAGTCCCACAGCTCTTTCGTGTACTTTCTGACTTGGGTCCTCGTCAACCCATCCAGTTTTACTTTGTGCCCTTTCTCTGAGGCGCCAAATACTATGGTCCCTCCATCGGTATTCGCCATTGCGCTGTATGTTTGCCAGAAGCTCTTCGGAAATCCCCCCTTGGCTGATTTAAACTCAATGTCGGTGCTTTCTCCGACATTAGTCGCTTCGAGTATCTGCTCGTATGAAAGCCTGTTCATAATCACACCATCCGGAAGCTCGCAACGTCCCTGAAAACAATCAGCCGGTCGTCACCGGGCTCAAGTAGCCGTCTCCCGCAAAGTTCTCCCCACTAGAACGGCAACCGTACCGAGCTTTTCATGAGAAACGTCACTCCCACGATCAGCGTCGTCAACAGTCCTGTCCCGCACAAGTATCCCGACATCACCACCGGCACGTACTGCTTCCATTTCAGCCCCATCTTCCTGCCGAAGTAGTACTTGCCCAGCAACGCGCCCACGAAATTGGGAATCACGACGTGGGGGAAGGTCATGCCGAATCCCCGCAGCACACCGTACATGAAAAACACCGGAATGCCCAGCAGGCTCACGATCCCGAACCCGGCTGCGCCGAACACGCCGCCGGCAACAATCGCCCACGGTCGGAAAGCCTTGTCGAACAGCGAGAAGCCCTCCATGGTGGAGGAATACATGATACAGTTCTGTTCCGCCTGCAGCTCCCACATCTTCTGCGCGTACGGATACCGCGGACTCGGCACGTCGGCGAGACTCCAGATATACGACGAAAACAGCAGGCTTGCTACGATCACCACCGGCGTGAGCAGGAAGATGGCTTTCCACAGGCCGCTGAATTTTGTCCCGGCCAGCTCCGCCTGACGATACATGACCGTGGCCACGCCGTAGTTGTCCAGCGGAAGCGGCAGAAACCACACGCGCACTCCGCTGTACCCCGAGAGGATCAGCGAAGCCTCCCGGATGAGCGGCAGCATGATCACCTCCCCGGTCATACCCTCAAGCCGCGCGGTCGTGTAGCTGATCAGGGGCGTGTAGACGAAGCCGAAGAAGAACAGGGCCGCCATGACGCCCGGATGCCAGTTGATCAGGAATCCGCTTACCAGGATATAGGCCATGGTTATCATCACGTACGTGAGTATGATCCAGGGAGTCTTGATATCGCCCCTGACTCGATAGTCCCTCCCGGCCACGGGACCGCCCGAGCTTTGTTTTTTGGCCGCACGGTACGCCCGCAGACTCTTGATACTCCCCATAAGCCCGACAAGGAACAGGATGACCGTGACTCCCACGATAAAACTGAAATAGAAATCCACGTTGTTCTTCATGAGTGTCACCACGGTATCGTCGCCGGGGTTCCACGAATTCAATACCCCGGTGCGATACAGCAGGGGATTGACTATCAGCATGAGAACGTAGCCGGCCATGGTTCCCACCATCGCAAAATAGGGAAGCGCCATGCCCATGATAAGCTGCGAGAGATCCAGCGATATGCCGGTCTGCACCGCGGGCAGTATGTCGCCGGTCTTCTGCGTCCAGTCCACAAAGGGCACGGGAATAAGCTGGATAGGTTGATCCAGCACCGCTCCCGTGATGGTCGGCAGCCCCAGGTACACGGCGGAGAAGATCAGTCCGATGATGCCCCCGATGGAAAACACTCTCCACCGCCACCTCTTCCTCGCCTCTTCCTGCGTCTCCACCTCCGAGGTACGAAGGTTCAGCTCCGTCTGCTCTTCGGAGAGCGCAATGATGCCGTTTGCCTGAATCGTTGCCTTGGGAAACGGCAATTTCTCCAGGTCGCTTGCCAGCCGGAACAGTCCGTAACCCGTGACCACGTTATTGATCCGGGTCATCAGGATAGCGAACATTCCGAGCGCAAGCGCGGGAATATACTCGACCTGGAATATCGTTCGTTTTGCCAGGACGTCCCTGTCGGTCGGGCAATACCAGAAGGGGATATCGTCGGCAATGCCCCATGCCCGGGCGGCATTGGAGTCGACGAAAAACTGGTTCCACAGTATTCCCTCGAACGGCAGCAGGACGGCCTGTCCCGCAATGAAATAGAGCATGAACACTTCGGGGAGTTTCAGCACCTTGTTTGCCCGACGTGCCATTTCGATGAACAGGATCACCGTCACCCACTGCGCGGCGGGCCCCAGTGATTTGCCTGCCACCAGATGCAGGAACACCGTCCCCGGCACCATCAATACGGCAATGAACAGCACCCCGATGAACGTAACCCACGTGAATCCCTCCTCGAACTGCGAAGGGATCTCCATGAGGTCACGATACGCGTTGACGCTCTCTTCCTCTCCGGCTCTCCGCTGCTGCAGCGACCGAAGTTCTTCGTCGTCTCTACCCATATCAGCGCGCGCCCCGGTACGTAGTGCGAGTCATGATACGCTCCCGTTTCCCTTATCTTTCTCAAGCAGTTGCAGCGTAGTCATTCGATAGTTCTCAATCCCCTCCGACGACAGGGTTCGCCACAAGATAAACTGCTTGCGGATTTCGCGCAGAAACACCTTGTTGGACCGCCGCCAGTCGCCGTGGCTTCCGCTCTTTCTCCATGCTTCAATAAGCACTTCGCTCACGCCGGGTATCTCCGAGGGCACCGCGGTCATGAGGAAACGGTGACTGATTCCCAGATCAAACGGCGCAAGGTACAGGTAGGCCGACAGCGAAAGATGCCCCTCTTCGCCGCGCCTTCCCACGTGCACGTCTTCGGCGGCAAAGCGCCCCATGCCCGATTCGCCGTGTTGCCGGAAATGCTCCGCAAGAAAGCTGACCATGCCCGTAAAATCGTATTCCGACACGGTGAAAGGGAATTTCATTCTGAAATAGTCCCCTTCGGGGGCCGGCATCGCCCACGAGCGGTGTACCCCGGGATTGGCGCTCATCGACGCTTTCCAGGCCGGATAGAGGGCCGAGACGAGCACGGTCACCATTACCACCACAATAGCAAACATGGAATTGGAGGAGGAGAAGTTGATGGTAACCTCGTGGATGAGCCCCTTGTCGGCCAGTATCGATGCGACGAAGCCGACCAGTTGCGCCAGGATCTGCCCACCGACCCCGCCGATAATTGCATAGATGCCCGACTCGGCCAGGAACAGGAATCCCACGTGACTGGGCGAAAGCCCCAGCGCACTGAACGTATACACTTCGCGCTCCCTGTCGGTGACGCTGCCCAGCAGGGTGCCGAAAATAATGAACCCGCCCAGGAGAATGGGAATCACCAGCGCGATACCGCCGCTGACCCCGGTAATCCGCGCGAAGACAAGTCGCTCCACGCCCTCTTCGCCCCTGGTCCACACGGGAAGCGCCGTGAGTTTCGCCATCAGTTCGGCATTGTCCCGAAACTGCATCACTTCGCCGCGGTACACGGATATCCCGTGCATGTTACCCCGCAGCTTGCGCACGTTCTCCGCCGACGTAACCGCGATTTCGTTTGCGCTGAGTCGCACGAAGTCGCGCTGTACCAGTTCACCGGCGTTTGCGGAGCTCTCCAATCCCTTGGCCTTGGTGGTATCGTATGTCGGACTCCGGAAATCGACCGGAAGAATCGACCTGCCGTCAAGGCCGCGCAGGCGCTGCATTTCGTCAACGTTCACTTCACCGGCGAACGGACACTTCTTTCCGTCAAGATACACGCTGTCGCCGTAGGTCAGGCCCAGCCTCCGCCGCATGAGCGTGGGGAGGAAGACCCCTCCCCGCCGAAGCGCGGTTTGCGCGTCGGTACCGGGCGCGCTCCGCAAGGCCCCCTGGAGTTCCTCCCATCGGTCGATCTCTTCGGGCGCAATGCCCATCACCGCCGAGACGAACGTGTTACGGGCCCCGTCGAGCCGCGCGACACCGAACGGCTCGGGCGCGTCTTCGGTGCGCGCTTTCCACCAGTGCGGCGCGATGAGCCCCCCCCTGCCCTCAAGTCCTTTCAGCAGCTCGGTCGCTTCCCGGGGCAACTCGCTGAAATCAAGCTCCCGCAGGTAGGCCGCGGCCGCGACCGTGCCGCTGCCCGGCCCTTCGTAGGCGCTCTTGACGCCGACACTCCGGGAAAAGCCGGCAAAACACAAGATGGTGAAGGTCAGCACCACCACCGTTATGCAGGTCAACACCGTGCGAACCGGCCTTCGTCTCATGGTCGACATGCCCATGCCGACGGCGGCCATGGCCGTTCCCATGCGCGAAATCTCACCGCTGTGGGCGCGCGTACTCCTGTGCTGCAGCGCCATCAGCTCGCGCTTGAATTTCGAAAACATGATCCAGATCACAATCGACGCCAGCACCAGGATCGCAAAAGCCAGAAACACGATCATCGGACTCGATGCAATTGAGACGCCCGGATGGAAAAGGAAGACGAGCCCGAACGAAATCAGGAACATGAGCACGAAGCCGCCTACGCGCCAGTAGATGCTCGTGGCGCAGATGATGAGGCGCTCGAGCGCGAATGCAAACGGGACGGTAAGGATGAGAAGTACCACGATGGCGGTGACCATATCTCCCATGATTTCGCGAATCGGATCGTAGACCAGCCGCGAAAACATCGCACCGGCCGCGTGCAGCCGCTGCCGCCCGGTCACGCCCCGGGTGCCTTCCGCCTCCCGACGGTAGACGTCGGCCCGGTGATGCAGACGCTCGATATCGACGTTGGTGACGCCCTTGTCTCGGAAAAGCTTTAGCCGGTTCTCGTTGAGCTTCCAGAGGTCGGCAGTGGTGATACTGTCCACGGTCGAAGCCTCGACGAAGTACTCCTTGTCGAAACCGCCGCCCACTTCCTGTTCTTCCGTAACATGCAACGCGACAGCACCGTACTTCTGGAACACCTTGTACCTGTCGGCGCTGAAGAAGTCGTGGGTGTAGAAGAAGACATAGTCGCCGGCAATACCATGCAGATTCCTGTCGATATCGGGTTCCACGTTTCCGGCCGCCTTCATTACCATGGTTTGCGCCGATGTACCGCGACCATACAAAGGCATGGGCACGAAGTACCCGTCGGCGGGAAACAGGTCGATCCGCCGCACGTCGCCTCCCATCGACTTGGAATCGGAACAGGCACGCACCCTGCCGGCGTCATCAAACATCATCGCCAATGCCCACATATCCGACTCGCGCTCGATCGGATACATCTCCTTGTTCACGCCGCTGATTCCGTACTTTCCGTAGGTGTTGACCCGCGTGAGCACATACCTTCTGAAACCCGGAACGGCGATCCGGCTGCCCACGTAGTCCCAGCTCCTGATCCACAGCGCGCAGATCGCGCCGGCCGCCGGCCGGTCTTTTGTCAAACTTCCGGCCACGCGTATTCCCGCGGAGTAACCCTTGTAGGCGCCCCCGTTCCACAGAGGGTATTTGATGTCTTCGGTCACCGATATGCTCTTGAACGACCGTGGAAGCGAAAGCGCTTCCATGTCGGCCAACGCGCCCACAAGCCGGTCCGCCTCAGTTGCCTGCCGGCGAATTCGCTCCGCTTCCTCGGGACCGGTTCGTTCGACGGGATGTCCGCGGAAGGCACGGTCGACATGATGGGTCATGAAAGCGCAGTTGTAATACCCGAAGACGCCGGCGACGCAGTTCTCCGCGATGAATTCATCGGGTATGAAATGCTGTGTGCCGGCCGCATCGATCAGACTCTCGCGGTTGAGTCCCGCTACCTCGCCGGGGTCCAGACGCTCCGCGGCTTCGCTGATCGCCTGCATCACGGGTCCGTACCAGCCGGCATTGTCCCACCGGCCCCGTCGACGCCCCCCCGGCAGAAGCGTCGAGTAGAGATCGTCTCCGATCACCGGACCCCACATGCGTCCCTCGCCGGCGAAATCGTACCCGATATGAAGTACAATCCGTTTCGCTCCCAGCATCCGGCGAATGGCGTCCCGCCGGCCGTCGATACGCCGCAGGAGCGCAAGCTCCTCACGCCTCCGCTGCACTCGCGCAACAACACGCCGGGCAATCATCCCCAGCCCTTCATCGTCGATACGCTCCAGACGGCGTTTTGTCAGTTCGCGCAGCATCTCGCCCCACACGTTTTTGTCCCGCTTCGCCCGCGCTATCTCTTCCGCATGCTCCCCGACCGGTTTCCTTCCCGGCGTTTGCATACGCAAAGCCATAAGATCTTCCGAGTAGTCGTTCCACCGTCGTTCCGTCACTTCCCGCAGCACCTCCATCAGCGCGGGATCGGCCTGAACCGCCTCGCGGTCGACCGTCCCGCCCGAAACGACGCCGTCGATCCGATTCAGGAAAGCCCACTCCTGCTCATGATCTTCCGTGATTCGCTCGACCTGCCGCCGGCGCATGGTCAAGGCGTCGTACACGGCGCGCATTCCGGAGAGGTTCTGGTGATGGTAGTCGCTGAATACGAACAGCAGATCACGTTTCGGGCGGTGCCGGCGAAAATACCGTACCGACTCCAGCAACGCCGCCACATTCGCCGCCTCCTCGGTCCCGGCACACCGCCGGGGCACTTCACCGTACGTATCATAATACGCCGAGAGAACAATCATCTCATCCGCCGCGCGGTCCTCGACGAACCCGGGGTCGGTGCCCGGAAGATGAAGCAGGAGGTTGGTTCCGGAGGTGTTTCGCCATTGCAGGCGGCTCACGATCTCGATCGAGTCATGGTCGCGTCGCAGATTGCCCGAGTCGGCAACCGCGGGATCGGCGTAAAATCTGAGCAGGTTGACCGGCGCCCCGGCATGCTTGATCGCACGCGGATACTGGAGGTCGGCGGCAGTGTCGCCGAGGAAGATGACCGCCGCGGCGCCCAGTTGAAACAATCGTCGCCAGAAATCGACGTCGCAGTCGTAGGTAACGCCCACCACGGCGCGGGCCGGCGATACGTGCACAGTGTCAAGTGCATCCGCGTCGGGGATATAGTAGTAAGGGCGGGTAAGGGTGGAATCACCCGTGCTCGGCGGAACGATCAGGTTGGGGCTCATTGGAAACAGACGAAACCGCCCGCCGCCGACCGCAATCCGGCATTGTTTCGTTCGCAGCTCCATTACCGGCAGGTCAAGCTCGTAGAGCCGCGCGCCGTCGACCTTCGACAACTCCCTACGCAGGTACTCACGTGCCGCCGCGTTCTCCGGCGACCCGCTCACGCGATGTGCCGAAGCGGTAAGTGAGGAAAGGTGGCGCGCGAAACGGACCTTTTCCCTGTCCCTGACCGGCATGTCGCTCCCGGATGAGGGCTGTCCCGCCGCAAGACCGCCGCAGGCGGCCAGGCTCATCAGCGTCAACCACCGGAACATCTACACTCCCCCTATTCTTCCGGTCCGAACCTTGACATCGGCGCGCCTCTCCACTCTGCCGATCTCACCGTCCCGGATCCACACCAATCTGTCGCACATATCGATAAGCCGGTAGTCGTGCGTTGCACAGACAACGGTCACGTCCCGCTCCTTGTTGATCCTGCGCAGTATCTCCAGGATGTCCCGCCCGGTATGCAGGTCCAGATTGCCCGTAGGCTCATCGGCCAGCACAATCCGCGGGTTGTTTGCCAGCGCCCGGGCAATGGCTACGCGCTGCTGCTGCCCGCCCGACATCTCCACCGGACGGTGTTGCCAGCGGTCCTCCAGCCCGACCAGTTTCAGCAGCTCCATACCCCGCGCCCGCGCCTCATCGGCCTGCGTGCCCGCAAACGACATGGGCACAGTCACGTTCTCAAGCGCGGTCATGTACCGAATCAGATTGAACTGCTGGAATATGTAGCCGATTTTGCGGCACCGCAGAAACGCCAGCTCCACGGCGCTGAGCTGCGCTATGTCGACTTCATCGATAAGCACACGTCCCTCCGACGGCGAATCCAGAGCACCGATCATATTGAAAAACGTGCTCTTGCCCGAGCCCGACGGGCCCATGATCGATATAAACTCGTTGCGGAATATCTTGATTTCGATCCCCCGCAACGCATGGGTCGCCGCTTCGCCCTCGCCGTAGATCTTCTTCAACCGAAGGGTCCTGACAATGACCGGTTGTTCTTTTACCGTGTTCTCTCCGCCTGCCGGCATGCGGTTCACTCCCCTCTCATGGCTTCCATAGGAGGAAGCTTCGATGCGGTCCGTGAGGGACCAGCGGCCGAAATCGCCGAAATTACGATTCCCGTCAAAAAACAGACAACCGACAACAGGGCAACATCGGACCACGGAATCGCCCGAAACGCGAGCGAACCGAAATCGACCCCCGCCCGCGTCAATGCCAGTCCCAGACCCAGGAGCGTCCCGATCAGGCTTCCCACCACACCCTGCACAAGCGCCTCAAGCACAAACTCCAGCATGATGAACCCGTCCATCGCCCCGATGCATTTCATGGTGGCGATCTCGCTGAACCGCTCCGTGACCGACATCAGCATGGTGTTGCTGATACCTACAAGGCAGACAATGAAGGAAACGAGCACCAGCCACAACGTCCGGGACGAAAGCGCGAAGAGATGTCGGCGCGCGCGCCCGTCGTTGTCTCCCACGATATCCTGCAGTCTCCCTTTCGCAAGGAAATTCCCGGCCATGGCGTTAAGCATGGAGGCCGGCACCACGCGGGGGACCTCGGCACGATGCCGCGTCATCAGTTCGCTCATCCATCGCGCAAACGACATCGAACTCATTGCCCGCAACACGGCGCCGATTGTCACTCGCGACATCTCCACGTTCATCTTCCGCGCCACCTCCGGTGCAATGTGCTTCTTTGAGATAAACTCACCCAGTACACGAGTATTCTCCGCAAATCGTGCCTGTTGCGCCATGAGTGCGGCCTGTTCCTCCGAAATGACATAGCCGTTGCGGCGCAGGAGCGAATACAGGACCGTGCCGCTGTCCCTCATCGCCGATGCGATATCGGTTTTCAGTCCACCCCTGATCCGTTCGTTGACGCTGTCCTGGGCCGCCCTGATCCTCCGAACGGCACCAACAAACACCGGCATCCGGGTACTCGTGAACCGCCGTGTCTCTTCCCGGTCTCCGAGTATCTCCCGCATCTTCATACTCTCCATCCGGTCGAAAAACCGTGCGCGCTCCGCGGAATCCCGCACCATGCGGTTCAGGAATTCCACGGGGGTGCGCTCACCCAGGAGAATGAACCGGTCGGTCAAGGGAATCGATTCGAACCAGGCATGCCACCGCTGGATGTCCCCCGCGATCGCCTTCATGCGCCGAATCTCATCCGGTGTCAATCCGGTCCACGTCACGTACTCCCGCAGCCGGTCCTCCGAACCGCGCGCAAACGCGTTTCGTATCGCCCCCGGCTCATCGCCCCTGGTCAACCGGTTGACCCATCGTCCCATGAGCCGCTCCCGCTGCAGCAGGCTGTGGGCACGTTGCCGGGTGTCACTCTCCAGCGTGCCGTAGAACAGCACGTACGAAAGAAACGCCACGGCCAGCGCCAGAATCATCATCGTGACCGCCGAACGGGTGATCCGATACGACATGGCGGCAAGGCTCAGGTCAAGGCACCGGCCGACGCCGAGCGACACCTGATCGCGTGCTTCAATCCTCTTCACGTCCCGCGCCTTCCTCCCGGTACTGTACCAGTGCAATCAACGCCCGCCGGCTCAAGTCCCGCAGAAAATCGGTGACCGTGAGCCGCGATTCGTGAAAGGTCAGTTTGAATCGGTTCGCGAATTCATCAACTATCGCTTCCACGCATCGTCTTCCGTCACACGCCTCCCACACATCCTTTCCCAGACCGTCCAACTGCACACGCCGGTACGTACTCAGCGGCAGCACCCAGGTCAACGGCGGCCGCCGGTACCACCCCTTGCGCATCGGTACCCTGAGCACCGTCCCGTTCTCATCGTTGCGCTCGACTTCGACCTCCCGGTTTTTCACGGGGATCATGCTCACTATGTCCCGTGCCGACTGCGTCGGTTCCCGTTGTGCCCGGGTTTTCGTAAATGGCCACATGTACCGCTCCGTTCACGTTGCCGGCACGGCGCCGCAGCAGCTCAAGGCCACCGACGCGGCCGCGTGTGCCGAGCCGCGAGGGGCTACGCTCCCGATCTGAAACAGTGCACAGGTAGCGTCGCACTCCCACAACAGGTCGTGCCTGTGGTACCGCTTCCCCCAGAGCCACCGCAAATGCATCCGGCGTTCGCGCCCCTGGAAACACACGGCCGTGTGCTTCCCGTGCCGGCAGTGCGTGATTTCGCCCTCATAGCCCGTGCTTTCCCCCCGCAGAATCTTGCAGATATCCCCCCCTTCCCAGGCCCGGGGGATGCTCCGTTTCACGATTCGCGCTGTCCCGCCCGCGTGGCTGAAATCAAATACCTTCTGAATGGTGCCGGCAAGCACCCCCCGCAGCTCCCACTCTCCGGGCACGCTGAACGACAGGCCGAAGGCGCTCCAGTGCGCCCGCGTTTCCGGGGCTCCATACTCCCGTGCCGCGAAACTCTCGAGCACAAGTCGCTCCTGGTCCTGATCGTGCTCCCGCGGCCATACAAGTACCAGCTCAATCCACCGATTGCCTCGCTTGTCGTATCGGCCCGCATGGGTAATCGACTCCCGGGCCGTACCTCGATAGTAGCCGGTCCAGCCGTTCAGCCTGAAAGTCTTGCTCAGACGGCAGTCGGAAAACCGGGCCCGATCGCGGTTCCTCAGATCCTTGAACATTCGCCCGATGTCGGGTTTGCGCTCGACGTGTCTCCAGGTAAGCTGCGCACGCTGATTCCAGCGATCCACGAATCCCAGCCGTCCCCTGTTCGTGTCGGTCGAATGCCGCACGATCTCCCACTCTCGTGGAACCGTGAAACTCATTCCAAACCAGTCGATGTGCTGGTGCATACTCCCCCCGGTTCACATCGGAAACACGGTATACGATTTGGGAGGTAGGCCGGTAATCGCGAAGTAAATCGCTCCGGCCACTACCACAACCAGGGCAGCGAGGATCTCTCCGACCACAAATCCGAACATCAACGGTTTCACCGCGCCGTATCCCTTGATACCCGAGAAGCGCATCACCGAAAACTTGATCAACCATCCGACAAGAAACGAGAACGCAAACTGAAATCCGGGCTGGGTTCCCCAGACGAGAAAGAGCACGGGATGGAGCGGCCACCACGGCAGGCGTAGTCGCAACATGCCGCACGCCAGGACGAGAGCCAGCCCCAGTGCGCTCCACCCGATCATGCCCCAGTCGGGAGACATGTGAGCAAACATGTCCAATCCCGATATACGAAGAGAGCTGTTGAGCTTGCCGAAGGCCTGGAGGCGGCTGATATGGGATTGCAGGAGATTGAAGGGCATTGCGGGAATACTCGTGATCGCCCACCCGTCCTGCGTGTCCAGCCCGTGGTTATACTGAATGTAGAGGGTGGCGCACAACGCGGCGATGAAACCCACAACAATAACCGCCCCCCCCAGAAGCGCAAACCGGCTCGGCGCCGGCTTCAGGCGTTTTTCCGTGACCATGTACATACCGTTGGACAAGAACGGCAGAATGCAGGTGCGGGGATCGACGGCAAAGAGGGTCGCGGTGAACGCCATAATTATGTAGGCTGTCGGCCCGATTGCCTCCATGCCGAAGAGGACCACGAGGACCCCGACCACACCCCAGATGGGCTGGATGAAAAAGGTCCCGGTTTCCACATTGATCCGTGCCATCACCGTGAACATGAGAAGAATGAGAAAAATCAACAAGAGTCCCGGCAGCCAGTGGAGACCCACACCGGCAAGGGCAATGACCGAAAGCGCTACGCATACGATCAGGACCCTCATCGCCCACACCGCGTTCTCCGGCGTTTCGGGATACCGCCGCAATCCGAAAGCCCCGCCGATCACATTCAGGTAATAGCGGCGCCCCACGAAGAACACGATCAACGCCACACCAAGATAGGAGCCGAACCGGAGCATGCCGGTATTCTGCGGGTCGATGAACGACATGGGAATGAGCAGGATCCCGTTGTTGCGCAGCACTACGTACAGCATCAGGAAAGCGGCGGCCGATATGCCCACACTGAACGAGACTTCGGTTGCCAGAAGAAACGCGAAGGCGATAACCGCGAAATAGATCCTCGGTTGTGCAAGGAAGAAATAGCCCCAGCCGAATTGCATCGCTTTCGGGAATACCTGCGACATCCCTACAAGTTCCAGCTTCAGCGGCACGTGAATAAAGCTGAGCCCCCAGGCATGGAATACGTTCAGTATATGGATTGCAAGGACGAGGAAGAAGCCGAACCAGAAAAGCGATGACCGGGTGATGGCGGGGAAGCCGCTTCCCTTCGGATCGGGTATCGAGATATCCTTCACGAACCTGGCGATGGGAAAGGGAATCAATTCGTGTTTCCACTGGGGTTGCACAATCACGACGATACACAGGGAGGCCAGTCCGATCAGAAGGGCCAGCCCGCCCCAGAGTTGCAGCGTAGGCCACCACGTTCCCCAGGGAATCTCTTCCGGCGACACGTACTCTTCGGCCCCGCCCTGGAGTTGTTGCACGGCCGGAGAGGAAAGGTCGCCGTCGGCCAGCAGGAACCCTTCACCCAGGGGCTGTTTCATGATAATTCCAGGGAAGGCCGCTTCAAGCAATCGCCTGTTTAAGCGCTGAACCTTGAAGTCGGACGAAGGATCGTTTGGGCCGAACCGTTCCACAACCGCATCGAAACGCTCACCCTGCTCCGCCGAAAAGGCCTCCGGATTATACAGTCCGCGGGCGCGAATGCAGTCGTTGAGCCCCGCTATGATAATCCGCTGCTCTTCCCCGCGCACGGCTCCGCCTTCCGCGGCCTCCACAACCGTCTCCTGCGCGTAGTCGGGAAGCGTGCTCCATATCCTTCGGAGCCAGGGGACCGCCGAAGAGTCTCGGCCGCGGGCAAGCTCTTCGGTGAGACCCTGCCAGTCGTTGATATGCCCGCGGCCGATCAGGGCAGAAACACTCGGCGTGTACGACATGACATGCGTTGCTTTCCAGGAGGGATTGGTGCGCTCCATGTTCACGGGCTGTGATACGGCGGCGGAGAAGGCCCTGAAAAACCCCGAGCCCGGCCATCCGCACACGAACAGCCCGAGGGCCGCAATGACCGCTATCTCCCTGCCGGAGATTGTCCGCTGAATGCCGAGGCGGCGCATGAGGGGATTTACCAGAATCAGCAGGAAAATGAGTGGACCGAATACGGCAACGGGCAGGTGGTTGCCGATGATATAGGTCTGGCGGATGATGTGATCGTTGAAGTACGTAAAAAGGGAAATACCGAGTGCCAGCAGCAAACCCGTGCATACGGCCCTGAACGTCACCGGCATTTCCTTTCGTTGAGACGCGCTCTCGTTGCGCACGATCCAGAAAAAACGCGGGACGCGCACCCTTTCCCCGGGGATGGAGAGCGGTTACCCGCTGCCCGCCGCACTCACCCCCCGGGATCAGACGGCCCCGACGAGTCGGTATCCTCGGATATATTGAAGATATACTAAAAATAGTTCTGCTCACGCAGCTTGTACCCCGCACTGCCGAGGTACTTCGCCGCGCCTCGGCGACAACTCCATGTCCGCCTTGAGAATGGAGGGGAATGATTCTAAACCGTATCCGAATCGCCCTCGTGCGAAAACGTGTGAGTACTCAAACAAAGACGGCCGTCTCCCTTCGGGAAGACGGCCGTGGTGGACCTTTTTTGCCCAAGCTCGAAATCAGAGGCCGAACGAAAGACCCACGTTGAACAGCAGTCCCGTCCCGCCCAGATCGACTTCGGGATCCAGCTCGCCGAAAGGAATCATGAACTTGCCGTCGGCGTAAACCCCGATGGGAATCACCGGCACTTTCACCGCCGCACCGGCAACGATATGCATGCCGACCACGGGCTCGGCAATCGCCACAAGCTCATTGATAATTTTCTTCATGACTTCTTCGTTCGTGAAAACCTCACCCTGAATCGCGCTCAGGTCCCCGGCGCCTTCCATGCTGCTGCGCAGGACATCTTCGACCAGCGAAGAGCTGAGCAGGGGTGTGCCGATATGGTAGCTGAGGCCGCCGCCGCCGTAGATCTTGAAGAGTTTCACCGGACCGGGCATCTCGAAGATATTCTTGCGTATCGTGAAATCCACATGCAGCTTCGCATACGGTGTTCCGCTCAAGCCGAAGAATGCCTTGTCGTACTCCTCCAGGGTCATGGGCTGACTTGCGTACTCAAACAGGGAATCGGTTGCATACTCTCCGTTCTGCAGGGCACTGGAACTCAGGGACTCGACATACTCGGTATTGCCCCCCACGGGGTATTTCAGCGCGCCTTCGTACTCCCACACGCCGAAATTAACCGAGACTTCGACTGCATCGATGACGGGAATTATATCAACGTAGGCTTTCCCGCCGAAATCGAAGATCGTACGCTGCCAGTTGAGCCGCTCGATAAAAATGGGCAGCTCGTTCATCGTTCCCAGATCGGGGTCCACGGAACTCATATCGAGACTGAGCCCGTCGAAAGACATACGGTCCCCAAGGCCGTCGGTATTATCCATGTTCAGGGAAAGGTCGAATCCCCAGTGCGCACCGGCGCCCACGATCGCGTGAGCCGGTGAAGACAAAAGCATTCCCGCCGCAACCATCGCCGCACACCATACACATCGTCGAACCATAACGCCTCCTTTGTGTGTTGTTTTCCCCTCGAAATACCAGTCTCGGTCGCATCGTCACACGCGCACGATCAGCATCACGAGCCTGCATGCAATCCGCTCATTTCCATAAATAATATATTCCCCGGATGCGGGGAGTCAATGAAAGCCGGAAGGAGACCGATGAAACCGGGCGGGTGTGGAAGCCTCGTTCTCAGTACAGGGGATCAACAGGTATTCCCGCAAGGGAATGCCGACCAGGTGGGAATTGAGAGGGCTTCCTGGCCCCCTTCAAGGAATCGATCGCGCAACCGATACAATATTCCCTCCGACATCCCAAGCCGACGAGCGACCTGGGAGGTGGTACCCTCATGCCACACCAGGGAATGAACTGCCGGGGTAGCCCGTTTCCCTTCCATCTTCTTCGTGCTCCCAAAAAGCCTCCTTCCGGAAAGAAGAAGTAGCCTTCTGAGGCGGAAGAAGTCACTCAAGAGAGAATTCTCAAATAGTCCGTTCAACACATGGGTTCTCACGCGCTGAGTTCGGGGTCGAATCTCTCTTCGGCAAAGGGATACGGTTTGGGCCGGTCGTTCACGGGAATGCCTTCTACTGTACAATTTTCTCGGCAAGCAAGTAGACCCGCGTACCCGCCGACTGCGGCCATCTGTCTGCGGGATTGTCGTCTCTGTTTCGCGCTCGGGCAATGGCATCCTCGATTCCATCAATGAACCGCTCGACCTCCGGGTTGGTCTTGTTGTACGAGCCCAGCAGTCGCCGAATGCGTTGGACCAGCCCCTTGCAGGTTACGCCCTGAATAGTTTCACGGTCGGGATCTTCGATATGAAGCAGGAGCCACAGCTCGAAGCACGGCACACTCACCGCCAGGAAATAGCCCTTTTGATCGCACTGCCGGGCGACGTCTGCGAGGTGGTTGTCGGTCCACCGGTCCCTGTCCACCACCATCCACAGCTCGTCGCCTTCGATAAGGTTGTAGTCTCTCCTGAATTGGTCGAGTTCACGCTGCACGTGCCTCGGCGACGATCCTTCGGTAGACCGCTTCAGTATTTCGACCTGAACCGACGGCCTGTGGTACCGTGCACGCACACCTTCGAAATACCGCGGCTCCGTGCGTTCACCTTCGGTAGCAATGACGATCAACTTTGCGTCACGGAAACCGGACTTGCGCTTGAAATCCCGACGGATGAGCGCCACGGCGTCTACTCCCCTTCCGCCGGCACGGGATTGGACACTCTGCGTATGGCCGGCACCGCGCCGAAACGACCTTTCATGTATCCGGTCAGGATATCCTTGTCGTAGCGGGGTTTGAACTCTTCCAGCGAGAACAGGTGCGAGGCGCCGTGGTTGTCGCGGTCCACAAACCAGATTTCATCCTTGCGCAGCAGCTTGAACGTGAGCAGGTTTTCCGCATGTGTTGTCGCGATAAGCTGGCTGTTGTGCGGATTATCTTTGAGAAACATATCGAAAAGCGCATACGAAACATGCGGGTGGAGGCTGCGGTCCACCTCGTCAACAATCACGACCCTATCTTCAGTCAAAAGAGAGGTCATTGCAGGAAGCAAGTCCACAATCCGCTGCGTACCGTCGGACTCTTCCGAAAAATCAAACGAAACGCTGTCGCCGGACCCGCGCAGCGGGTGCTTCGCCTTCAGTTTAAGCGCAACAAGTTCGCCGCCGTCGTTGCGGCGTACTGCGTAGCGCATCTTGCTTGGTCCGGCAATAAACACATTGGTCTTGTCGTCGCGAACCACTCTCTCAAGATCCGATTGTACGTTTTCGGGTATATCGACAAGGGAGCCGTCAAGCGGTATTTCATGTGACTCGATGCCGAGAATTCCGGTGTCAAACGTTCTCAGCAGATTCATGAACACCGGCGCTATTCTGTTCTTGTCCTGGAAGGCAAACTCGATGCCCAACGCACGTGTTTCGGGGAATATCACCACCAGTTTCTGTGCGAACCACCGGTATGCAGCCCCGAACGGCTTGAAATTGCGCTGAATCGATTCGGTAAGGAAAAGCTGGTTAACGCGGGTGCCGCGCGCTACCAACTGAAGGAAATTGCTGTCCCGGGTGCTCTTTTTCAGGTGCGAGGCAACCGTGACCGCCGCACCTTCATCACCGTTGGTCGTGCGCTCGAACAGCCGCGTTTCCTTCTTGCCGGCAAGCTCATAGAGCCACTCTTCGTGCACCTTCTGAGCATCGACCTTGAAACCGTACGTGAAGCATTTCCCCTCGTTGCAGAAGCTGAACTGCATCGTCGTGGGAGCAGTCTTGAGCTTCGGGTCAAGCAGGAACGGCTTGACTGGAATCCGGGCCATGGGCTGAGTCCCGCCGACAATCAGATTCCTGGCAAACCCGATTGCCCGTACCAGGTTGCTCTTGCCCGACGCATTGGCGCCATACACAACCCCGGCCCTCAAAATCTGCATGCCGGATCCGGGCGCCCCCACCAGATGCTCCCCGTGAATCCGCATCCGCCCTTTCACCAGGGATATCTCTTCCTGGTCGGCGAATGACGTGAAATTCTCGAAAATGAAGCGTATTAGCATGGTTATTCCACCAATTTGTATGATTTTAGAGACATTTTCTCTAAAATACCATATTGTTGGACGGGAGTCAATACGAGCCATCATGCCGTGGAGCTTTTACAGAATAAATTCAGCCGTGCCGGCAGCCACGACGAGTACAAGCAGATTCCCGAAAAGCTCTTCACCGTGAAGGTTTTTGACATTTCGGGACTTCTTGAACCGTGCGACTTCGGAATCAAGACCAGGCCCGATCTTATCAACAACCGTAACAAGAAATGCCGGCGTGTACGCCACGTTGCTCAAACGCTTGTTCGAGCCGCCTCAGACCTTCGCTATCATCGTCTGTATCCCAGTGCATTTTGCCCTGTAGCCCGAAGACCCAGGCCCATATCCGCGGCATACTCCACATCGGCGCCTTCCACCCCGGCATGGAAACCTTCAGGGGAATCCTGATCTGCGCCACGAATTTCATGAGTGCACTGGACTGCGCTGCACTGCGCCGTTTCAATATCAAGCTCGAGTTCGACTACCTGAAGCCTGAGGGTATCATGGCGTTTTACATGAGGTTTCTCAATGGCCTTACCTGCAGGGCGCTCAGCCGGAAAGAATCCGCCGAACTTGCCGCCATGACACAGCTTACCCCGGGCGATTTCAAAGTAGTCTACCAGAAGTACGTCTTTCCGGGCAAGCGGCGAGCCGGCCACAGGGTGCTTATCGATGCACTCAGGCAGGAAATTGGAGCCGGGCACGGGAAGCAGAGAACAAAAATGGGGTTCTGAATGCGCGCGAGCGAAGGCTTCACCCCGCGTAAGCCCCGCACCACGGCCGCCGTTGACACCCTCCCGTTTGTGAAGAATGCGTGCATGGCCTATTTTGGAACCGATTGTGTCATCAACCACAACAAGGAGTCGGGAATAAGCCGGGGCAAGCACTATGGACTTCCTTGCCCAAGTCCAGCGTATGCGGCGAGAGGAGGTCAACCAGACAAGCCGGCAGCACCGAAACGCGTCCAACGGGCAGCGGCGCGGTCCTCAACCGGGATGATTCGGAAGAGGAGGATCGGGGAAGGGTGGAGGTTGCCGGCCCGTTCGAAGAGTCTTCGCCAGCCATTCCTCAAAGGGACACACAATGGGTTCTGCCTCTAATTCCGCCAGGAGAGAAGTGATGTCCTTTGTATCCAGAAAAGCCGCATCAACTCTGAGGCTAACTATCGGCGCGTTCTTCTGCACAGAGATGACGATGTTCTTGTGAGAATAGTCATGGATCTGAAAATCGGCAGAGATTGCTCTGTCAAGTAACTGACATGGGCGAACCGCATGAACCAATTGCGAACCGGGGTCTAAGCGCAGAGTGCCAAGTTGCATTAGTCCCGGTCGAATGCCGCAATCCGCACCCAGATGGGGTGCTTCTTCACAGACATCTTACGCACCGTCCGGACCCAGATACTTACCTCATGGTCGGCGGTTTCTTCATAAGCAAGGATTCCGAGCTTCTTCATAACGCTCGAAACGACCTCTTGGACTTTGGCCATAGATGAGATGCGCAAGATTTTCGCAGACCCCATAATCTCTTCGATTTGATCGTCCGAAAGATCGCCAGGGATGCCATCCAGGGTGTTGACGATCTTGTCGCCTTCGTCGATACACACCGCACTCACGTTGTCGATGTCCTGAAAAACACCGGTATCGACAATCCTCATGCCCGCTGATTCCCCCGACAGCGCATCTGATCCTTGGGGCTGCCCTGGGTGGAGATTGGTCTTGACGGTGGTGACTTCACCCCAGAAGATGCCACCACTTCGACCGCCAAACCTGGTGTTCCACTCCGAAATCATTTCCTCCACGTTTCTCCGACGGACGCTATCATCGGGTTCTTTCTGTAACCCAGAAAGCCTTCGAAAGCAATCCCGGAAGTACTCGACATTGTGGGAGCACTCCGGGATATCCTTCACGGCCTCATCCAACATGCGATCAAATGCATTGGTTCCGCTCCCGTCGAGCTGCGAACTCAGAAGGAACTCTGCAATCGCAGGCAGAACCGTATCACGGGCATACAATGCGGCATCCTGCGCAGTAGGAAGGCTCTTGACCTTCTGATTCCACGCGAAATCCGTCTCACTGCGGCAATTGACCACCCAGCGAATTGCCAGAGCACCAGACTGGGTTCTAGGTGAGTCGGACATGTGTAGTTCCTTTCCTGTTTGCGGGAACGCTCTGTTTCTTGAGACACCCTCCAAGGGGTCGTTGTTGTATCGCATACCACAGAATTCCCTATTGGCCCAATTGCCCTTCTCATTGTCCTGTCACCCCCAACACTTCCACCATCTCGGCCACAACCTCAACTTCCTCACCCGACCGGACTACAATGGGTTCATACTCCGGGTTCAACGCACGAAGGTAGATCGACCCTTCACGATCACTGTGTTTCCCGGTCACCTGCGAGCTGTCGAACTTCTTCACGGTGAAGCTGCCGCCGGTCTCCTGATCGTGGATATCGCGATGCTGCATTAGGAGAATCCTGCCCGTACGACTGCCGATCACGGGAGTCTGGAAGAGGCAGTAAGCGCCGTCGGGAATACGCGGCTCCATGGATTTTCCAACCACCTGCGCCACAAACATGCCGTGTTGAAGGCGTTTCTTTGTTGCAGGAACAACCCAGTCGGCCGCCTCCTGATCAAACGACTCGCCAAAGCCGCCCGCGGCGGCCTTCAGGGTCATCAGGGGCACGCAGTTGTCAAATGGGCGAACGCTGTCCTCGGGCACAGACCGGAACGGCAACACCTTCTCCTCATCGGCTTCAGCGCCGCGATCCTGCTTCGTCGTTCCGGGCGCCACATACCAACTGTCGTCATCACGCACCCGTCGGGCTTCGTTTTTACCAATAAGCAACTTGCCGAGCTTGAAAAAGTGACGTCTCATGACGACTCTGTCTTTGAGATGCGTCCAGGCTATCTCAAGTACTTCATAACCCTCATTTCGCAGCATTGTTCTGATATCGCGGTCCTTCTGCGCGGTTTCAGGATTACCGTGCAGATGGTTGCTGAGCCCATCGAGGTAGATGCACACTCCCCGATCATCATCGTCATCCCCGCGGTAGAAGCAGTCGGGCTCCGTGAAATGATACGGCGGACCAATGGGAATCCGATGGTGCCATGTGGGCTCTTCGAACCCGGCTCTGCTGAGCATCTCCCGCAGGGCGCTTTCCGCCACGTTAACCGGCATCTCCTCATGCGTTGGCGCCGAACGTGGAAGCCGGGGAGGAATGTCGTGTGTTTTACTCAACGAGACGCCACGCTGCGAGAGTATCTCAAGCGCTCTCTTGCGGTCCAGGTGCTTGTGGTAGAACGAATTCTCATAGGTGTACAGGCAATCCACACAGGCGCGTTCGCACCGGGAGGGACACCCCTCCAGCAGCTCCATAGCAGCCTCATGAACCTGCCCAAACCGCTCAACAATCTGCTCAAGCAAGCCCGAACCCCCGGGCATCGGGTCGTACAGCACGCCGTCGACATCATCCCGCCCCGGCTTCCCGATCACCAGAATCGAGAGGTCGTTGATCTCCATGTCCAGCAACTCGGCGGCGCCCATACGAATGGCTTCGAGCACGGAATACGCCTCTTCGCGATCTTCACATTCCGGCAACGTAAGCGCATCCGCCACGATGTCGGCATAGAACCCGCGCCAGTCGGGCGCCACGCCGCAGGTCTCGGTGTGGTGGTCCATGAAATTGTCGATTTCGCGACGGGATGACAGGGGGGACCTCGTAGCGCCGCAGACAAGGCACATGGGATATCCAATCTCAACGGGCGACGATCTCAACTTTCTCGACGGCGCCACGTTTACCTGGCGCATATACACGTTGGTGCGGAACTGCAAGGCGCACCCGCCCCAGTCGTAGCCGGTCCCCGCGCCGTGGCGGCCCAGTTCGTGGCCGAACACTCCAACCCCCAGACGAAACCGGAACTCTTCATCATCGTTGATATGCGATATACGCTGCAGGTCCACATCGCAGACAGGAACCGCCGTCATAATGGTACTACCCAACCCGGCCGTGCCGGCGGGTCTCTCCCCCTCGGCGCCAGACTCCACAACCGCCTCCCGGGCGGGGTCAACCTGAAACATGATCGGGCGCGTGGCCTCGAACCGGAAATAGCGCGGCGTGAACCTGTGCGCGTTGGCATAGAGCAGATTTCCCGGGGAGAATTCGCGAAGCGCCACCGCTTTGGGCCGCCGAAGCACGAACTCATGCAATCCCACTTCGTAGCGCGGCAGGCGCGCGTTGCCGCGTATTGATCCCGTTTCGAGTCCGTAGCCCGGAAGAAACCCTTCGGCGGCAAGCACGGCAAAGGTGTTGTTATCGTCAACCCCCTCGCCCTCACTTCGTGTTCGCCGGACCTGACCCTTGAGGCGCCGTATGATATCGTAGCAGCGCGAAAACAGAGCCTCATCGTCGGCCTCAAGGGTCCCCGCGCGTGCGCGAATGGCCGAAAGCCTCCTGGTCTGGTCGTGCGCCCACGCCAGTCGTCGTCGCAACCGCCCGATCACCTGATCCAACCGCTCGACCATCTCGTCGATGTACGTTACGATGCGTTCCGCGGAAACAACCGCCCGGTCGCCATCCGGCCACCCCCGGGCAAACAACGTGTTGATATGCCACACCAGTCGGGAACGGGACTCCGCAATCACGCGAGCAAGCGCCGTAAGATCAAACGCCCGGCGCCGTACGTTTCCCGCGGAGTCGAAGAGATAGTCGCGCACGCTGGTTGGGAAGCATGTCCGGATTGTATCGGCCACCAGATCACGGTCTTGCGACACGCCGGGATGCTCACCGCGTACGAGCCCATTGAACCACGTCAGTATGGCCGCGTGGACATGTTTGCGAACCATAAGCTCGTTGCTCAGATTGAAACTCGGAGGCTTCACCCGTCCGCCGAGCATTTTCAACGGGTCGGCAAAATAGAGCTGGTCGTGGCTCATCGGTCTGGCATAGGTAATGTTGACGGCAATCCGATGCTCGCGTCCGGCCCGGCCCACCCGCTGCCAGTAATTGGCCGGATGCGGCGGGACGTTGCGCAACAGCACCGTGTCCAGAGTGCCGATATTCACACCCATCTCCAGTGTGGGGGTGCACACCAGTGTGTTTACAGCCTGCGATGCGCTCTTGAAAATGTTCTCCAGTTTCTCGCGCTCGGCGTGGGGCACCTGCGCTGAATGCTCTCGCGGGCGCAGCATCTCATAGGAGCTGTCAAGGAGATTGAGGTCATAGCTGTCGGGATTCTCGCGCACAAATTCCAGGGTCCCGCGGCATCTCCAACCCGTGCACCGGTCGCCCGGATTTCGCCTTACCTGCGCCCGATGGCAGGTCTTGCAACGATAGTAGCCTTTGTTGGGCGCAAGTCGCATGCGATCGTCGGCTATCTGGTAGACCCCGCTGCAATTTGCCGCGGCGCCGCCTGAAGCGCGACGGAGCGTTACCGGGACAAGCAGTTGCGCTTCGTCGGTGAGAAACTGCCAGAGCCGACGGACAAACGGTTCGATCTCAGTGTCGGGCACGCCCCACCTGGCAACCGTCTCCTTGACCATATTGCGGTGACCGCCCGCGGTGAGAAATGCCTTGACGCGCGCATCTGAGTCACCGGGGGCTTTCCGGAGTTTGACGCCCACGGGTACGCCTTGCAGCTTCTGCAGATAGCCTCGTTGAATCTCATAGTCGCCATCGCGCCAGAACCGGCTGTAGGCATGCCCTTGTGAATCGCGGATAAGGTGGTAGCCGCGCCGCAACTGGTCAAGCAGCGCACACATGCCCGATGCAAGCTCATCGGGGGCCAGACCAAGGTTCCCCGCCTCGCGTACGACAAAAGGTTGGCGGGAATCGATTCCCAGATACTCGACAATCATCCGTCCCCACGGCTCCAGACCAAGAGTGAAGCGCGGCGAGGAGGTCAGCTCCTGGAGCACTTGCAGCCTCAGAAAGCGCCGTCGTTCGTCCTGATGTTTGGTGCCGGCCTGCTCCCGCGGATGCACATTCCATACTTCGGGAATGAGCGCGCGGGAGAGCGTGTCGTCTTTGTCCAGAAACTCATCGATTTTTGCGGTGAGATCACCGATTGAGACACTGCCTTTGTGAATGAATTCGGCCATGATCGATCGCAGACGAAACTTGCGGGCATGGTCGCGCATCCATCCGGCCTGAAACGCAGCATCCTGACGGTTGTCGCAGAAGAGCAGGAGGCGACGACGGTCTGCATGGTGTACCATGTCCTGGGCAAGCACATGGATATCGGCAACCGGTGTTGCTTTGACGGGCCGGGCAGGCTCCCTGAATCCGGTCCCGAGCCGCCGCCCGTGGGCCCCGCACGATATGCACGCGGAGAGCTTTCCCGGTTGCTCGGCCCCGGGTCGCACTGCGTACAACGTAACCAGCGGCCCACGTCTGCCGCATCCCGCGCACGTTTCCTGCACAGCGCTGTGCATCGCACCACACCATCGGCAAAAGTGAAGTGGACTGAGACGGTCGTGGCGTGTCGCTTCGTCTTCACCCACGAGTCGGTCCAGCAGCACCACGCGCTTTCCGTCCCGGGACTCATCCAGCGCATTCCAGAACCGCCCGGCCTCTCGCCCGTCAAGAGCCTGCCCGCCTCCGGGTTGCTTTGCGGTAAACTCGAAATCTTCGAGGAATTGAACGAAGTAGTGCTGCCCGCACCGGGTGCAGTTCATGACCGGCAACACCGCCAGTGTCACATCCGTCTGCTGCGCTTCCTCGGCGCAGCTCTCCGCGGAAAGAAAGAGCTTTGGCCGCGGAGAATTCTCGGGGAACGTCACCACCGCACCGCCCAATCCCCTCACAAACACATGCATGACAGGACGCACCAGCGGTCTGTTGTCCTTCCGGGCGCTTACACCCAGGGCAAGACGGCCCAGGATCTCTTCCTCCCGCACCTCATACCCCAGTTTCTCTCCGACAATCCGGCTGAGATCATGAAGCGCCGTGGGAGCTGCAAGACTCTCGGCAATCGTCTTGAGCGTCCGGCTTGCGGAGAGTCGCTGGTGGAGCGCACCTTCCCACTCGGCGTGGCTGAGGGGGCCCCCGAAGATCTCTTTGTGCACCTCCGCCACGAGCCGGCCCGATTCCGGGCCCGCATCGACCGCGCGGATAATCCGCTCCAGCAAATCGCCTGCAGTATCTCCAAACCGGGTGTCATCGACAAGTTCATCGCTCCAGGCATCGCTCTCGTACTGCTCGCCCACCACGGCAACCGCGTCGGGGTCGACCCCGAAGAACCGGGAGGCGAACTGCGCGCCGGCTTCGGCGCCGCCTGAAGGATCGGCGATAGTGGCCGAGGTGGCCACGCAACGAGTCGCGGAAGCATCCTTGCCGCAAAAAAGGCGCAGGCGTCGAATCAGGCAGGCGGTTTCGGCGCCTCCCGCACCGGCATACGTGTGGGCTTCATCGAATACCAGGTAGTCCAGGCGGGCGTTGGCAAAGAGATCGATGTCCTTTCCTCTGGTGAGAAGCAGCTCCAGTTGCTTGACATTGGTTATGAGCACACGCGGCGGGTTCGTGCGCATGGCGTTGCGGGAACAGATCTCCTCGGGAGGATGTACGGCAGTGTCGCGGTTTTCGTTTTCGGCCTTGTTCACCGCCTTGACGTAGTCGGAGCGGGTGGCGCCGGCGGGAAGCACCTGGCCGCTGATATCGGCATCGGTTTCGGGAGTCTTGCCCACATACATGCCGAAAGTGACTCCCGTGCCCGCGAGGAACTCGCGCAGGCGGCCGAGTTGATCTTCGGCAAGAGCATTCATGGGATAGACGATCACCGCCGAGATACCCGGCCTCGAACCGTCATCACGCAGTTCAAGACACCGGCTGACAATGGGGTAGAGAAAGCATTCCGTCTTTCCCGAGCCCGTGCCGGTGGAGATGAGTGTCGCCTTGCCCTGTCCAATGGCGCGGATCGCCTCTTCCTGATGGCCGTAGAGGACCGGGTACTCCACAAGATTCCGCAGGTGGCGATGCAGCAGTCCCTCGGAGACAAGGTCCCGCACCGCCGCCCCCTGACGAAAGGCCTTGGAAAGACTGATAAACGGCCCTTTGAACAGAGGTGAGTTGCGCGTTGTCTCAAGCGAGAGCAACGTTTTCATCTGATCATAGAGATCTTCATCGGCAAACGGATAGCGCGTAAGCTGGTAGCGCAGGAAGCTGCCGATTACCTTTTCGGTGTAGGAGACAGGGTTGATTGCCATGGCTTTTCTACTCGCGTTCCGATGGACATCGGGGTCAAATGGCGCTACTCAACCATCTTCGAGCCTTTTCTGTACCTTTTCGGTTATCTTGTACCTCTGTTTGCTGCTTGTCGGCTTATCAGGTATGGTCATTTCGACAAGTCCGGCACGAATCAGCGGGTTGAGGACTTGGTTCCTGAACTTGGTGCGGTCCGCCCTGCCGACAACGGCCATCAGCTTGGTTAATTCATTACTTTTTCTACAGTTACGCAGAACTTCGACTTGGTGCCTACTTAGTGCCGACTTGGCGCCCTCGGGGGCGTGGGCCGGGGATGCTGCCGGTGGTGCAGGGAGGGCGAGGCATACAACGAATGATTGATTTACCTCGAACCGAACTGGAGGATTCCCGTTGTTTCTCATCGCCTCCTGGGCGGTTTGTATACCTACACCGAAGCGCTGGACATGACCCAGAACCTTCATGGCATCAGCGATGCGCGGGTTTCGATAGTCAACTATTCCGGGCATGCCGAAGTTTGCGGCGGTCACAGCACCGTAGGGTCCGCCCGGGCTGCGTATCTCAATGCGATCGTTGAACCAGTACACATGAACCGGGGCGTTGGTATGTTCGTAGGTACGGTGCATGATTGCATTGCGAACCAATTGCTGCAACGCAGGCAAGGGGTATAGATACCGACGTTGTTCAAGTCGCTGTGAAACAATATCAACACTCACCCGATTGTGTGCAACAAGCTTCTCGTCAACACGGCGAACGACCTGATCCAGGTCTCCCTCAATACGTTCTTCGTCTACAATGGGATCGGACATTCGGATCCCCTCGAAACGCAGAAATTGCACGAATGCTCCAGCAATAAAATGGCGCGGACGCTTGCCGATTACGATAAGTCCGAGGGCCGTAGGGACGGGATTCTCAGCCGATTGCACCATACTGCACGCAGCAAGTTGTTCTTCGTAGGTTCTGCCGTCATTGGCAATCACTTGGATATCAAACGCATTGGGCAAGAACCGTTCGAGGAATAGAAGACGGTTTAACTCGCCTGAATCCGCACCGGCAATCGGCCGTGTTTCGAAGCCGGTATCGTTGTGCCGCCGTTTCTCATTGAGAATCCTCTCATCCTGAGCTGTGGCAACCGCCCGCCGCGGTCCTACACGAACCCATATACGACCTCGATATCTGACCGGTGGCGTATCGGCCGGTTCCACCAGAACCACCGCCACATCTTTGCCCTTGAGCCGCCGTTTCTGAACCGAGATCGACGGAGGCGGTAGAATGTTCCCGTCGGTCTTGATATCCGAAAGCGTCTGTAGCAGCCTGTCGGTAATAGGAAGACCACCGGGGCGGCCGTCATCGGTGACACCAACAAACAGAACACCCGGCTTGCCGTGCCCGGGAAGATCATTGGCAAACGCGCATACCGCCTGACGCCCCTTGTCCGGCGCATCACCCCGCCAGGACGCCTTTCGCTCGGCCAGGTCGGATTCGAGGTCGGTGAGGAGCGATTCGAGGCGACGGGTTGTGTAGGTTTGTGGTTTGGTTGGCATAGGTTCGCTATACAAATCTACTACGTGCTGGCCGTCTGCGCGCTCAGATCGTTTGGAGACAGCATATTGTCCCAGGGAAACCCGCTCTCTGGGCGTCTCGCGGTTGGATCAGCTTGCTCATACATCTCATTCATGTCGTACTACTACTTTCTGACTCTCGCACAAAGCGATCGGTTCCTGCCTGTCTTCATCTTCATCATACATACGATACCTCCCGGGTTAGGGCAAGAATGAATTTTATAGTGTTCATGTGAACCCGCCGGCAAATCCGCACAACGTCAATTAATCCCCCTCCAACATCTTCACCGCCTCATCCTCCGGCAACCCCTGTACCTTGGTCAGTTTCCGCTCGATCGTTCGCGACTTCCGCGCCGCCGTCTCTATAACATTGCTTGTTTCCTGCATCTTCTTGTGCGTTTTGTCCAGAAGGACCCCGAACTTGCCGAACTCGGATTTCACCGCCCCAAGCAGCTTCCAGATCTCGGCCGACCTCTTCTCCACGGCCAGGGTGCGGAAACCGACCTGCAGGCTGGTGAGAAGTGCCGAGCAGGTAGTTGGTCCAACCACGATTACCCGGTAGTCACGCATGATCGACTCGACCGTTCCGGGACGGCGCAGAACCTCGGCATACAGACTCTCGGTGGGCAGAAACATAAGCGCGAAATCCGTTGTGGTGGGCGGGTTGATATACTTGTCGCGAATGTCGCGGGCTTCGGACTTGATACGAGCCTCAAGCGCCTTGGAGTACTGCTCAACCAACTCCGGATTCCCCTGCTCCTGAGCCTGCAGCAGGCAGGTGTAGTCTTCCTGCGGAAACTTGGAGTCGATGGGAAGGTATACGGGCTGCTCGCTGTCGGTATCTTTCCCCGGCAGCCGTATGGCAAACTCGACCCTGTTCTGGGAGCCCCGCTTGACAGGTACGTTTTTCTCATACTGATCGGGAGTGAAGTACTGCTCCAACAGGCTTCCCAGTTGCGCTTCGCCCCAGGTGCCGCGCACTTTCACATTGGTCAGCGCCCTCTTGAGATCACCCACCCCGGTTGCCAGGCTCTGCATCTCACCCAGGCCCTTGTGAACCAACTCCAGACGCTCCGAAACGAGCTTGAACGACTCGCCAAGGCGCTTCTCCAGCGTCCCCTGGAGTTTTTCGTCAACCGTTTTGCGCATCTCCTCGAGCTTGGTTTCATTGCCGGTCTGCATCTCCTTGAGCTTGGTCTCTACCGCATTATGCAGCTCGCCGATCTTCTTCTCGTTGCTTTCCCGAAATGTGGTCAGCTTCTCCTCAAAGCTCTTGAACTGCTCCTGCTGCGCGCCAGACATCCTGTTCATCTTGTTGTACAACGTCTCGTTGCCGTCTTTGAGCGCGGTACCAACCATTTCCTGAAGCTTGTTGAATCCTTCAGTATTTGCCTTGCGGAACGAGTCCAATTGCGAGTTGAGGGTCTCGCCGAACGCTTTGACCGAGGAAGCCAGCTCTTCGCGGGACTGCTTCAATTCGCGGGATAGATCTCCACGGAAATCGGCGAATTGCGCGTTGACCGTGGATTCCAGGCGCTCGTAGGTCTTTTCGATTGAGTCGAAATTGGTTTTCAGGGAGGTGAGGTCGAGGGTGGGTTTGCGGAAAAGAGAGAGGATTTGGAGCAGGAGCAGAACCCCCAGCAGGCCCATGGTAATCGATATCAAAGGAGATGTCATCGGCAACCTCCAAAATTAGGGTTCTATGTAGAGTCTGTCCCAAAATTGGCCTTCCGAGGCGGCTATTTTGACATAAGGCATA
>CAZNDN010000028.1:33714-35433 GCA_964571815.1 uncultured Fibrobacterota bacterium | reverse complement strand
TGGCAAGCTGTACCTCCGCCTTCCCCTACGCCCCCCCCACCGGTCCGGTTGTGCGTCTGCGGATGATCGTGCCCTGGAGTTCGACGATTGCCTTGCCGCGGGCGGAGAAGGGGTGGAGCAGGTGCTCCAGCATTGCGGTGGTGTAGGCCGGTGGATTGAAATTGTAGGTAGTCACGCCCTTGCGAAGCGCAGCCGGTGAATCGTCGAATCCAATGAGTGAAAGCGTGTGCGGCGGGGTTATGCCGTGCTTTCCTAAAAACTCCAGGGCAAAGGCCGCCGCAAGCTCGTCGTTGACCGTCACCCACGCCGTGATGCCCTTCTCCGCAAGAGCGCGCTTGAAAAGCCTGTCGAGCCGGTACTGCACTTCCGCATACTCGCACAGCTCCTCCCAGTGCCTCCTGCCGATAATGAACCGCGCGACGTTGCTCTGCAGCGCCGGATGAACATTGCGGTGGTAGTAGTCAAGAAACGTTGTCAGGTCGCACCGTCGAATGCCTTCTTCAAGGTAGCGCCTGTCGTGGATACGCCTGTTGACGGCGAAAAGGCGAAGGCTCGACCCGTGCCCCGCCGTTTCGAACACATCGACCATACCGTCATACCGCCGCTGAGACCACGCCTCCCGGTGGAACGGCGAAAAAAACGCGACGCTCCGGTGCCCCAGCTCCAGGAGAAACCGCGCGACGTGCTCGCCGGGTTTCTCCGAATCACCGACCCGGAATACTTTCACCCGCCGGTTGGCGGGAAGAGAGGGCGAAGTGAAGACTAACCCGATCTCGTCCAGAATCGCCACGGGATTCGGGCCCCGGGCGAGCGCGCGAAGCAGCGGCAGGTGCACCGTCGAAGGAACACTTACCATGTACAGGCAGCCGTCCAGTTGTCGTATGTCGCGCGCGGATATCCGGCGGCCCGAGTCCCGTTCGTAACACTCGTAATTGTCACCGTCGCCCGCTACGTTGACTACCACAAGTCCGATTCTCGCCCGCGCACACCGCTGCTCCAGGGCCTGAAAGAACGAATGCCCGAACGGCGACATGACCATGTAACCGCCGCGGGTGTAGACAAGGAGGGCGACGGTGATCCGGGAACCGGAGGTCACCAGGGAGGGAACGCGGTAGCTTCGACCGTAGGGAACGACACGGCCCCGGGTGCACAGATGATTCAGCGATTTCCGGAGTGTGCGCGCCGTAGTCCCGTACCGGGATTGCAGCTCTTTCAGTATCGGAAGCCCAACGCCCCGCTGGTACACGCCGTTGAGGATGTCCCTTTCGATGTCGAGGGCCACCTGCCGCCATTTGGGAAGGCTCGATGCCGGACGTGCGGGGACGGAGGACCGGTGGTTGACCGTCTCCTCAATCGACGGCGGGGAGGCCAATCGTACCCGATGCCCCGGCGGGCCCGAAAGAATACCGTCACGCTTCAGGACTCCGATCGCCTTCCACATCGTGACATACGACACACCACATTCCGCGGCAAGTCGGGAAACCGGAGGCAGGAACTCTTCTTCCCCGAAACGCCCCTGCTCGACCCCGCTTTCGACAAACTCAAGCGCTTTGGTGAGCCCGGGAGAGCTTTGTGTCATAAGGAACCTTAAAAGCTGGTCAACTAAAAATATATCACACTGCAATAAATATATCAAATAATACTATTCCGGCATGAGAATTGTGGTGTGTGGTCAGCCTGGTTTCCTTATCTTGTCCAAGAGGCTGCGAAGCGGGATCG
>CAZNDN010000028.1:20800-33614 GCA_964571815.1 uncultured Fibrobacterota bacterium | reverse complement strand
AAGGAGAGCATCCATGGCACTGCGACATAGTCTCGGCCCTGTTCCATCCGTTCTCGCGGCGATACTGTTGTGTGTCACCACTTCCGCGAACGCACTTCCGGATAACCTGCCCTCCCAGCCGGTCCGTGAAGAGATCTGTCTCAACGGGATATGGGATTTCAAGCTCGGTGATGACGCCTGGTCGGAGATCCCGGTTCCCAGTACGTGGGGCGGTGGGTCTTTCTACGGCATGGCGGACTGTTTCGGCCTATACCGTCCCGGCAAGAGCGAAACGGATCTGGTCGGCACCTATCGCAAACGTCTGACCGTGCCCGGTTCAATGGACGACCGGATTGTCAGGTTCGCCTGCAATGCCAGTCTCTTTTTCACCACGGTGAAGGTGAACGACCGTGAAGTCGGCACCAACAACGAAGGGCAGACCCCGTTTGAATTCATTATCAACTCCGCACTCACGGGCGGAGAGGAGACTATCGAGGTCATGGTGGAGAACAAGCGGGGGTACGAATCGAGCATGTGGTCGGCGAGCCGACGCGGTATGTGGCAGGACGTGTACCTGAGATCGTATCCGAAGCTCTTCGTCGAAAACCACTTCTTCGTCAACCCGTCGTACCGCAAGAAGAGCATTACCTGTCTTGTTCCGGTTCGCAACGAAGATACCAAAGAACGCACATTTCATGTCAGGAATTATGTCACCGGTCCCGACGGCGCCGTTGTCAAGATATTCGACGGCGACGGACCGCGCAGTGTCGGACCGGGGGAAATGGATACGGTCTGGTGCACCTCCTCCTGGCCCGATGCGCACCTGTGGTTTCCGCACGATCCCTACCTGTACCATATCCATACCGTTTTGTACGACACCGACGAGACTACGGTTATCGACTGGAAGAAGACTCGGTTTGGTTTCAGGGAAGTGTATGTCGAAGGCAGGAATCTCATGTTCAACGGCAGGCGCTGCAAGCTCACCGGCGACTCGCACCACTACTACGGTGAATACATGCAGACCAGGCAGTATGCGATTAACATTATCAAGGAGTGGAAAAAAGACGGTATCCGGTACTACCGTCCCCACCTCCAGCCCTACGATCCGGTCTGGCTCGATGTAGCGGATTCGCTTGGGTTCCTTATCGACAACGAGACCGCAATCTGCATCCAATCGCGCGGGCCCAAGCTGCAGAATCCCAAGGATCGCGATGCTGTTCTGAGCAATGAGATGATTCAATTCTATCGTGAACATACCGCGAAGCTTATCGAGCGCGACCGCAACCATCCCTGCGTTATCACCTGGTCGACGGGCAACGAGACCGGTACCAACGGCATTCCGGAGTGGCCTTTTGTTGAGAAGTGCAACGAGATGGACTCTTCGCTGATATGTCACTCCAACGGTCACTGGTCGGAATGGGATATCTCGACAACACACTATTCGTGGCAGGCCAAGGCCCCCGGCGTGTACTACGGGTACGGCTCCACCAGGGCCGACAGCACCATGGTGCCGAACAAGAATTCCGAACTTCCCCACTACGGCGGAGAAATGGGCAGCATGTGGACCGGCGGCTGGGTTGATTCGGGAAGCACGCGGTCGTCACGGAAAGCCGTGGATGCACCCGGCCCCGTGGGGTACGAAATGTACGCGGAGAACCACTCGATTGAGTGGTATTTCGGACGGGAGATGTTCTGGAAATGCCTGGCCATGCAGCGGGACGAGTACTATGCCATGTGGTCGATTTTCGGTGTATGGCATGATTTCTGGCGATGGCAACCGTTTTTCTTCGAGGAGCCCGGCGTATCACGACGAGACGGTTACCTCTACACCTGGCCCGACCGGACGGCGCCCGGGTTGAAGCCGCAACGCATTAAGCCCTTCACCAATACGGTCAACTATCTCGATCCTGAACTGCCCGCGGTGAATCCCAAGGTGAGCTACCACATGATTACCGATATTATCAGGGAGGTCCACTGCAGCGATTCCTGGAAGTATCTCAACGGCCTGACCGGCGAACAGGACTACAATTACTCCTCGGGCGAACAATTCAGCCGCCGATTCGATCTTCACTACTTCGCGCTGCGTCCGGCCGACAGGATGCGCTGTGAGATCGTGCGTGCCGACGACGGCAGCGTGCTGTGGAGCAATGATGTCACCTCTTCGCCCTTCCACGACCTTGTACCCGGTACCATCTACGAGGACCTGACCGCCTCGTGGGAAGCACCGACCGTCAACGAAGTCACCCCCGTCATCATCCGTCGGAGTTTCCACGACGGGGCCGCGCGGGTATACAACTGCGACGTGCCGGGAAAGATCTTTCCGGCATTCTCGGCCACGCATATCCCCGATGCGGCTAACCGGGCCATCGCGGTGTACGACAAAGAAGGCAGCGTGTTTGAGATGCTGGTGTTTACCATGGGACTCGGAGTCAACAACCTCGATCTCGATCCCAACGGCAGCCTCTCAAACCTGAGCTACCCCGAGACCGAAATACTGGTAATCGGCAAAAACAGTCCGACTGAAGGAAAGGTTCCCGCATCGTTTGTCAGGGACGGAGGAAGGATACTCTGCCTGGAGCAGTCGGCGGACCCCGGCCTGGTCGTCCCGGACTACACGCTTGTCGAGCCCGATTCCGTCGACCCGCAGTTTCTGGTGCACGGCGCCCGGCACAGGATATTCAAAAACCTCAACCAGAACGACTTCTCGCACTGGAGCGGCGGTGTGAAGCGTGCCGACAAGGTTTTCGCGCGTCCCGCGGGACACATGGCCCGGGTGCTGCTCGGCGGCAACAACGAAGGCGACTACGCGCCGATTGTCGAGTATCCCAGCGGCAAGGGGCTCTACCTGTGCAGCCAGTTGAATCTCTGCGACAATTTCGAGAAAGAACCGGTCACGGGCCAATTGCTGTGTAACATGCTCAACTATCTCGGCGGTTACACGCCCGCGGACAAGGCGAAGACCGGTCTCATTGCCGGAACCGGCGACATGAAGAGCTTCTGCGACGGATTGGGTCTGTACTACGAGCAGCTCGATCCCGGCGCTCTTCCGGACCTCTCTTCGTTCTCCCTGCTGCTGGTGGACGGTTCATCCTCTTCGGCGGCATCGGCCGGCAACGAAGCGGCTTTGAGCGCATTTGTCAACGGCGGGGGCAGGGTACTGGTCTGGGGGCTGACCGGTGCGAACGCGGCCGCGTTCAACAAGCTCTTCCCTCACCAGGTGACGGTTCAGCCCGCCGATGCCGGTGCTGAGAAGCGGGCGGTCAAGTGCGCCCTTACGTGGCGGCGTCACGATACCGGGGATATCCTGACACGCTACGGGTGTATCAACATCCCCTACCCCTTTGAATACAATCCCGATCCCCTGCTGCTGGGTCTCAACAACAAGGACCTGTACTGGGACGGTACCCGGATTGCAGACAACGGCCTCCGCTACAGCGGTACGTATCGGAGCACCTACCCGGACATCGTTCCGCTTGCCGCGCTCCGCGATGAGGATTATCACCACTCGGGCGGATGGGCGCACCTTGGTCCCGATGCAGCACAGAAGTGGAACACGTGGCTGCGCGACCGGCAGTCGGTTCTCCTCAGGCTCAATGAGGGTGAAGGCTGCTGGGTGATCAACCAGATGAATCTTCACCAGGGGGGCGACAAGGGCAAACGTATCGCTTCGCTGCTGCTTACTTCCCTGGGAGCGACACTGGGCGATACTCCTACCTACTACAACACACACTACTCGGTCGCTCTCCCGCAGCAGGAGTATCCTGTCCGCAAGATCAAACCGGGAATCGTACACCGGACGCCGCGGCGCCTCATTCAAAAGGTCTGCAACGGAAGAGTTGAGTTTCCCTCCCACTGGCGCGGCAAGGCGGTCCGGATGATGATCTTCGATGTGCGGGGAAGGCTGGTAAGGCAGGTCGACATACCGAGGGCGAGGCGGATGGTCGATGTCGCGAGGGATTTCAATGCGGCTCGCGGCGCCTTGTATGTTGTCAAGGCGAGCATGACCGGGCGGAAGTAATCACACCATCATCGGAATCGGCGGCAACGTATGCGTTTTACTCAATCGGCAATCAGAATGTTCGTGTGGTGTTGGCTTGTCGTGCCGGCGGCCCCTCGGGGCGCGGAGGTTCCGGGTCTCCCGTCAAGCCTCCCGTCGCGGGAGATCCGCGAGCGGATGAGTCTGAACGGGCAATGGGACATCTTTCAGGAGGGCAGCGGATGGGCGACAATCCAGGTACCGGCAACATGGGGGCTGTTCCATAATTACCGCTGGTTCGATTATCCCTTGACGACCGACAAACCGGCCAAATACGTCAAACCGCTCTATACGGCGTTCATGGGATGGCCCGAGCAGGGCGGGAAGGTGATCAGGTTTGCCGTGGGTGCGAGCTTTTTCCATACCACCGTTTCGGTCAACGGTACGGAAGTGGGGGAGTGGACCGACGGGTTTTCGCCGTTTGAGTTCGTCATCAGCCCGCACCTCAACTATCAAAACGACACTCTCACCGTGGATATCGGGGACACCGCGATCATGCCCTTCGGCGCCTGCAGCTACGCCCGGTTCCACCGGGGGATGTGGCAGGATGTCATGCTCAAAGCCTATCCCGAGGTTTTCGTTGAGAACAATTTCTTTGTCAAGACCTCGTTTCGCAATAAGCAGATCTCGTGTGATATTCCCGTGAAGAACCTGGGACGGGAGTCCCGATCGCTGTATATTCGCAATTTCGTCACGGATCACACCGGGGCCGTGGTCCTGACCTTCGACGTCGACGGACTGAAGACGGTCGGGGCGGGTGATTCGGTAACGTTTTCGTGTTCGCGCGCGTGGCGGGATCCTCGACTCTGGTTCCCGTATGATCCCTATCGCTACACTATTCACACCGTGATGTACGAGCAGGACAAAACGACCGTCATTGACTGGAAGAAAACGCGGT
The DNA here is from genome assembly GCA_964571815.1 of uncultured Fibrobacterota bacterium. GTDB lineage: Bacteria > Fibrobacterota > Chitinivibrionia > Chitinivibrionales > WJKA01 > CAZNDN01. The sequence goes on along the minus strand of CAZNDN010000028.1, from coordinate 28,701 downwards.
TCGGATTCAAGGAATTCTATCGTGACGGGAACCAGTTTCGGCTCAACAGGGTGAAGACCAAGCTGCGCGGAGACAGTCAGCACTACTTTGGTGAGTACCAGCAGACACGGGGGTTTGCCGAAGCGCTCTTTACCTCCCTGAAACAATGGGGTGTCAACTACTTCCGGCCCCATGCCATGCCCTACGATCCGGTGCTGCTCGACGTCGCGGATTCCATGGGCATCATGATCGTGGCCGAAAGCGGATTCTACGGCTCCTGTCACGAAAACGGCGGCTCCCCGCTGTCTCATATCAGGTACTGGATGGAGCGCGACCGCAACCATCCGAGTATCATCATGTGGAGCTGTGCCAATGAGTACAATGTCGCCGGCGGCGATCCCGGCGCGGCCGTGGAGTATGCCAAACAATTCGATCCTACCCGAGTCATCTATTCAAACGATCACTACTGGTGCTGGGATGAGGTGTGCTCGAATCACTACCACTGGGAACGGGACCCCGAAGGAAAGAAAAACGACTGGGGTTGTTACAGTTGTCTGTCGGGTGAATGGGTCCCGAAGATCCAGGATCCGTCGAAGCCGCAGATGATGGATGAGTACGGAGGGCTGTGGACGCAGAAGTGCTTTTTCGGCGAGCAGTACAAGGGCCCGGTGGGCTACGAATACGCCTGCCAGGATTTCGGCGCTTACAACTGGAAGTACGGTATCGAGTACCGTGACAAGACCCGCGGATTGCAGCGGGCCGACTACGCCGGCTACTGCTCCTGGACTATCATTCAGGACGCACTGCGACACCAGCCCTTCTTCGACAACGCCGATTCACATCCCCTCACCTGGCCCGACGACAAGAAACCGGGCGCCAAACCCGCGTATGTCTTCTCCGGTTGTCACGCTATCAACTGGTGCGACCCGTCGCTGCCGCTGTACGATCCGCTGCCCAACTTCTATCTCTACACCGACTTGTTCCAACCCGTGCGGTGCTCCGACCGGCTCGTCGACACGACCGGAGAGAATGGCCATGATTTCAATTTCTTCGCGGGCGAGACGGTTCGGCAGTCATTCGACCTGGAGTACGAGCTTCTCAGGCCTGCCACTTCGCTGCGGTGCGAAATCGTGCGCCGGAGCGACCATGCCGTGATCGCTTCCACCGAGATTGCCGATGCACCGTTTGACAATCTTACGCCGGGGAACTCATACGAAAACGCTTCCGTGTCGTGGACCGCGCCGGATGTCGATGAGCGGACGCCGGTGCTGATCAAGCGGGTGTTCATCAGTGACGGTCAACCGGTTCATGAGGTTTCGATCGAGGGCGCCGTCTTTCCGCGGTTTTCCGCGGAAGCGCACCTGACGGGCCTTTCCGGGAAAACGCTCGGGGTGTACGATCCCGGGGGCGGGGCCGCAAACTTGCTCAACAACCTCGGAGTGAGCTTCACCCGGGTGAGCAACCCGGCCGAGGTTTCGTATCCGGGGATCGACGTGCTGCTGATCGGTGAAGGTACGCCCGATTGCGAAGGGCTCGCCGCGGATTTCTTCATCTCGGGCGGCCGTGCCCTGGTGCTTCGGCAGGACGCGACACCGTCGCTGCCGCCGGCGACCCCGTCGCTGGAGACGGGCGGCCCCGATGATATCCAGTACCTGCTGCACGGTCCCCGCCACGCCGCACTTGCGGGGCTGAACCAGAACGACCTGTCGCATTGGCGCGGCAACCGTGACGTGGCCGGCGACCCCTACCGTCGACCGACCGCGGCCGGCAATGCCGCCGTGCTTCTTGCGGCCGACGGCGACGGTGACTATGCTCCCCTGCTGGAGATTCCGGCCGGAAAAGGCACGTTGATCCTTTGCCAAATGTCGCTCGTTGCTCATTTTGCCGAAGAACCGGTGGCCGGCCATCTCTTGTGCAACATGCTCAACTATCTCGGTTCGTACACTCCGGCCGAGAAAGCAAAGACCGGCCTGATTGCCGGTGAGGGGGAAGTGAAGGCGTTCTACGACGGTCTTGAATTGCACTACGAGCCCGTGGATGCCGCGGCCCTGCCCGACCCGGCCGAGTACACGGTGCTGATTGTCGACGGTCAGGATCCGGACATCGCATCGAGCCTCTCAACCGCGCCATCATCGACGAAGCTGCGCGGGTTCGTGGAGGGCGGCGGAAAGGTGATGGTGTGCCGTGTCGGAAATGCGACCGAGGGAGCGTATCGCGGCCTGCTGCCCGTGTCCATTCAGCTTGCCGCGCCGTCGCAGACCACGCGGTGTATCAAGAGTGCGCGCGGGTGGCGCACGAAGACAACCACTCGCGAACCCGTGCGTTTCGGGACCATCACCATCCCTCCGTCGTGGGAGCCGAATCCCGACCGGCTGCTGCTGGGTATCAGCAACAAGGACCTTGACTGGACAAGCGATATTATCGAGCAGGGGGTTGTTCCGGCGAAAGTCGACGAAAGCGTGAATATCCTGATCGCGCCGCGAGCGCCGATTCTTTCGGCGATTCCGGGGGAGCGGACCTATCACGGGAAGGAGCACGCGCGCTGCCGGTATCAGAACGACTGGTATGCAGACAGGAAACCGGCGTTGCTGAAAATCGAACAGGGGGAGGGATTCTGGCTGCTGAATCAGTTGTTGCTTGACGGCGATTCGGAGCGGGGTACACGGTTGGCGTCTCTGCTGCTGACCACGCTGGGCTCATCGATCGGCGACAATGAGACCTACTACAATCTTGACCATGCTCTTCCCGCCCGCGCGCAAGCGACCAATCCGACGCGCCGCGGCATGTCCCGGCCGCTCCGCACGGCCCCGGCAGGCCGGGCGGTGCTGCGGATTGCCGGGGGGAGGCTCTCCGTACCGCCCCGTTTCAGGGGAGGTCCGAGCGTGGTGACGGTCTATGATGTTGCCGGAAAGGTCCGCGGGCGGATTCGCTTTGACCACAAGACCCCGGCCCGGATCGATTGCCGCACGAGACTCGGCATCGCACGCGGGTTTCACGTGGTTACGGTTCAGATGAAGAACTAGGCCGGGGGACGGTTTTTTTTTATGATATTCAGCGGGTGGGAGGCGGGCCGGCACGGCCGATTCGTCAACTCCGCCGCATTTCCATCCGACCTCGAATCCACATCTTCCCAACCTCCTCAGCCTCTGGTTACGCGCGGGGCGGAGCGGTTGTGGTTCTTTCCACGACCACACCTCCGATCTCGACGGAGCGGTTCCTGTGGGTGCGCAGGAATTCGGTGGGCCTGGTCAGGAAGGATATCATGGCATCGACAATGGATCGCATGGAAAAGTCGTAGGTTGTCAGGCCGTGGTCCATGCCGCGGCGCTCGTTGTCGAAACCCACAACCGAGATTGTGCCGGGAACGGAGACTGAGCGCTCACGCAGGAAGTCCAGCGCGTCGATTGCCACGGCATCGTTCGCGCACACCCATGCGGTGATGTCGCGGCGCCGGAGTGCCCGGCCGGGTCGTTGAAAACGTCTCGCAACCCGTCCAGCCGTATCCGTGACCATGCCGTTGCCTGGAACGGTGAGATGTAGGCGATGCTTCGGTGCCCCGGCATCAGGAGGTACTGCCCGACCGCTTGAGCGGCCCGCGTTGGGGTGCCGATCGGGAACACCGCCATGGGGCGCGAGAGAGTGGTCGGCGGCAGGCGTATGTCGCCGATTTCGTCGAGGATAGCCACGGGCACACCGCGTGAGGCGCAATCACGAACCACGTGCTCGTAGCCGTGCCGCGGATGCAGCACCAGGACGATGTAGCCGAGGACCCCGGCATGGTGATCCAGCTTTTTCCGCTTTGCTCCCGACGCCGACACGTACGTGGGGCGGGCGTGATCATCCAGAAAATAGAGGGTGGTCCGGGGTGATATGCCCGCTTGAAGACACTGCTGCTCGAAGAAAAACAGGTAGTGCTCGTTGAGCTGGGACAGCGAAAAGCCCGCGTCCTTTTCAACGTGTACGATCAGTACAATCGAGTGCGTCTTCGTGTCCCGGGTGAGCCGTCGCACGGTGTACCGACGCGATTCCCTGGTGACCAGGCGCCGCCGGAGCAGCATTGCAAGGGCCTTTCGCACCGTCCGATAATTCGCGGCAAACCTCCCCTGGAGTTCTTTCAATGAGGGCAACGGCGTGCCCTGCGGAAAGGCGCCGCGCGCAGCGGGGACGGGGTTCCTTTTATGATATTTAGCGAGGCTCCCAGCGACAGCTATCGTTTGCCGCCGGCATTCGGATTGCTCTTCAGTTGCAATTGCCGCTACTCGTCCGCATCGCCCGGCCCCGCGATGCCGTGCGTTTTCATCTTCGAGTAGATGGCCCGTCGGGAGATGCCCAGAAGCTGCGCGGCGCGGCTCTTATTGCCGTCGGCGCGCTCCAGGGCCTGGAGAATCAGGTTCTTTTCGATTTCTTCCAGCGACGTGCCCTCGGGGGGGAGTTGAAACACGGCGGGGCTTTGAAGGGTTCGATTCTCGCGGATATGCTCGGGGAGGTGGGAGAGTTCGACAGGTCCGCCGCCGGCCATGATTGCCGCCCGCTCGATACAATTCTCCAGCTCCCGCACATTACCCGGCCAGGAGTACTCCATCAGGCGCTCGACTACCCCGGCTCCCAGTCCGGCGGTGTGGCGGTGCCGAAAGCAGAAGCTGTCTACCAGCGCCGGAATGTCCTCCACCCGGTCGGCCAGTGAGGGTACGGTGATTGGAAATACGCTCAGACGGTAGTACAGGTCTTCACGAAACGTCCCCTCCTTGACCGCTTCTTCGAGATTGCGGTTGGTCGCCCCGATCACCCGCGCCTCGCTTGGTATCGGTTCGGTTCCGCCGACCCGCGTGAACTCCCGCTCCTGCAGAACCCGAAGCAGTTTCACCTGCAGCCGTGACGGGAGGTCCCCGATTTCATCGAGAAAGATCGTTCCCGACCCGGCCTTCTCGAACAGCCCGATTTTCCGCTCGTTTGCGCCGGTAAAAGCGCCCTTTTCGTGGCCGAAAAGCTCGGATTCCAGGAGCGTCTCGGGAATGGCGCCGCAGTTGACGGCCACAAAACCGCGTCGGCCGCTCTCTTCATGTATGCCCCTGGCAACAAGTTCCTTGCCGGTGCCGCTCCTGCCCCGGATCAATACTGTTGTGGGGCGGCCGGCGACAATGCGCGCCTGCTTGATCGTCTCCTGCATGGCCCGTGATCCTCCCACGATCCGCCCGAGTTCGTGTCGCCGGCGGGCGTCGCGGCGAAGGCTTTCCACCTCGTGGCTCAGCGTGCGTTTCTCTTCGGCGTTGCGCACCAGCAGCAGCATCTCGTCCATCTCGAAGGGCTTGGCCACGTACTCCACGGCGCCGTTGCGCATGGCCTCGATTCCGCTCGCCGCATCGGCGTACGCGGTCATCACGATTACCTCGATCGGCGCCGGTCCCGCTTTGATCTTCTTGAGCAGGTCCAACCCCGACATGCCCGGCATGCGGATAACCGTAACGACCACGTCGGGCTCGAACGTCTCCAGCCTGGTAAGTGCCGTCTCGCCGCTGTCCGCTTCAGCCACCTCGTGTCCTTCCGCGTCGAGCGCCATGGCCAGCACCGCCCGCATCTTCCCTTCATCGTCGACAATCAGGACTCGTGCCACATCGCCTCCGGTATGTCAATACAGAAACACGTGGCGCCCTTTTCGGCGGAGCGAAGATGTACGCGCCATCCGCCGGCCTCGCACAAGGTTCGTACGACTGCCAGCCCCAGCCCGGTGCCGGTCCGGGAGCCCGACACGAAGGGGTCAAACAGGGTGGGAACCAGATTCGGATCGATCCCCGGCCCATCGTCGGTGAAACACACATGTACGCTTCCCCCGGCTCGTTCCCTGGTGACTGCGATGCGGCCTTTCCCGTTCATGGCGTGCGCCGCATTGCGCATGAGATTGGATGCGATCCGGAGAAAGGCGTCGCGGTCGCCGGTGAGCCGCGCGCCCGGGGGGATGTCGATGGAGACGGTTATGTCGGGGGAAGTCTGGAGAAGCCGCAACTCTTCGGCCTGGAGCTGCTCATGCGGAGCGAACGGTTCGTGAAGCAACTGTCTGGGTTGGGAGAAACTGAGGATATCGTTGACCAGCCGCGACAGATGCATGATTTCATCGGAGACAAACCCGAATGCCTTTTCCTGTTTGTCAGGATCGAACCTGCGTCGCAGCACATCGGTGCTCGACTTGATAATCGCGAGCGGGTTCTTGAGTTCGTGGGCCAGTTCCGCGCCTGCGCGGCCGAGAAACGCCAGTTTTTCGTTGCGCCCGGCTCGTCGCCGGGCCTCTGCCGCGCGATTGCCGACCACTATGACCGCGACGAGCAGCACGATCAGCACGACCGCCAGTGACGCGGCACTGCCCGCGACCGCATTGCGGAAACCGCTCGCCAGCGCGAAGTAGCCTTGATCGGCGCCCACCACCACCACGAGCGGTTCATCGGCGGGCGTTGCGGGATAGTACAGGGACTTGAACTGTGTTCCTTCGATGTGTACCGCATCCGTGAACAGCGCCCGGCGTTGCCGTGCCGCGCTGTCAAAGAGCGATTCATCGACCAGATAGGGCGTAATATCCTCACCGCGCAGTATCAGATCGTGGCTGCTGAAATGCACCAGTTTCAGGGTGTCGGCCACGACAATGCGCTCGAAGCCGCTGCTCAGCGATACACCGGCCAGCCACTGCTCGATCTCCTCGCGGCCGCCGCCGAGCTTGGCGGGTGAGTAGTTCGCTTCGATGTGCTCCGCGCAGTAGGCGGCTACCGCCAGCATCCGCTCGTGCGACTGTTCGCGTTGATCGGCCGGCGCCGAGGAGAAGCTCGTGATCGTAACAGCAGAGAAGGCCACCAGGGCGGCGGTAGTCAGAGCGAGTACGATCCACCAGTATTTGTTCATGGCCGATTCATTTTCCGCCGGGCTCAGCGAAGCGATATCATCCTTCAGAATCGCAGCCGCATCGATACCGATGCGGACGTATTCCCTTCCACTTCACCGCTGTCGTAGCTCCGATGATCGTACGACCCGTAGAGATCGAGCGACATCCCGGGCATCGGAAACCACGTGAATTCCGCGCTCGGTCGCAGAGCGGTGAAATCCTCAAGATAGTGCTCCGATAGAATATCTTCACGGCGTCGTGAAAAGCCCACCGCCGCGTACCAGTCTTTCCGGTCGATCGAAAGAGTGATTCCGGGCTCGAGGGCCCGGTACGACTCGGAAATATACAGTGTGTCGTAAAGGGGAAGGGCGTCGTGACGGGTTTTTCCGGGATAGCTCCGGTGTTCGAAGCCGCACGAGGGTGTGATGCTCACGTCCAGGGGAAGGCCGAATCGCAGCGAGGGGCGCACGTCGATCCCGCGGCCGTCAAGCACATAGGACCCGTGGATCTCGCGGAAGGTCTCCGTGTACTGCGTATCGGCGCCCGGTATCGCGAACGTGTCGGTTGCGGCGGTAAATATTGTCTGATCATCGTACCATTCTCCGGCGACGAACCACTCGGCATCGAGTCCCGGCTCCAGCCACTGCAGCGGCCGGACACTGCCGCGCAGCAGCATCTGCAGCTCTCGGCGCCGGGCCGGGTCGGTTCGGTGAGGGAATTCCTCCCATTCCGCGGAGCCTTCCAGTGAAGCCGACACCACCGATCCGTACAGCTCGGCACGCAGCCGCGGGCCCCACTCGCTCTCATCGTCTTCCCTGCCGGCTTCGTGATGCCTTCGGACCTGGTGCCGATAGGCCAGTTCAACACGGCGCGAGAAATCGGCCGACTCCAGCGCCAGCGAAGGCGCCAGGGAAAGCTCCCGGTACGAAAGGTAATGCGAGCGCTGGGTCCGGTACCGGTAGGTCTGCAGCTCCACGGGCATGAAGGCGTACCACCGGCCGGTCAGCGGTTGCGAACTGAACTCCAGCCGCGCCTCGCCCGACAGTGCATCGGAGGA
>CAZNDN010000028.1:19130-20700 GCA_964571815.1 uncultured Fibrobacterota bacterium | reverse complement strand
CGGAGGATCGCCAGGAGAGGTCCCGCACCAATGAGGCGCGGGACCCTTTCCGGCATGTACGACCTACCGGTCGTCTTCCCGGTCGTTGTCACCACCGGCACGGGCGATGACACCAAACGCGATATCGGTTGCCTTGTCAAGCAGCTCCAGCGAAACGCGGGCATTGTCTTTGCGCTCGCGCGCTTCTTCGACAAGCTTCTCCGCGCGCTCCACCCGTGCCTTTTGCTCATCGGTCTCCGCCACCCGACCGGCGCGTCGGACCACCAGCCCGGTCTTGCGGATTTCACGATCGACGGCACGGCTTTTGGGCGTGTTGCCTTTGGCGATATCTACCGCCTTGGCCACCAGCTTGGATGCGATATCGAACTGGGCGGTTGCCCGGCCCGCGTTGCCCTGCTCGCACAGCTCGACGCCGCGGGTGTAGTGGCTCACTCCTTTTTCCAGTATGCGGGCCGCCTTCTTGTCTCCCGACTCCTCCACGATCTCTTCGGCGTCACCGATACGCTCTCCCAGCCGGTCGACCCGGTCTTCGCAGTGCCGGGCTCTGCGGTGGAAGCCGGTCAGTTCATTGACAATCCTCCGGGCATGCCGCGCGTTTCGGACGGCCCGGTACGGATGGTCTTCGGCGAGTTCGCGTGCCCTGGCCTGCTCCTGCCCGGCCATGGCCAGCAGGCGGGCAGCCCTGGGGTTTTTCTCAGGGTCGATTCGATCCTCGATCCGCTCGATCATTCGGTTTGTCTGTTTCCAGTACTCGACGACCCGTCGGCGCACAGCAGCAACATCGGCGGAATCCAGCGCGTCGCGCATGGTACGGCCCACCAGGTCACGCGCCCGGAGTGTCATTTTCATGGCCGGCTCGAAACGCCCGGCGGCCAGTGCCTGCCTAACCTCTTCCTGGAGTTCGAACGCTCGTCGAAGTCCGGGAAACGCCTCCTCACCGTCTTTGGTCTTCTTTGCAAGTTGTGCCGCACGGATTACCGCACGATCGGTGATTCTGATCGCATGGCCGACTCGTTTGGTCGTGGCGACTGCCCGGCGCACCCTGGTTTCGGCCTGCAGGAGTTCGCGAAGGGAGACGCCGAGCCGGTCGTGCACTTCGACCAGTTTCGAGCGCATGCGACGGCATGCCCTGGCCACGCATTCTTCGCAGGAGAGATCGACATTGTCGATCGCCCGGGCGAATTGCTCCTGGAGTCTGTCTCTCTTGCCCGCGAAGTCCTCGCGGATGCGGGCGACTCGTGCCCGGTCTTCGGGCGTGCCCAGTCGGGCGAGCTGCGACAGACGATCCAGCGCCCCGTCGATCCCGTGCAACTTCCGCTCGATCCTGCGGATCAGGAACTCGCACGGCGCGGTGCCGTCATCCCGCGTCGTGGTCCTGTCCTGCGCGCGGGCCAGTGATACCGTGAGTAGAATACCCACGGCCGCAAGCGATGCAATGTGTGTGGTACGCATCGTTGCGCCTCCTTTTGAAAATGGTGAATGATTCAACATGCCGGATTTCCTTTCGCTGTCGGGTACGAATGCAAAGGGTGTGCCTGATGAGAAACGGGCGTTTCCGAGCTGTTTTCGG
>CAZNDN010000028.1:1270-19030 GCA_964571815.1 uncultured Fibrobacterota bacterium | reverse complement strand
TACGAATGCAAAGGGTGTGCCTGATGAGAAACGGGCGTTTCCGAGCTGTTTTCGGCGATTTGGGAGGAGCGGTGGGGGAGAGAAGCGTACCGGGTGGTACGGTTTGGGGGGAGTTTCCCGCCGCCGGGGGCCGGAATGAGGCGGGGCACGACGCACAGGCGGCTCAGGAAAAAGCTACATCCCGGCCCCGGAAGTAAAGTTAATTTGTTAACTCCGGGGTAGGAGGTCTGCACAATATCGAAACACCACCAGACGTATGTTAACGGCATACTTTTCACGGTATCGTTGTCCATGAATAACCGGCAGACTTCCTCTCTCCTGCTTCTCGTCCTCCTGTTGCAGTGCCTCTCCGGCGGTGGTTCATTGCTTGCCTGCCTGCACCGGGATCACCACACCGTGCATCTGTCTCATGTGCATACGGCCTGCCCCTTGAGCGGTGAAACCGAGGCGCACGGCCGCGCGGATCGCGACAACCCACATAGCGAGCGGGATGAGGCGGGTTGTGTGGATATTATGCTTGAGCTGCTCAGTACCATTCCCCACACCGGCATCTCATTGGGAGAGGCTTTTCGAAAAGTCCTTGCCCTGGTTCCCTCCGGACCTTTCGTGCCGGTCCTCTCCTGCCGGCAACCTTGTTTGTTGCAGCGCCTGGTCGTCGTGTCGCGCCAGGCGAGCCCTCAGTGCCGTATCGGCACGGTGATGCTTACCTGTTGATTCTCATCGGACCATTCTCCACACACAAGACCTTGAGCTGAACCGCGCCCAGAGGCTGGGGGAGACTCTCCGAATTGCCCGCCGCATGTCGGGTTTCGGTCCAGGCTCAGTGGTGTGCCTATCTGAACCGAATGTTCCACTTCGTCGGATGAAAGGTATTCGCGTATGAAAAACGGTATTACTCGAGTCGGCTTTGCATGCGCCGGCGTGGCGCTTCTGTGGGGAGCGGGGTTCGGCGAGGCGTTCGATATGACCGCGATATTCGAGAGGGTGGATTCCCGCAATTCCGAGTTGAAGGCCGCACGTGGCGAAGTTGAGGCGGCCGCTTCCGAGATCGACCAGGCGGGGCTGCTGCCCAACCCCGAACTGGAAATCGGAACGGAAAACCTCGGCATGGCTGAAGCGGAGGTAGTTGTTTCTCAGCCCCTGGAGCTGGGTGGGAAGCGAAAGAGCCGGGTGGCGGCGGCGAAGCTGGGCAGGGAAGAGGCCGAGTTGCGCCTCGCGGCCGTGAGGCTTGGCCTGCACGCCGAGGCGCTCAGGCGGTGCGGCGAGCTTGTGGAAGTAAAGGCCGGGACAGCGGTGATCGACACCATGCTCGCTCTTGCTCTCCGGGACAAGCAGCGCGTGGACCGACGTGTCGAGGCCGGGCCGGCCATGGAACTGGAAGGTATCCGGTCGCAGGTTGCCGTTGATGAGATCCGGATGCAGCGAGAGGCGCTGCTGGAGCTGCCCGGAGAAGTCGGGTTCAACGAAGACAATCTGGCGGATGTGACGCCGCGGTACGGGGAGATCCTGCGCGATGTTCGCGGCCGCCTTGGTCAGTATGTCAAGCGGGGTCAGGTGCCGGCGGTTGTGGAGAACAACGCGACGCTGAGCCGCTACGAAGTGAAAGCGTCCATCAGCGGTCTGATAATCGAGAAGCACGCCACCCGCGGCGAGTTTGCCTCGGAGCAGTCTTCGATCTACGTCGTGGCAAACCTTGCGAGTGTCTGGGTCAATCTCGATGTGTATCCCCGGTACGTTGAAAACGTCACAGTGGGAACGGGGGTGACAATCAGGGCGGTAGGAATCGATGCGCGGGACAGCGGGGTCGTGACCTACGTAGCGCCCGTTTTTGACAAGCGCAAGCGTTCGGCGACCGCACGCGTGGTTGTGCGCAATCGCAACAACCGTTGGCGACCGGGAACGTTCGTTACAGCGACGGTCGGGATACGGACCGACGAGGAGGTGCCGGCCGTGGAGAACGACGCCGTGCAGGCGCTGGAGGGTGGGAAGTGCCTGTTCGTCCCCTCGGGCGAAGGGTTCAAACCGGTACTCGTCGGGATCGGGGTGCGGGGGAGCGATTACACCGAGATTCTCGAGGGTATCGCTCTGAATGAGCCCTACGTTGCGAAGGGGGCTTTTGAGTTGAAAGCGGAGCTTGTCACCAGTTCTCTGGGCGATCATGCCGGTCACGGTCACTAGCGAAAGGAATGCGCACCATGCTTGGATTCTTTACCTTTCTCTTGCGAAACAGGGTCATGGTACTCCTGGCCCTGGTCGGCATCGTAGTCTGGGGTGCGGTGTCGTATACCGGACTTCCCACCGATGCTTTTCCCGACATCTCGCCGGTGATGGTGCCGGTGTTTGCCGAAGCCCACGGGATGGCGCCCGAGGAAATCGAGCGTCTCATTACCTTTCCGATCGAATCGGCGATGAACGGGCTGCCCGATGTCACGCTGGTGAAGTCGACGTCGGCCTTCGGCATGGCGGTGGTGTACGTGTATTTCGAAGACGACGTGGACATCTACTTCGCGCGTCAACTGGTTTCCGAGCGCCTGAGTGCGGCGCTGAGCGAGTTGCCCCAGATGCATGATCCGCCCATGCTGGGGCCGATATCCACGGGGCTGGGCGAAGTGTTCATGTACTATTTGACAATGGACTCGACCGTCGACACGGAGGGCAAGGATCGGCTTACCTACCTGCGGGAGCTTAACGACTGGGTGGTGAAGTACCGGCTTCAATCGGTGCGGGGGGTGACCGATGTTTTGTCCATGGGCGGGCATGTTCTCCAGTACCGGATCCGGATCGATCCTCACGCGCTGAACAAGTACGATATCGGTTTGGAGGATGTTGTTGCGACGGTGAATGCGAACAACGACAACGCCGGCGGGCAGTTTCTGGTACCGGGCTCCGAAGAGTATCTGGTGCGGGGTATCGGGCTTGTTTAGACACGTGCCCATCTTCGGGACATGCAGGTGAAGGTGGTTGACGGTACCCCCGTCCGATTGCGCGATATCGCCCGTGTGGACTACGGTCGCGAGATCAGACGCGGCGTGGTTACGCACAACGGGACCGAGGAGGTGGTCGCGGGGATTGTTATCAAGCTTTTCGGCGAGAATACGTCGAATGTCATTGCGCGCCTGGGAGACGCGTTTTCGGAAGTCCGGCGCTCGCTTCCCGAAGGTGTTGCGGTGGAGACGTACTACAACCAGAAACGGCTGGTCGACAATGCCACCGGCACGGTGACAACGGCTCTGCTGCAGGGCGGCGTGCTGGTGCTCATAGCGCTTGTGCTGTTTCTGGGCAACGTTCGAACGGCGGCGATCGTTGCAATCAGTCTGCCCGTGTGTGCGTTATTTGCGGCGATATTCATGAGACTGACCGGGCTCTCGGCCAACCTGATGTCGCTTGGGGGTATTGCCATTGCTATCGGTATGCTCGGCGACGGCTCCATTGTGGTGGTGGAGAATATTCATCGTTGCTTGACCGATGCAAAGGGCCGAAACCGCAGTAAGACCGAGCTGATCGTCGCGGCGGATATGCGCAGGCGTATCGACGAACGAGTTGTGCTGCCGGCGGGTTATTGGCTGGAGATCGGCGGTCAATTCGAGAACCAGCAGCGTGCCATGAGACGACTGGGAATTATCGTGCCGACCGCTTTTCTGATGATCTTTTTGATGCTCTATTTCTCGCTGGGTACGTTTCGGCAGGCGGCGTTGATTTTTATCAACGTACCGCTTGCGCTGATCGGCGGCGTGCTCGGTCTGCTGATTACCGGCCAGTATCTCTCGGTCCCGGCATCGGTGGGTTTCATCGCGCTCTTCGGCATTGCCGTACAGAACGGTCTGGTGCTCGTGACGCATGTCAATCAGTTGCGGGATGAAGGTGTGCCGATCCGTGAGGCGGTTGTCAACGGCTCGTTGTTGCGTCTGCGGCCGGTCCTCATGACGGCCATGACCACGGTGTTGGGTCTGATCCCGCTTCTCCTTGCGCGCGGGATGGGCTCGGAGGTGCAGCGCCCCCTTGCGGCGGTGGTTGTATTCGGTCTGGTGTCTTCGACGATACTGACACTTTTCCTTCTGCCGGCGATGTACGAATGGTTCACTCCGCCGGAGCCGGTTGACGAGAGCGTGGAAACCTCAAGCGAAAGGAAAGGGCAATGAAGAGGATCGATGCCTACATCAAGAAGAACAGGTTTGTCGAAGTGATTGAAGATCTCCATGAGATTGAGGGGCTCACGGGTGTGAGCGTGATGGAGATACGGGGTTTCGGCCGCACCCGGGGCAAGGACGAGCCCGTACGGATCGTGGACAACAATATCAGTTGGGTTCCCCATGTAAAGCTTGAGATCGTGTGCTCCGGCGAGCTGGTTGAGCGGGTCGTTTCCGCGATTCGCCGGGGCGCGCACACCGGGCTGCGGGCCGACGGGAAGATCTACATTTCGAACGTGGAGGACGCCCTGCGGATCAGCACGGGCGAGCGGGGGGAGCCGGCGGTGTAGCGGGACCGGGAAGGGGATTCGTCGCGATGCGCGGGCGTGGTTTCACGGGCGGGAAGAAGCCGCGGAGTTCCGGGCCAACCAGAGCTTTCATGCAAAGCGCTTGCAATTGCATGCACCATATACTATACTTCAGGATGACAGTTCCCGCGGTGCAAAAACTCTCGAAAGGAACCACGAATGGCCACCTTGCAGGTTCGTTCCATTGACCCTCGGTTGTACGATGCGCTTCGGGCGCGCGCGCGGGCTGAAAACCGATCCGTCAGCCAGGAGGTTGTTGCGATCCTGAAGGGCTATCTTTCGGGCTCGCGGGTGAATGAAGAGAATGCTACGGAGGCGTTTCTGGGCTTGGCGGATTCGTGGCACGATGAGAGGAGCGGGGCGGAAATTGTGGAGGATATCAGGAGGAGCCGGTCGACGCGTCGTTTCAGGAAGGGGCCCGGTGATGTTTTTGATTGACACCGACATAATCATCTACTCCCTCAAGAGGCACCCTGAAGTCATCTCCGGGTTTGGGGCGCATGCCCGGGATCCCAAGGCGATCTCGGTTGTTACCTACGGCGAGCTTCTGTACGGGGCGAACAGGTCGAGGCGCAGAGTTGAGAACGAGGCAAAGGTGCGACGAATCGGGGAGCTTTTTCCGGTTGTTGGTATCTCCATGGCGATCATGGACACGTTCGCGTCGGTGAAAGCATCTTTGACAGGGAAGGGGAAGGTGGTCGACGATTTCGATCTCCTGATCGGCTCAACCGCCCTGGTTCTGAACTACACGCTCGTAACCAACAATCAAAAACACTTCGCGAAAATCCCCGGCCTCAAGACCGAAAACTGGTCAAATCCCCGGCATTCATCTCGATAGGACGGAGATAGGGGACGGGGGTACATTTATCATATTTACAGTACTTCGGGACCTGCTCCGGCGCCCCTGAGGGGTAGCGCGTGCGCAGTGGCATGGAGCGTCCGGGGTCCCTGCGTAGTAGTCGGCGCTACTGTAGTGACGCCCCAGATTATCCCCAACAGGGGCTTCTTAGAGCTAATTTTCGGGGGGGTAAAATGAGCGCTAAGCCGGTGGTTAACCCTTTAAATTGCGGCGAAAATGGCGTTTCGGGCTTATTATGGCCAATTCGCCTGGTCCGACCCGGTTAGGCGGTTAAACTGCCCACATCAAAACCCCTGCCTCCCCACCACTACAACCTTCCCGCCTGCTCGCCCTCCAACAAAGTACACCCCCCGATTCAAACGAGTGCCATCGATCGCCTTGCCCGTAGCGACAATCCTTCCGCTTGAATCGGTGATACGCAGCCCGGCAAGAGCTTCACCCCGGCCGTCCTTGAGCCGAACCGAACCGTTGCGGTTGATAATAATCGGCCGTGAGGAAACGTTGGGGTTCGGGGTGTGGCGGTATTGCCGCGGGACAGTGCTTGTGGAACCGACCGCATCGAGCCGGACCTCCGTGCTCTGGTGTGCTGCCAGGTCGACTTTTCGGCACTGGAGCATGGCATTGATTCCCAAGGGGGTGCTCTGCTGCGAGGAGGATTCGACGTAGGCGCGTATGGAGGCGGGGAAGTCCGTGGGATTGGTGAGCCTCAGTTTGATACTCTGTTGCTCCGTCTCAAGCACTTCGGCGGTGATATTGTCGGCGACCCATACCTCTCCCTTGTCGCAAATCGCGTACACGCCCGGTATCTCCGCATACGTCATCATCAGGGCGGCCTCGGCCCAAGGGGAGGACTGGCCGTAGGTTTCGCCGACCGGGCACCAGCTTTCCCAGTCTCCCATCTGCACCCGCCCGCATATCAATCCCGAACCCATGCCGTTGATCGGGCGATCGGTGCGGGATACGTACTGCGGGATGCCGCGGGCGAGGTCGCGGATCAATGTCATGAAAAGCGAATCTCCGCTTGCCCGGTAGAGCTTCCACAGGCAGTCGCCGGAGATCGTGCACAGCGCCGGCACCGCGCACTTGTTCTGCGTGTTGGCCCAGCAGGCCCCGAGTGTGTGCATGTCAAGTTTCGCGAACGTCGACTGCGACGGGAATACGTAGTTGTACGACGTTATCCAGCTTGAGAAGAGACGGCCCATGTCCCGGGCGTAGTCGAGCCATTCGGTTTGATCGGTCAGCTCATAGAGTGTGACGAAGGACTCGAGCATGTGGATGGCCGATTCGCAGTCGGGCGACTGGAGCGCATCGCCGGGCCCCCCGCTGGTCAGGCCTTCGGCAACGTGGTTCTCGTAGTAGTACCGGGCCGCCTGCTCGGCTACGGAGAGGTAGCCGGCGTTGTCGAAGTAGTTCGATGCGAGGGCGAGTGCGGCGGGAATTGCCGCGCCGCCGGTGGTGCCTCCGATCGAGACCGTGCCGGTGCGGCAATCGATCCAGTTGCCGAATTGTCCGTTGGTGTTCCATACCTCACACAGCGCGTCGGCCTGACTCTTGAGCGCATCGATCCACGGCGCCGGCGGGCTCCACGACTCATCCTGCTTCTTCAGCAGGTCCACCTGCTTCAGGAGGAAGTACAGGACCTCGCCGTGCCTGCGGGTAAGGCTCAGGTCGCGCCAGGTGCTGTGGTTCTTCCTGCAGGCATCGCCGATCCATTCCGAGCCCGTGTAGAAGGTATTGAACAGCCCCGACTGCGACACGCACTCCGGCAGGTACATTTCGATTGTCCGCAGCGCGCGATCGCGGCTGTGCACGGCTCCGCTCATGAGCATCGCGTGCGTCACGCACCCGTCGCCGCACCATCCCAGACTCTTGGCGCCGGTGTTACCCTCGATGTTGTAGAACCCGCTGTTTCCTTGCTCGTACCAATTGCTGCGATTCCACTTGGCCTCGGCAAGCTCGGCCGCTTTCGAAAGGGGGAGTATGGTATTGGGCGCGTGGTCGGGCCACAGATCTTTGCGGATACGGCTGAACCCGGCGAACAGGTCGAGTATCTCCGCCGCCTCGAAAAAATGGAGCCGCACGTGGATGGTGACGTGGTCGCCCGCGGACCAGGAGGCCCCGCGGTCGTCGCTGTCCACAAGACCGCACATGTTTGCCCGTTTCTTCCTGACATGCGGCGCCGAAACCGTGAACACGGCACTCTCGCGGTCGTCGGATTCCACCACGGTCAGGCCGGAATTGCCGAAACGTGTTTGCTGGGGAGTCAGCAGAAGAAAGCCTTTCCCAATTGCGGGTGATTGGAATCCCATGCAGGGCGTGGCGACATCACCGGTAGTCTGCTCGATCATGGACTCGTCGCCACCCTGCTCCAGGTGAGGGTTGCGGGTAATGGTCAGGGGAAGGTCGAGCCGATGATCCGAGGCGTTCTCGATAAAGGGAGGGTAGCAGGGGTAGCCCGACACGTTGAACCGGTTCCCGTCGTAGACCGCCCCCGGGAAGAGCACGTAGTTGTCGGTGGACCATTGGTTGAAGCTCAGCTCCACGGCAGCGTTGGTCTCCGCGGCGTTTCCCGACAGGAGCGCAAAGCGCACGAACACGTCGACCGCTTCGGGCCGATCAACAACCGCGGCCGTGGAACAGGCAACCTCCCAGTTGCCCGCGGAGTGAGCGGCGGGGCCGCCGGTGAAATCGAATGTCTCGGACGAGAGAGGCGTGGTCTTATCGAAGGCGGTGATCCGCGCGGCGAGCGAGCAGTTGCCCGATTCCAGCATCGAGGAAAGATCGGCCCGGACAACGGTCGACAGGCAGAGCAGAGCGGCCGATGACAGCGTGAGTGCGGTGCGGTTGGTATTCATGGCCGAACTCCCTTATTGAGCGAGAACAATTTCTTGTGACAGCGTGTGTTGCGGTGTCTTCACCCGGACCATAAAGGTGCCGTTTCCGAGCGCGCGCACGTCGATACCTTCCGCTCCGGCGCGTGCTCCGCGCAGAACCACCCGCCCCGACATATCGTACACGACAACGCTGAGCGGGCCGGCGCCGATTCCGGAGACATGGAGTCGGTCGGTCCCGGCACGGACACGGATGCGCGGCAGGGTGGCGGATGCCGGGGCAGGGGAGGCCGATACCGCGGACGGGACTTCATCGGGCACGGGCTGGTCGATCTCAACACCCACCGGGTTTTCCGGGTCAACATCGACCATGGGCCATACCAGCTCGCCGGCTTTCTGTTTTTCGATATCGTAGCCCGAACCATACTGCATGGTGTTGAGATCGAGCCACATCACCACCTTGTTCCACTGGTCTTCGGTAAGCCGGTCCTTGTGCGATTTGACCAGTGCCTTGCCGATTTTCGTGTACGAGGCGCCGCAGAATCCGGGTGCGGTCATGCTTCCGCTTGCAGGCATGGGGCCGAATGCCTGCTCATACCAGAAGGAGTTCCAGCGAAACGACTCATAGTCGGAGCTTTTGATCCCCCTGGCGCCTTTTTCGGTGTGGCAGGGGATGCAGGTGTTGTCGAAAATGGGTTTGACCAGACGATGATAGTTCATGGGCTCGGGTCCGCCCTCGAACTCGGGGGCGATCTTCGACGGGGGGCGTTGCATGGCAAGCGGGGTCTCGTTCCGGGCCGGGGGGGATTCCCACTTGCTTTCGTGGCACCCCACGCAGGAGAGCTGCTCGCCGGGGTGTACGTAGGTCAGGGATCGCATGGAATGCAGCGCCATGTAGTTTTCGTCAAGGGCCTGAAAGTAAATACCCTTCTCGACCGGCGCTTGGCAGTATACGCTCCCGTCTTCTTCGACCGGGACCACACCGAGGGACATCCTGCAGGGCGCCCGCGGCGTGTGGGCCACGGGGATCCTGTCGCCGTTGTCGTCGAAAATACGCACCCGGGGGTAGAGCTGGACAATGCGCAGCCACTTGATCGCGCGCTGCTGGACCACCTCGGGGGGAAACCAGAAGGGGTGTGTGTTGTAGACATCCTGCACGCTGATCGTCGCCCGGTCGTGGTTGGGATCGGCCTCCTCACCCTGGTGCGTACGGGTGGCAAGCACCGGGGGCCTTTTGCGCGGGCGCAGCGGGGTGGGGAAATTGGGGCGTTGATCGTCGCTGTACAGCGGCTCCCGGTTCCCGAACCGGTCGAGCAGCACGAGGGTCTTGTTCCAGGAAGTCAGGTAGAAATCTTCACTGAGCGGCCACGGAGTGCAGTATTTCGGCCTGCGTTCACCGGGCACCTTCCCGTCACCCTCCCCTTCGGGGTGCAGATACGGCGTGATTCGTTTTGCCTGCGACATGATCCCGTCGTCCTCCACATCCGGGTCCACGATCATCAGGTTCCCGATCGCATCGCCGTGGTGTAGTCCCGAGACGCAGATCAGTTTTCGCGAGTCGGGGATGGGACGATAGAGGAACTCGATATACGAGCGGATATTGACTCCCTGGCCGTAGCCGTAGAGGTTGGGGACTTCGTAGTCGAAATACTCGTACGCTTCGGTGAGCTTCTCCTTGATCCACGGATGAGGATAGTTGGCGTGCGGGGCGCGCGGATCGCTGCCGTCGGGGTAGCAGGTCCACAGGTGATGCGCCACGTCGGCGCCGCGGTCGATATAATCCCATCGCGTGTACATGATCATACCATTGTTGTCGACGCTGGGGTACCATTCGTGGGTTTCGTGCCAACTGAGCTGTATCATATCGCTCCCGTCGGGCTTGATACTGTACAGCAGGTTGGATTTGTTGTCCACGCAGCGGTCGAATCCGGCACGGCGGGTGGAGACGAAGACGATTCGGCCGTTGGGAAGCTCCCACGGATGCGCATCGTTGTACACGCCGAAGGTCAACTGGGTAAGGTTGGTGCCGTCGATGTTGACCTTGTAGATATGGTAGACATATTTCTCCGATACTCCCTTTCCCCAGGCGGCCTGAGCGTGGCTTGCTTTTTCCGAGTAGCTCCCCTCGAACATCTTCCTCCCGCTGGTGTCGCGTTCGACCCAGGCGAAATACACGGTTTGGCCGTCGTAGGAGAGGCACGGATGATCGAAGGAGCCGTCAAAGTCCATGATTCTCCGGCCCTGCAGGGGGCCGTTGGTGAATTCGGAGTTTTCGAGCATGTTGTACGAGGTCGGGTTGTCGCTGAACGGGTTCTCGACGACTTTGATCCAGTTGCGGAAATTGCCGTAGCTTGCCCAGGCGATTGCGCTGAGATGATAGGCGCCGACCATGCCGCCTCCCACGAGGACTTTGTCGAAATCAAGAAGGGGATTTGACAAGGCAATTCTGCGTCTGACCGCGCAGACCTCGTGGTAGAGGTCCTTTCGCTGGGAAGCGGAAGAGGGGGCGATCCCCGCGGCCCGCGTCTCGAGGCTGCTGAGTTCTCCGTCAAGCGCGCCCAGATCGACCCCGGCCTTGAGGTGGTCGCACAGCGCGCGGGTGCGGCGCAGGACAATATCCAGGGGATCGCGATCGCTTTCGAGGATCAGGGCCTGCCGGTCGTAGATGTCGTTCTTTTCGCGGAGATAGGGGTTGATATGGGTGATGTATGTGTTCCGCTTGAACATGTTGCAGCCCATAACAAGCTCCACTTCGGCGTCCTCGATCTCCAGTGCGAGTTCGTCCCACTGCCGGTCGATTTCATCGGTGATGTAATCCCCCCGCACGGGTGCGAGCGCAAGGCCGATGCAAAAAAGCGGGAGCGTGAGTCGTACCGTTTTCGGGAAAGGGGTGTGGGGCATTCTCATGGGTAACCTCCATTCGGGGCTTGTGATATTCAAAGGGGCGTGCCGGAGTTTCCGGGCAAAGCGCTCCGGAACTCTTCGTCCAGGGTTGATTCCCTTTCGCTGCCGATAATATAGCCCGGTTGCGAGGAAATGACGATCTATTATTTTTAATCTAATTATACATGTGTTAGATTGTTATTATAAGGAGCTATCATGCCGTCGCGCATTGTGCGGGATCGTGCGGAGCGGGTGCTGATTGAGGCAATCGATCACTGCCGCTCCCGCAACCGGGACCGTCTTCCTACGGTCAGGCACATGGCCGCCCGCGCCGGGGCTTCGGTATTCACCATGAGCCGGGTGGTGCACGCGTACGTGGACAAGGGGGTGCTCGAGACGCTTCCGGGCAGGGGCGTTCGTCTTGTCCGGGCCGGGGATGTTCCGGCGGGTTCGTGGGAGCACCGGGTCCCGGCGTACGAGAGGGTGATGGAGCGTATTCACGAGGATATCGCTCGCGGTGTGTTTCCCGCCGGCGCGCCGCTGCCCTCGTACAAGGAGCTTCAGGGCCGTTACGGCGTGTCGTATGCCACGGTGAAGAAAGCGCTTGGCATCCTCGCGCCGCGCACGGGCCTGGAGCGGTTCAAGCGCGGCTACCGTGTGCCGCTCCGAAGGTCGCGGCCGGGATCGACCATTCTCTTTTTCGTGCCGGTCAAGGAGAGCAACTGGGTGCTCTATTCTCCGCGGGTGAATGAAGTTTTGCGGTCGACCGAACGATGCGCGCTTCAGCACCGGATATCCCTGAGCTTCGTTCCGTGCGGCCGTGCGAACAATGCGGGGCAGCTTCGCGAGCTTCTGCTGCGACACGAGAATACAAGCGCGACCATTATCGGCGCCATGGTCTGGGGAAACCGTCTTCCGTGCCTCCGCGACCTGCTTGTTCTTCTGGAGTCCCGCGGCCGGCCGGTGGCGGTGCTTGACGATGCGAACGACCTCCCTCCGGAGGTACCTTCACTGCGCACGCGGCATGTGCGCTTGTTTGAACTCGGGGCCGACCTTGAGGCCGCGGAGACGATTGCCCGCTTTCTTCTTCGCGGAGGTCACCGGCATATCGCCGCGCTCACCCTGAGCAACCGCTACGCCTGGTCGCGCGCGCGGTACGATGTCCTCCGCCGGGTATTCAGGGGCATGGGCGGCGACTACACCGTCGATTGTTTTGCAATCGACTCGATCGTGCGCGGCCGGGGCAGCGGGATCAGGCAGTTTGAGGAGTACTATCAGACCGTGGTTTTGGTACGGGAGCTGGAGCGGCTGGTGCAGGATTTCGACACTCGAAGCATGCTGGGTGCGCAACTGAGCCGCACTGTGATCCGCGCCTACGAGTCCCTTCGGGCCCTGAGCACCCGGGGCGCCTACTCCCGAAGCCTCGAAGCGGCGTTCGAGCACATTCTGACCCGGCCCCGGATCACCGCCTGTGTGGTGTTCTCTGATGTTGTCGCGCAGGTGCTCGTGGAATATATCAGGCGAAGAAACACGGCCGACCGTGCCACACGGCCCTTCTCCGTGGTGAGCTTCGACAACGATCTTCAGTCGGCCGTGGCGCGTATCACCAGCTACGAGTACAATGTCGACGGCGTGATACGCGCCATGTTCGACTATCTCATCCGCCCCGGCCTCCCGCGAGGGCCAAAGCCCATGGAGCGGATCAGAATCGCGGGGTTCCTGTTGGAGCGGCAGACTGAGTTTTGGGTGTGATGGCCTGGGATATATCTTAAAGCCGATCAACAGCAGTCTCAGGGGCGGTACTGAATATGAACGGTCGGATTGTCCGGCATGGAGGTGGTTTCACCGACGGGTTCCATATAGCTCAGCTTCATCCCGGGCGCTGTCTCGTACGAGCCGGTGCCCGTCGGGCCTGGGTAGTCAAGAAGATGGTGATCGAGCAATGACCGGGATGGCCGAGTGATGCGGAGCATTGGTACGAAGTGTCATGGGAGACAACCGCCTGTCAAGCCATTCGGCAGAAACGTTCGCATAGGAGTCGACCGTGGACATTCCCCGGCAGAATAGACCATGAAACCCCCATGCCAATTCATGCACATTGTTGTTGCGACCCTGCTGGTGATCCGCCCGGGTGCGGCGTCGAACACACCTGATCTTGCCGACTCTATCGTTGAAGTACCCCTGGATCCGGCGGATAGCCTGACCAAATCCATCCAACCGGGGGATGATGACGGCGACATGCATTGCATATTCATGTCCGCGGGTCTGATGGAGATCGCCAATGTGAATTATGAACGTGTCACGAAATACGGCTCTCTGGGAATCAATCCGGGGATTGTTTCTTACCTCTTGACCCGAATCCTGAGCTGCTCGATATCCCTGTCTCTGAAGACTCATCAATGGGACAAATCAACCGGCTCGTTGCGCAACTCAATAACCGTTATCCCCGGGTTGATGTTGGCGTCAAAAGATTTGTCGCGCCTGGCGGGTATCGGTGCTTATTACTCAGTACGCGACGAACTGACCTATAACAGTGGCTGGTTGCTCTTTAAGGCCGGTCTGGGAGTGGGGATTCTTGCCTTTGGTTCCGCACCGGACCCCGATTTCCAGGAATCGCAAGGAGCGGGGGGAATGACCCTCTTTCCGTCGGTAGTCATTGGTCTTGGATATGCGACACAATGAGCTACAGGGGATCACGTGAAGGGTCCGATCCACCGATTACCCTGATTGCCCGGATGCAAGCCTGAGTGAATGCAGGGATGAACGGCCGGAGCCGAAACCAGGTCTCTATCACGCGGGGAGTTCCCGACACGCCATGCCGACACCGTCGCCACGAACCAGAAGCCTTTTCCGGCACGTAAAGCATGTGCCGGTAATCATGCTTCTTGTCGGCGCTGGGTTCCTCGTTGTGAGGAATACGCGGATCAACTCACCGGGTAGGAAACTGCTTTCGGCTATGAACGACCCGGGATGTGCGGACAGCGGATTGGTCGATGACAAGGGAAGGGCCGAAGACAGCGGCACGACGAACCGGGACACCCATGATCCGCATCCGGCAGCGCCGGGCGGAATCGACAAGGAACTTGAGCCGCTTCACGGCCGCGGACGGGATTCAGCGGGTACCGGAAACGATTTCCCGGCGTTCGGTCGGCAGCCTGAGGCTGACTTGAAGGCCGGAAACCAATCCTCAGGTGTCGATGCCGAGAAAGACAAGAAGACTGTCGGAGACAAGCAAGGCGCGCGAAAGACATCGGCGAAGCCGTCGGCGCGCTACCTGCCCAGCCGTATCATCGTCGTTGCGCGGGACAGGGCGATTGTGCCCGTTGGCTCCCTGCCGGTCAGGCGAACCAGATACGCTCCCGCTCCGGTGCGGGCGCCGTTTCGATCCTCTCCGTTCCACTTGATCGCATGCATGCCCGGGGGAGTATCCCCGCCTGTGTGGCGCCATACCACTCGACCCTGAAGATTCAGTATGGTGACGGTCACGTCTTTCATGGGACGCTGCAGCGTGAATTCGATGCTCACGGACGGAGACAACGGCGACGACAGGACCGCGAAAGCGGGGGGCGGAATCCTCTTTACCCGTTGAGATTGCACGGGCGTGGGATCGGACGCCTTTTCCGTGGAAAGGGTCAGGATACTTCGCGGCGGCATGAGTGTGGACCCGTCAACCATATCCGCTCCCGCTTCGTAGAAACGCCCCTCGGAGGAGAGGTACCGGTGAAAGGCCGCGGGCAGGCCGTCGCCGTGTACCTCGATGCTGCGCGAGGAATCCCCGAGGTTGACAAGGACAAGGGAAACCGCCGATTCGTCGGCCGAAGTGAATGCTCCCGCGAGCACGTCGTCTCTGCTTGATTCGGCCTCGATCCTGCGCCATGCGGGACGAACCGAGCGGTAGTAATGCTTTGCCGCGTAGAAGCTCCGGGTGGGAGCGCCGCTTTGCATGAGCGTTCCTTCGATATTCCACAATGTCCACAAGCCGACATTGCCGTGCACCAGGGCGCCGTGCATCGCGCCGGCAAGATTCATCGCTTCACTCCATCCTCCGGCCCGTGGATAGGTTTCCGTCATCCACAGCTCTTTGGGCCGGGGTCCCTCCTGAGCGTTCTGTCGCATTTCACTCCATTTCGAATAGTCGGGTTGCCCCTCACCGATTCCGTCCTTTGCATACCCGTGCGTCGCGATTACCTGCGTGTAGCGGTTCGCAAGCGAATCGCCCTGGACCGCGTCGATGTACTCGCGCATGGAGTTCAGTCCCTGCGAGAAGACCTGCTCGGGCATGAACAGTCGTGTCGTGATTCCTTCCGCCTCAAAACGCGCACCCACGGTCTTGAGCAGCTCGACAAAATGCTCGGGATCGAGAATAGCCGAGGCGTAGGGCTCGTGAAACGCGGGTTCGTTCTGGAGGCCGATCCCGTACAGATCTATCCCGGCTTCCTCCTTGAACATCCTCACCACGGCCACGACATTCTCCGCGAACTCTTCGTAGTAATGGTACGAGAGTTTGTTGTCGGTCTTGTCGCAGTCACCCACGGCCGAGGCGAAGGCAAATGTGGTGCTGAAATTGTCTTTCATCCATGCCGGAGGGCTCCAGTACGACAGTATGAATGTCTCCACGCCGCGGGCTTTGAGCTTGCGGTAGTAGTCGAAATCAAAGGGTGAAGTTGTCAGGGCCGCGCGGTTGAGCACGTACGGATCGTTGTTGTCGTTGACCGGCTCGATATGGTTGTCGAACAGGCCGATCCGAACCGCCGAGGCGCCCAGATTCCCGGTGTAATCGTCGATGTACTGAGGTTTGTCCGGAAATCGGAACGTGCCGAATCCCCGAATCGTCTGGTATTTCTTCGTGGGATCAACCGTTACGGTCACCGCGGGCGACTGCGCCTTGTCGACGATATCCACGCCGAAGCGTACGGTCGTATCACGGGCGCCTTCCGCCGTGACCGTCACCGCAATTTCGGCCGATCCGGTGCCCGGGGAAGGCGTAAACGACAGAAGAGCTTTGCCGTGATCGTCAGTGGCGCCTGCAGTCGGTTGCGGCACCCGTGCGGTGTTGTCGCTGTTGACCTCCAGTGACGGCGCCGCGGAATTCCCCACGCCCGCGCCGATGCCGGTCAACATGATTTCCTGCATGCCGGCGCCCTCAAACAGCGACAGGTGGGCAATCGGATCGATTGTGGCGACCGGTGTTCCCAGATCGGCCCGACTTCCGACCCGCACATGGCGAATCAGATAGGTCCCGCTGTAATCAGGCGGCGGGGGCCATTTGAACGGCGTGTCGTGCATATTGAACAGAATGCGGGTGATCCTCCGCGCATTGATCTCCTCACCGCTCTTGCGCTGCATCTGCGCAAAGCCGTCGAACCGAAATACAATCCTGGTCCATTTCCCGGGCGGCGCCCATACTGCTTTCTCCTTGATACTGATGTTGTCGTTGCGCACGCCGGCGTTGTCGTAGAACCACATCCAGTGCAGCGTCGAATCGTTGACCGAATACACTTCCATGCTGACAAAGGGATACTCCGAAAGATCCAGATGCGGCTCGAATGTCAGACCGTATCCGTCCCAATACGATTTGTCGGTACACTCAACTTTGAGAGCTCGAAACGATCCTGAATCCACCACGGTGAAGGCGTAGGTGCCCGATTTGCTCCACGCTGAGAGATCGTCGAAGGTTTCAACGTACGAATCGGGCAGGTCGGGAAGGACTTCGATCTCCACGGTTCGACTGGTCTGTCGAGGACCATTCTCACACCCCGCACCGTCGTCGGCAACGGTCAGGGTAATGATCGAGACGCCTTCGGCACGCGGTGTAATCGCAAGGCTTGCCTCCGTTGCGCCGGCAGTGTGGTCCACACTCAGTCCGTCGTCGGCAATCACGTTCGCATCGTCGCTTGTGGCGCCGATTGTAAGCGATTGTGTACCCCCGTTGCCGTCGGTGATACCGGCCAGCGGAATGAGTGTGGTGCCGGCGGAAAGCTTGACGGCCAGGTCGTGGAGCGAATCGACGGTCGGCGGGTAGTTGAAGTGTTCATAGATATCCGCCGAGAACGATGTCGACGTTGTGCCGGCGCTTCCCTGTCCGTCGTCGACCGTCACCGTTACCCGGACATTCTTCGCTGCCACTGTCGGTGTAAGTACCAGCGATGCGTAGGGGCTGCCGGGGGCATGGGCGATTTTGATCCGGGAATCGGGAAGCGCTTCCTGATTGTCGCTTCGCGCGGTAAGGGTCAAAGGCTGCTCCGCTGACGCATCACCGTCGGAAATGCCGCTCAGGCGAACGGCCTTTTGGGCGCCGGCCTGCATTTCCACATTTTCGATCGGATCGATCTCGGGCGGATTGTTGTCCGAGACGGTCACCGTGAACGCAACGGCGTGGTCGGCAAAGCCGTCGGTGCCGTGTGCCGTTAGCGTGAGGGTTTCCTGACCGACCGCGCCGCTCTTGCAGTCGAAACGGATATCGGCGATACCGTCCCGGATCGAAGAAATCGAGATGTCTGACAGCAGCATTGAGGAAGAGAGGTCGATCGAGGAGGCGTGGCGAATATCATGGACCTGAAGGTGATTGTCGGTGGTGCCCTTGAAAAGCTCCAGATCGGGGACCGGGCCCACCGACGCGAACCTGGAGGCCTCGGCGCCGACAAGCAGATCATCGAACCATGCCGTGGTTTCCGTACCCAGGCTCAGGCCGT
>CAZNDN010000028.1:0-1170 GCA_964571815.1 uncultured Fibrobacterota bacterium | reverse complement strand
CCGACAAGCAGATCATCGAACCATGCCGTGGTTTCCGTACCCAGGCTCAGGCCGTTGACGGTGAACATCATGGCCGTGATTCTCGTGGGATCGAATCCGTCCCCGGGCGTTGCCTCGGCCATGTCATAGCAGTAGTTGTGAAACCGCGATGATGATCGAATCGGTCGATGGACAACGACATTTTTGTTGTTTTCGTCGAACAGGTATATGTGCAGGATGAAGGGGTCGTTTGCCCTGATCTTGAGATTGAGCAGCAGGTCCGATGAAAAATCATATACGTCGTCGAGGGCAAGATACAATCCCTGCCATTTCCCGTCGGTGGCAATAGCAAGTTTCATCGCACCGTTGTCCGGAGACAGGTCATACTTGCTGCTTTCACCCCAGCCCGAAACAAGCGACGACCCGTCAAACCGATCTGCATACCCCGTATTCCGGGCCGATACCGTGGTGATCATCGCGCTCAAAAGGCACATGCTTACGCGGCGAACCATGTCGTGACCTCCTCTGTGATTGGACCAGATGCGCAGATCGCAGTGCAGCTTCGGGTGTGGACCTCTCGCTTGTCTCAAGTATCTTCGCGGGTGCCCAACCTGTTGATTTTATTGAGCTGATCTGTCCAGGACAGGCCCCTTCGACGTAGCTCAGGACGGGCCCGAAAACCTCCTTGAGTACCCGGGCAGCCGGCATCTTCAAATATAGCCCCGATTCTTCTGCTTTGCAGGGAACGTCGATGATGCCGGCGAAAAATCGTTGACATGGATGTCTACAATTGTGATGACTTTGGGATGCGCCGCTGCCGGGCTCGACAGCGTCGTCGGCGGCGGCAGCAGCAGCTACGTTTCGTCTCAGCCCTCTCCGGTATCGTCAATACCCGTGTCTGTGTCGCTGAGCCCCCTTTCTGAATTCTTTCGGGCCATCGCTTTGCGGGTGGTCTCCTGCATGAAGGGATCCGTGGCCGTTGCAGTGAAGGCTGAGAGCACACATTCTCGACAATTGAATGTCGGCACATTGGCTCAGAGCACGCGAGGAAAAATCAGAGAGTAACGCCGCACTCGTTTGAGTCGTCTATTCTTAGAAATGCCGGTTACCTTACATGCGAAGGAGGCCGATGTATGAATCTTGCGGCAGTAGTTGTATTCTCATGTGCTGTTGTCTTCTCCTCGTGCCGGC
>CAZNDN010000027.1:20985-35587 GCA_964571815.1 uncultured Fibrobacterota bacterium | reverse complement strand
TTCCTTCCGCGATTCTACTCCCTGATCCGTCAGGCCCACGACACGTATCTCAGCAAAGTCGAGATATTCTGGCCCCGCTACCATCGGGACCGCGGAGAAGAAATCTATTTCAAGCACACACTCAAACCGGTCAAGATCTGCGGCCTGCACCTGTACTTTCCGAACGTGAAGGACCGCCGGGCCGAACGCTACACGCATCTGCTTCGCTGCGACCTGCGCTACGATAAGATTCAGTGGCTCGTTCCCAAAGGGCACCTGGTCGCCGATGCACGGTGGCCGCTGTTCGATACCGAGGATTTCCAAGCGACCGAGGAGGAGCTTGCCGTCCTGTCGGCCCCGATGAGCGAGACGGAGGCCGCGTACTGGGCCTGGAAAGACCAGCAGGAAGCCCGGGCCGCAATCAAGCTTTTCGACACGCAGTTTGAACACGCGGACGAAACGCGTCGAAAGAAATCCCCGAAGCAGGTTGTGCCCGGGGATACGGTGACGCTCAAGGCCCAGACTCGGGGCATTGTCGACGGCGCCGGGGTGGACTTTGAGATTGTCGACGTATCACACAAGCCGCCCCGCAGCATTGCCCGTCTCAACGGGCGCTCGCGCAACGGGTGGGCAACCACCGAGTGGAAAGTCGACCCGGGCAAGATCGACACGGACGATCCCCGGCTGGAGTTCAATGTCACGGCCAAAGGCAAGCAGAGTGAGCGCGCAAAGCTTCCGCTTGCGCCGCCCCTGGAATGCGATCTGGTCGAGATACCCGACCTTCTGTTCAATCTCAACAGCGCCGTTCCCGTGCTGGATGAAGCCGGAGACATGATCGGCTCGGCAACCGCGGCGTTGGCATTTGTCCACGACACCCCCGGCAAAGAAGTCGTGGTATTCGGTCATGCCGATACCTCCGGTGAGATTGCCCCCAACTACGACCTTGCCCAGCTCCGCGCCGACGCCGTGAAAGCCCTGCTCGACGACGACCGTGACGCCTTCAAAGACGCCGTACTCGAGCGAAGCACGGTCAGGGACTACCAGCAGGTGCTCAAGAGCCTGACCATTGCTCACGGCTGGTCCTGCGACCCCGGTACGGTCGACGGCATGGACGGCCCCGGGACACAGGCGGGGGTCAGAGCGTTTCAGGATGAATACAACACTCGATTCGACGAGTCCATTGCCGTGGACGGTGCGATCGGGCCGCAAACCCGGGGCGCGATCTTCGATGTCATGCGAAGCCTTGTTCAGGAAGCGTTCGCCCAGCGCACCGGTGCCCGGGAAATGCCCTCGCTCACCTACGGTTACGGAGGCACAGGCGTGTTCTCCTGCGGGGAGTCGTTCCCCGTGGAGCAGGCACACCGGGACGAGTATCGATCGTCGGAAAACCGACGCGTTGAGGTTGTGTTTTTCGAGAAAGGTCAGTCTTTCACCCTAAGCGAACCGGCGGACAGGAACAAGCTTTTGACGGAGGTGGAGTGTCCGGTGTACGGCAGCCACACGATAAGGCGCATGCTCCCGGTGCTGGTCACGCCCACGGAAGAAGACTTCACGGTGAGCTGCATTATTGATTCGCACATGCATATTCAAAGTGGGTACTGCGCGCCTATTCCGCTGCTCCGGAGAAAGCTCGGCGCCAAGACAAGACTACTTGGAGACGATCGGTCCGAAATGTGCGATCCTGCTCGCACAGTGATGCTGGATGCCCTGAGAGGGGGACTTGGGTCGATTCAGAAGCAGGATTGTGAGAACATCGGCGACTTCATCATCAGGGAGAATCGGGAGACCTTTGCACCGGGCAGCGTTTTTGCTTCTTCGAGTGAACGTGGTGATGGAGAAAGCTCTTCATCTACGTCCAATCATCGGGGTCCCATGCAATCAGATGGAAGCGACAGAGAGATCTTCTCACCCATGATAATCCAGACCATGGATATGGAGTACGCACACCTTGCCGGGTTCGACGGCAAAACGATTTACCATGTTGAACGTGAAGGAGGAGCGTACAAGAAGGGACTCTACTTCTACTACAAAAGAAAGAACGGCCTTCACCCTGAAGAAGACGGTGAGAAGGAATACTTCGAGCTTGCTGAAATAGAAGACTTCAAGAAATGGTACGCGCAGGTAGAAGAGACAGTTGCGGCTGCCACGAACCATCCAGCAAGATTGCTTCCGATGTATCACTATGACCCTCGTCGCTGGAATAACGGGCCCGACTGCCTTTACGACGAAGAACTCGTCACCGGCCCCTGGCACTACCCCTTCGGGCAAGTAGCCGGCGGGAGGCCGGGTCGCCAGGGTGTTTTCCTCGGCTTCAAGATGTACCCACGCCTCGGGTACATGGCGCTCGATCGCAGATGCAGGTATCTTCCGGACTTCTATGCCAAGTGCGTCGAGAACGACATACCAATCATGGTGCATTGTTCTCCCGGCGGTATGACGACGCATGAGGACGTATTTTATCTCGAGGCTGACAGGGAATACAAGCGCAAGACAGGCCAAGACGTCTGCAGATCCTTGGTAACCGGCACCAATTGGGAACCAGGGGAGTATTTCGACCTCAACTACGGCAATCCGCGATCCTGGCGGGAGGTGCTGGAACATTGCAGTGACCTGCGCGTCTGTCTTGCGCATTTCGGAGGGGATCTTTGGAAGGAAGAGAACTCCCGAGAGTACCGCAATCCCTGGATCGAGGAAATAATAAATCTCATGCGTGACTATCCCAACGTATACACCGATATCAGTTGCTGGGATTTCCGGGAACACGGGCCGACCTTCAGGGATTTCTTGAATGATCCCACATACGGCGATGTGAAGGACAGAATTCTCTTCGGAACAGACTGGTATCTTTCGCTGGCTATAATGGGAGGCAAGAGCTACCGGGAGTCTTGTGAGGAAGCAAAGGAGTTTCTTGATGAAATAGGCCAAGACCTTTGGGCACGCCTAGCTTTGGTTAATCCGTTTGAGTTCTATGATCTTGGGAACGAAGCTCGGTTGAAGAATCTGGAGATGGGGTTGCTCGCTGAAAAAGCCAACCGCAATAGGGTAAGGGAGGGATATAAACAATTCTTGGGGTTCAAGTCACGTGTCGATCAACTCAAGGAAGAACTCCATCAATGAAGATTCTTGTGCAGATGCTACTACTCTCCTTTCTACTCTTAGAGTGTCAGCAGCCTATGGTACGCGGGGTTCACACTCCGAAACAGGACTCTGAGGATCCTGCCTATCCGGGAATCAGACAGCGATGGCCCACGGTAGTTGCCCTCAGCAGGAGAGTTGCTCGAGTGTACTCTGTACCGATACTGAACAGCATCGCGACTTGCGACGTCGCAAGGGGCATAGGCCTGTTTGAGTTCAACAAGCACAACGTCAAATACAAGGTGGTGATGAGTCATGCCATTGAAGAGCCTTACGGCGGAGATGTCTCCTTTTGCCCCGTACTACCAGACTCAACTGTCTTCTACTGTCAAAGTCGCAGGATCAATCGGATCGACATAGCTCAAGGTCATGCTGAACAGTTTCTCCCCCAAATGGATGGACCTTTCATCGAAAGGTTTGAAGTGTTAGACCCAATTAGCGAGACACTAGCGATCGAGTATAATGTTCATACACAGTCGTATGGACCGACCTGCTACCGGGACGTGATCAAGATCATTGATTTTGGTCAGTGGTCCTATGATGTAGTATGTGAAATTGACGTAGGCAAAACCCCGATAGTGCATTGGGCACCGTGGACTGCGCATGACGGCAAACTCCTTGCCTGGGACGATAGCTCGCGCACAATGCGCGTATGGAACCAAGATGGTGAGGAGGCCACTCACGCCTTTGCCGAGGTTCTTAATCGTCACGCAAGTAAGTTCCAGTGCATAAGGAAGTTGATCATACACGACCGCCTCAACATAGCCTTTGTGATGGCATCTCCAACACCGGAAGCACCGAAGGATGACTATTCCACAGAGACAGATTCTGAACGCCTTTCTCTTTGGTGCATCACGCGGAATCGAGATTCTAGTTCGGCTGCCATCATATTTGAAAGGGCAATTGATTTGCCGGGTCTACCCTCCAACTGTACTGTATGCGAGATTCTTGATATCCAGTTTTCACCGGACGGAAACTGGCTATTGATTGTCGCAGAGGTCTTCACTCAGGCCCTGACCGATGTGAAATACTTCTTTGCATCGCCCATATCTCCGTCTCTTTCCGATTTCATTGGAGCGCCTGTCAAACTTGCCCGCCCAGATCGCCACCCCTATTGGGCCCTCGGCAACGCCTGGATTTCCGACCCTCTCAGTTTCGTTGTTGCGGGCGGCGACCGTCTCTACAAATGGGAACTCGAGGGATTGCATGAAAAGCTGGTGGAGGAATATCGGGCGGGGCATTGAATAGGGATGGATCCGGTGGTTGCGCACGGGCGCACGAGCACGAGCGTATCACGCCCCTGCGGGGCTTTGAAATGGTGGGGTGGGGTGGGTTTCTTCGCTTCGCTTCGCCTGGGCCGTCAGCCCAGGCTGGGATATGATGCCCCTTCAGGGCATTTCAGATGGCCTCGAGGGAAAGGTAAAAAGAACTGCCGGGTTGATGCATTACTCATTGCCCAGCTACTATCTTGAATGACAGAACATGTTTGGAAAAACCAAGACCTGAAGGGCCGGGACATTTTATTCGCGGAGGCACCAGGATGGCCCAATCGCTTTCGAAGATTCTCCTGCACATGGTTTTCAGCACCAAATACCGGGCTGATCTGATTCCCGACGAATGCAAGACCGAGTTGCACGGCTATTTGGCTTCATCGTGCCGAGCAATGGGCAGCCATGCGTATCGGGTCGGCGGGACTCGCAACCATATCCATATTGCCTGCAGGCTGCCGCGGACCCTTGCGGTGAGTGAGCTTTTGGAGGGAATCAAATCGCCGTCATCGCGGTGGATGAAGCCCCGGAGCCCACGGTGTTCCTCGTTTGAATGGCAACGCGGATATGGTGCATTTTCGTTGGGACAATCGCAGCTCGATACGCTCGTCGCATATATCGACAATCAGGAACAACACCATCAGGTAGTTGGATTTGAAGATGAAATGCGAGAGCATTTTCGGCGATGCGATATCGATTGCGATGAAGTGCGCGTGTGGGATTGAAGGGATACGTGCGAGCAGCTTCGATCGAGATGGGAGAGAGAGCTTTATTTCATCCCGAACAGGTTTGGGACGGTGAGTGCGATGGCGGGCAGATAGGTAATCAGCAGCAGCGAAATCACCATGGCTACGAAGAAGGGCAGCAGGGAACGGCTGACTTTCGCGATGGTGGTATTGCCCACGCCGCAGCCGACAAACAGGGCGGTTCCCACGGGCGGGGTGCACAGGCCGATGCAGAGGTTGGCGATCAGGACGATGCCGAAGTGAATGGGATTCATGCCCAGCTCGGTGACCACGGGAAGGAATATCGGGGTGAATATCAACACGGCCGGAGTCATATCCATGAACGTGCCGACAAAAAGAAGAATCGCGTTGATCAACAGGAAGATCACGATTCTGCTGTCGGAGAGGGCCAGCAGCGATGCGCTGATGTTCTGCGGGATATTCTCGTAGGCCAGGATCCAGGACATTGCCGTTGACGCGGCAATGAGAAGCATGACGACCGCGGTGGTAATGCCGGTCTGAAGAAGAATATGCGGGATGTCGGCGAACGTCACCTCACGATAGAGAAACACCGACAGAAAAAAAGAGTAGAGCACGGCAATGGCCGCGGCTTCCGTTGCCGTGAAGATGCCGCCCACGATCCCGCCCATGACAATCACCACCAGACACATGCTCAGGAATGCCCGCCGGAAGGTGTGCAGCACCTGCCCGAAATGAATGCGGGCGCCCTCACCCGCCCCGCCGTACCCCCGGCGGACCGAGATCACGCCCGAGACGATCATCAGCGAAACCCCTATCAGAATGCCCGGCAGAAACCCCGCCAGAAACATCGCGGCAATCGACACGCCCCCGGCGGCAAGCGAATAGACAATCATTACATTGCTGGGCGGAATAACCAACCCTGTGGTAGCCGCGGTGACACTGACCGAGACATTGAAATCCTTGTCGTATCCCTTCTTGTTCATCTCCGGGATCATGAACCCGCCGACCGCCGAAACAGCGGCCACGGCCGAGCCCGAAATCGAACCGAACATCATGCACGTGAGCACATTGACATAGGCAAGGCCGCCCGGAAGCCATCCCACCAGGGCGCCGGCAAAGTTGATCAGCCGGCGGGCAATGCCCCCCCGTCCCATGAACTGCCCCGAGAGGATAAAAAACGGTATGGCCAGCAGCGCAAACGCATCGATTCCCGTGGCCATCTTCTGCGCGATTATGGTCAGGGTCGGTATGCCGCCGATTGACGCAATGGTGACAAAGGTAGAGATGCCCAGCGCAAAGGCAATAGGCACGTTCATCACGAGCAGCACGACAAACGTTGCAACAAGAATGAAAGTGGGTGCGTTCATAGCTGATTCACACGTTTTACGGCGGCGAGGCAGGCCGCAGCCTCTCCTTTGCTCACTCTCTGATCCACCGTTGACTCAACCGGGTCACGGCTCAGTCTCCGGTATTCATCGGCTCTCCCCCGCCCGGGACGACGGCCGGCGCTCCCCCGTCTCCGTCGGAGATCACCGCGATAATCCGTTGCACCAGGAACACGGTTGCATAGAGCACGATAAAAAAACCGCTCACCGGCAGGCACAGATACACGTACCCCATTTTCAGGCCCAGGGCCGGCGAGTGCTGATCGGTGCTCAGCGTGCGGTACACCAGTTGTATCCCGCCCCCCATCATCACCAGCAGGCCGAACAGGGAAATCAGCGCAAAGGTTACGATCTCCACTCCCGCGCGCACTTTTTCGGGGAGCTTTGTGGTAACGAAATCAACGCCCAGGTGCGCGCCTCGATTCAGCGCCAGAGCCGAACCCAGGAGTCCTACCCACATCATGAGAAACGTCGCCAGCTCTTCGGTCCAGTAGCTGGGTTTGCGCAGGATCAGGTTCACCACCGGCACCTTGCTCCCGAAACGCGTGAGCACCTGCCAGGTAACATCGAGCACAAGGACCGCCATCACGACGATCACGATCCACTCAAGCATTTTATCGAGTATGTGCTTGACTCGTTTCATGTTTCCGTATCCATCCTGCACTCTCGCCTTACCCGGCGCGAGAGCGCCCATCACCTGCCCGCGGGCGCCGGGTTCCTACTCAACCGCCCGTATGCGCTTTACCAGCGCTCCAATCTCCGTTCCTTCGTACTCCGCGTACATGGGCTCCACCTTCTCCATGAACGGCTCCTTGTCGGGCCTGAGCACCGTAACACCCGCCTCCTCGACCACCTTCATGGACTCCTTGACCCGCCTGGCCCACAGGTCCCGTTGAAACACACGCGAGCTGTCGGCGGCTTCCTGCAGCGCCTTGCGCATAGTTTCGCCCAGATTGCTCCAGACCGTAGTGCTCACCAGAACCACGTCGGGCACGCACGTGTGTTCATCCAGGGAGTAGAATTTGCAGACTTCGTAGTGCTTCGACGTCTCGAAACTCGGCGGGTTATTCTCCGCACCGTCGACCACACCCTGTGCCAGCGACGTGTACAATTCACCCCAGGCAATGGGTGTCGGCGATGCTCCGAGAGTGCGGATCATGTCCATTGCGGTCTTTGACTGCTGCACGCGGATTTTCATTGCCTTGAGGTCTTCGGGGGTCTTGATTTCCTTGTCTTTGGTATAGAAACTGCGGAAACCGGCATCGTAGTAGCACAACCCCTTGAGGCCCTTTTCCACGCCCGCATCGAGCACCTCCCGGCCGATATCACCGAGAAACACTTTCCATGCATGCTCTTCACCGCGGAACAGGTACGGAAGGCTGTACACACCCATGATCGGGATGAAACTCTCCAGAGGAGATGTAGAGGTTTTGGTCATGGCAAGGCTGCCGAGCTGAACCTGTTCGATCATATCGCGCTCGCTGCCGAGCTGTTCGCCGGGGTAGATATCGATGCGTCCCTTACCCTCGGTCTTCCGCGCGAACACATCGGCCATATACTCCATGGCCTTGTGCACCGGATGCGTGACATCGAGCCCGTGCCCGAGTTTCAGGACCACCGTCTTCTCCTTGCCCGAACATCCCAGCGCAAGCACAAGCGCGCAGGCAACACCCGTAACTCCCACGAAATCAGCGAAAGATACTCTTCTCATGCGTACTCCCCCTCCCGGTTTGCGGGTTGATGGTTTGGCGGGCTGGTTGATTTTCGCCGAATATCTCAGCCGGGGCCACTACACCCTGGCTCTGTTGAGTCCGCGCCGCGGCGCGGTCTCTGCACGGTCCGGACCTGGCCCCTCCCCCAGTACAGCCCGAACGCACTACCCTCTCAGCGAAATCTATGCCGACCGTAGTAACCTGAGAAAATAACTAATCCCGTTCTGCGGGACGCCTTCGGGGATAATTCGTCCGGCAGATTCACGCTCGTGATAATGCTGCTTTCAGCGAGAATGCTCTCAGGCGGGCGATGCGTCTCCAGGGCACCCGGGATGATCACCAGCGCATTGGTCGCATCTTGACCTGCCGTATTGCCCGGATTGTTCGTACCCGCGGAGGGCGCAGAGAATGTGGAGACAATGAGATATGACAATCCAGGCGCGTGCAGTTGTTTTCCAATACCAGTCACACCTACAGGGGAGGATGGCGGCGGTGTTTCCGTGACAAAGATTCATGAATAGATCAGGCCGGGACAACACCGGTCATAACTCTGAAGCAATGTTCCCGGGGCTTCTTCAGGACTGTCACGCCGAACGCAATAGAGCCTCCAGGCTGAAAGGTTTTGAAAGAGTCGAAGCACGCCGTCTCAGAGGCCACCTTATATTGGCACATGTGAGGTTACTTCTTAGACTACTTACACGAGCGTATTTTATTCTTTTGCGGCTGAGAGCAAGAAGAGGCAGGGATGGAGCGGCAACCGATGTGTTGATGTAACTCACTGGAAGCGTCCCCAGTTTCGAGGAAACGGTACGCGGAGATCTCTGAAGTATGCAGTTTATCAGGAAAAGCCCTTCAGTGATAGTGCCAATAGCGGTTTTTCTCACCGCATTGAGTATCCGAATCGCATACGTTGTAGAAATCTCCGATGAACCTGAATTCTCTCATCCTGGTGTGGACGCGGAATACCATGACTATTGGGCCTGGGGAATCGCGAGCGGGACCTGGAGTACGAGGGCCTTCAAAGAGAATCCGGATATTCCGTCCACACCATATTTCAGACCACCACTGTACCCGTACGTGCTTTCCCTTGTGTATGCTGTTTTCGGGCACAGCTACCTGGCCCCTCGAGTGATACAGGCCCTCCTCGGCGCACTGGGTTGTGTCCTTCTGTACTTTCTGGGGCTGTCCCTTTTCGATAAGCTCACCGCGGCCATAGCCGGTTTCCTTATGGCCGTGAGCTGGCCGCTGATTTACTTTGACAGCGAACTCCGGGAAGTTGGTTTGGTCACACTTCTGATCATCCTCTTCCTCTGGGCGGCAATACAGGTAATGCGCAAAACCACTATGCGCTATTACCTGTGTGCGGGTGTTCTGCTGGGCCTTCTTGCAATTGCACGACCCAATTTCGTACTCTTCATACCCCCTGCTTTGATTTGGTTCTTTTACCATGGGAAAATCGCGCGTTTTCCACGCAGAAAGCTGTTCACCAGTTGCTGCGCATTCCTGCTATGCACTCTCCTCCCCATTTCTATTACTGCCGGAAGGAACCTCATTGCCGGCAATGACTTCGTTCTTGTCAGCTCAAACGCCGGTATCAACCTATACATAGGCAACAATCCCCATTCAACCGGTTACGCCCTGGCCCTTGAAAAGGAATACCCGAAATTTGGATCCGCATTCGACTACCCTGAGATAGTCCGGCATGTGGAGCGTATCGCGGGAAGGGAAATGAAGCACTCCGAAGTGTCAGCTTACTTCGTTGGAGAGGCACTGACCTACATGCGCAAACATCCGTGGATTACGCTCAAGCGTATTATGAAGAAGGGCGTGCTCTTCTTCAGCAACACTGAAATAATGAGTGAGCGTGACCACCTTGAGGCAAAACAGCGTTCCGCTCTTCTGGGTTTTCTGCCGACAAGCTTCAATCTCGTCTTCTCCACAGGTGTAATTGGTTTGATTCTTGTAGTGTCCGGAGCCGGGACCGGACGCAATCCGCGGGCGGGGAAAGGCAAAGCATTTTCGCAAGAAGAGTTGTTTGTCTTTCTGGCCATCGCCCTTGTAGTGACCTACGCCGTATCATATCTTCCTTTTTTCGTGACCTCACGGTACAGGATATGCATACTGCCCGTTTTGATAGTATTCGGCTCGCGCACGTTGCGTTTTCTTGTATCACTTCTGGGTGAGCATCGCTTCCGGAAAGCTCTATTCTGGATATCAGCCACAGTGCTGACAGGGCTTCTCTCCAGCATCAACTATTTCGGATACGAACACAACTACTACAAATCCGCATTTGACCGTGCACGCGCCTACGGTCTGAACAATGAGCCGAAGATGGCCATCAAGGAATATGAGCGCGCCCTGTCCTACAATCCGGGGAAAAAGGAAGCCTACTATAACGCAGCACTGCACTTGCAGGAAATCGGGAATTATAAGAAGAGCGAACGGTACTTCCTCGATGCTCTTCGCCTCGATTCTACCTTCTCTCTGGCCAGGAAGAACCTGGCTGCATTGTACGAAGAAACCGGAAACCCGGACAAGGCCATTCGGCACTACTCCATCTTGCTGGAATCTGATCCCGACAACACGAAAATCCATTCGGCAGTTGGAACCCTGTTTCTCCGGAAGAAAGACCTCAACAAGGCCTACAGATACCTGCATGAAGCATTCATGCTTGATTCGTCGGTGGTCCAAACCGCCACGAATCTGGGTATCACCCTGGCTATGGCCTCACACTTTGAGGAGGCTGAACACTACTTTCTGCACGCTTTGAGGCTTCAACCCGACCACGTGAAAGCGACAATCAATCTTGCGCGCATGTATGAAGAAGTGGGTGATAAGGACAGAAGCTTGCAATACTATGAGCAGGTGTTGGAATTGTCGCCGAATAACCAGGAAGCCCGTGAAGTCGTATCCGGGTCACGTTCACCATAGGACCCATTTTGACCTACTTTGGACCCTCCAAGAATTCCGAACAGCACAGCACGTAGAATCAGAAGACGACCCGCTTGGCAACTCTGAACCCGATATTCCCTCTGAGATCAGTCGGGTAATACCACCCTCTATTTGCAGAACGCAGAAGATTTGAAGCTCCAAAGTCTCCACCCCGCATGCACCTGTAGTCTCCGCTTTCGGGGCCCTCGGGATCACTAATAGGACTTACACTGTAGTAAACTTCATTATACCGGTCATTGCACCACTCTCTCACATTGCCGCTCATGTCGTACAGGCCAAACTCGTTGGGGAGCTTCACTCCTACCTCGTGCATGATGTCCTCATCATTCCAAGCATAAGGACCGAAGTCGCTTGAATCGCTCCCCCAGTAGTATTCGGTCCTTCTGCTTGCCCGACAGGAATACTCCCATTCGGCCTCTGTAGGAAGACGATAACCGGTTCTGGATAAATCAACGACCAGCCCGTTCAAAGAGCTGCGACTACCTGGTGTGCCGGATATTGATGAATAAACGTACACCGAATCAAGTCCTGCCTCCTTACTCAGAGCATTGCAATAGAGTGCTGCATCATACCAGTTGAAGTTATACGCAGGGTGATTGTCTCCTGTTCCATGATCAGTCCAAGAAGGGGACGAGTATCCGCTGTAGACGGCCATTACTTCATCGTATTTCTTCTGGGTTACCTCAGTCGTGTCCATCCATAAATCATAGGTAAAGGATACCGTGTGAACAGGCTGCTCATCAGATTCTCCCCCATTGCTCCCCATCTCAAAGGTCGAGTCCTTCGCGGGAACAAACCGCATCCCCTCGGTGCCTGCCGGCTGTGCCCTCTTACTGATGGTCAGTTCCATGGTATCGCCCATGGGCCCCTGTGACCACGTATCGATTGCTACCACCCTCACTGTGGTGTCCGCCGTCATGCTCCAGTTGCGTTTCCAGATGACACTATTGTCAACAAGAGTGGCACTGCCGTCGCCACTAATAAGACTGTACTGCAACTCGTGCCCGCTGCTTGAGACTCCGAGGGTCGCCTTGCCGAAAAGCGAGAAACCGATTGTCTGATTGCGGTAGTTTTCAGCGCCGTAAGATGGAGCGCCCCAGGAAGGCGGGCTGTTCTTCGTATAAAAAGACCTGATCTGCGACGTCTCCTGTTTTGAGACATCCCCCTCAGTGACTGTTGCCTGGACTTTCCAATAGTATCGCCGCCCATTATCCAGTTGGTAGGCGGTCGCGAGCGTGTAGGCAAAGTAGGAAGAATCCGCGTCCGTGGAAGCCGGGTTGAGACCGGTGACCGTGATGTCTTTTGGATTGGAGGAACTCGTGCCGATTGAGAGTGTTGCGGTGGTCGTCTTGCCGCTTCCGGCCTGAACGTGAAAATCGAATGTCGGCAGCACGACAACATCGGTCTCTCCCCCCGACGGGGCTACCAGGTCGATCCCCGGAGGATCCAAGAAGCGTGTGATCGCGTCCACAATTTCGCTTCCGGCCGATGAACCGTTGGCATCGTACACCACGACCTGCACGTAGTACCGCGTGTTTTCATCCAGGCCGCTCAGGGTGTGTGACCCGGTTGATTTTGTGGTGTAGCTCCCGTCCTCGCTCAGGGATGTAGCCGAGGCGCCGTAGAGAACCTTGTACGACTCGAAATCACCTTCGGTGCTCTGATCCCAGGTGATCTTCATGCTCGACGGGGTGATATCCGACGAGGGGATACTCACGCTGACCGCGGGCGGCGGCGGATCGTAGGTCACGGAGAAAGTGCGCGTGGTATCGTTGGCGTTGAAGCTCCGGTCCAGGGCATACACCCGGATATCGTGACTTGACGCGCTGAGATTCAGGTCGCGGGAATACGACGAGCCGCTCCTGGCGGCGGCCTGATCGTTGATCAGCACTTCCGCAACACCGTTTACGTCGGTCACCGTCACCGTGATTGTCACCGGCGATTCGGTAACCGTGGTCGTGGGCGAGACAAGAGAAATCGAGGGCGGTGCATAGTCGCCCGAGGTGGGCTGCCAGGAGATCTCGAAGGTTTCGGTGGCCACGTTCTGATGTGAGCTGTTGTCCGTTGCCGTCACCTCGACCTGGTTCACCCCAACATCCGGGAGCGTGATCTCACGAACATACAGCCCTCCACTCGGCGATGCCTCCTCGCCGCCAATAGTGACCGACTTGATTCCGTTGTCGTCGGAGGCCGACACCTTGACCACCACCGATTGCTCATCGAGCACCACCCCTGCCGCGGGCGCCTCACGCGAAATGACCGGGGGCGTGTTGTCCTCGGCGGTGGGATCATACACGATCGTCAGAGTCAGCGATGCCGTATTGGCTTTGCTGCTTGCATCGCGGGCGGTGATCGTTATCTCGTGCTCGCCCGGCGATGTCGGAAGCGTGATTTGTCGCTGATAGCCTCCACTTACCGGGTCCGCTTCCTCACCGGCAATCCTGACTCTGTCGATACCATTGGCGTCCGATGCCTGGACACGGACAAGCACCGAGGTCACCGACACCGTGTCTCCGTCGTGGGGCTGAAGGGCTTTGATCGTGGGCGCGATGTTGTCGTCGGCCGTGGGGTCGTAGTTGAGCGCCAGGCTCAGCGTCCCCACGTTGGCATTGCGGCTTGCGTCCCTTGCCCTGCACTCGATCGTGTTGAGCCCCTGCTCCAGTGCGATATCGGCCTGGTAGCGACCGCCGCTCTGCTCGGCCGCGACACCGTTGATCGAAACGCCTGCAATGCCGTTGGCGTCGCTTACCTCGACAATCACGGGAACGTTGTCATTGGACACGGTCTGACCGTCCTGATGCGACACGCAGGAAACCTCCGGCGCGACCGTATCCGAGGCCGTGGAATCGTAGGCCAGGCTGAAGGTCAGCGAGTCCATGTTACGGTTGGTGCTTGCATCCCGGGCTTTGACAACCACTCGGTTTGCTCCGC
The DNA here is from genome assembly GCA_964571815.1 of uncultured Fibrobacterota bacterium. Taxonomy (GTDB): domain Bacteria; phylum Fibrobacterota; class Chitinivibrionia; order Chitinivibrionales; family WJKA01; genus CAZNDN01. The sequence continues at coordinate 21,518 of CAZNDN010000027.1, read as the reverse complement.
TCGACGGAAGGGTCACCTCCCGCTCGTAGCGGCCGTTGCGAAACAGGGCGTCGCCTCCGTTAATCGTCACCTTGTCGATACCGTTGGGATCATTGGCTTCCACGGACACAAGCACCGAGGCGTTAACCACCACATCGCCGTCCTCATGCGAAAGCAAGACGATATCCGGGGCATCGGTATCGGCGGCGCCGGCATCGTACGTGATTTCGAATTGCAGGGAATCGACGTTGGCATTGGGACTCGCATCGCGGGCCACTACCGTGATTGTCTGTGTCCCGGTACCGGAGAAGCTCACGGTTGCTTCGTACTTGTCATTGCTCAGCGATGCTCCCCGGCCGTTGATGGTTACTTCGGCGATACCGCCGGGGTCCTCAACCGACACTTTCACCGGAATGGTCGCATTGGTGACCACGGCCCCGGCCTCGGGCGACACCGGCGTGATTTCCGGACCCTGGGTGTCGTCCTCGCCCGGGCGGTACACGACCGAGAACCGGAGGGTCGAGAGATTGCCCGCCGGGCTTGCGTCCCGGGCC